>NZ_JBMDXE010000210.1:0-61855 GCF_048594845.1 Rhodopseudomonas sp. | reverse complement strand
CGGCGGGCGGGGGGGGGGGGTGGGGCGCCCCGGGCAATGACCTCACGACGCGCGCTGCGGAGAGCCCTCCCCCGCGGCGCTACGCGCGTCGACCTCTCCGCAGGCGGGAGAGGTGCGCATAATCTTCGCCAACTACTCCATCGCCGTTGCGCGCTCGACCACCGCCTGTTGGGCACGCGTTTCGATCGCCCCGCGGCCGCGGGCCTGGCGGACCCTGGCGATCGCTTCGGTCGGGGGCACGCCGAGTTCGACCAACAGCCGCGCGGCGATCATGCCGGCGCGGCCGAGGCCGCCTTTGCAATGCACGACGAGGTCGTGGCCGTCGCGGAGTTGCTGCCGGATGGCGCTGCCCTCGATCGCCCAGCGACGCTCGAACTCCGCGGTCGGCGGGTGATAGTCCGGGATCGGCAGATGCAGCCATTGCATGGCGCGGCGCTGCACCTCGTCGCCGAGCTGCGGCACGCGCAGCAGCGCCAGCTCGCTCGGCTCCACCAGCGTGATCACCAGCGCGGCGCCCCATTGCCGGATGGCGTCGAGATCGGCCGCGAGGTCGCGCGCCCAGCCGCCGGTCAGCGCCGTCGCGTCGTGCTTGCCGGGACAGAAGGTGATGCCGATGCGGCCGTGCGCCGGGCTGGCGCGGACCTCGGCGATCTGCAGCGGATGCGTCGCGCTGGTGCGGAGTCCGGCGGCGAGCCGCCGCGCCCGCGGCGCCGCCACGCCGGCTTCGACGCGCCGCGCCAGATCGTCCCGCCGCGCGATCAGCAGCGCGGTGATCGCCCGTGCGGCCGGCGTGTCGCCGAGCACGTCGCGCACCGCCATGTCGATCGCGGCGGTGTCGAGTTTGGTCACCTTGGCGACGGACGTCGCCAGCGCGTGCGGCGTCATCGCGCCGAATACGCTCGCCGCCACCGCGTTGCTGCGCGGATCGCGCAGCGTGTCGAATTCGATAGCGGCCGGCCCGAAATCCGTCTTCACCGCGCCGCGCGCCCGATACGCCAGCGCGCCGCCCTGGTCGATCCGCACGACTGCGCCGCTGCGGGTGACCAACACGTTGTCGAGGTCGGCGCCCAGCACGTCGCGATTGCCCAGCCAGGCATCGACGGCGAAGTCGCGGCACACCGCCGCGGCGACGCCGGCGTCCGGCGCCGACAGCGCTTCGCCGAGCGAGGCGCCGCGCACCACTGCGCTCGCCACCGCCAGCGCGCCGTTGCGGCGGACCAGCTCGACCTCCGCGACGAACGCGCCGGCCAGTCGATACAACCGGTTGGCGAGCAGCTCATTGCGCGCATGGTCGTCACTCGGCGGCGACTTGACGTACCACGCTCGCCCCTCGGCGTCGGCCATCAGCGCCGCCGGCATCGAGCCGGCCTGCCCGCCGATCACCGTCCAACCGGAAGCATCCTGCAATTTGGTCCCCGCCGCTCGTCGGCAATCACCTGCTCAATCGCGCATTGTCGCGCCCACGGCCGCGATCTCCCTGCGCTGGATCAAACGCCGCTCACCGCGGCCGACGCGCGGATGGCGGCCTCCCAAAGCAGGGCGCGGCGCTCCGTCGCACTTAACGCGTCGTTAACGCCTCCTTAACCGCCATTAACCAAGCTCGATTTGTTTCCATATGTTTCCAGGCTCTCGGCGCAGCGGCGCAGCGAGGGCCGGCGATTTCATCGGAGGCGCGGAGTGCGCCATGGCTGTCATTTCTGCCAGTACCAATCAGATCTCGCCTGCCAATGAGCGGCTCTATGGCCTCAGCCGCCTGGTCGGTGAGTGGAAGGGCAAGTGGGCCAGCACGGGCCAGGATGTCGGCTTCAAGGTCGTCAACATCCGCGGCTCCACCGCGCAGGTCGAATACACCCATCACGGCCGCACCGAGCGCGGCCTCGCCACCGTCCAGGGCGGCACGCTGACCTTCGGCAACGTGACGATCGGCACCAAGAACGGCAAGACCGCGGCGCTGCTGTTCTCCGCCGGCGGCGGCAAGGCCAGCGCGTTCCTGGAGAAGCAGCAGCCGGCGTCCGAGACCAACATGCTGGTCGGCAGCTGGGGCGGTCACTCCGACGACACCCAGGGCACCTCCAGCTTCCGCGTGTTGTCGGTCGACGGCAAGGACGCCAAGGTCTCGACCACCATCAACGGCATCACCCGCGAGGGCATAGGCACCGTCTACAAGAACGTTATCATGTTCGGCCAGGCCCAGCTCTCCACCGAGGACGGCAAGACCGGCAAGATCATCGTTCAGTCTGGCCTCAAATCCTTCGTCGTCCCCGCCACCAACTACCCGCCGGCGACCGCATCGACGACGACATCCGGCGTCAACAAGCTGGCGTAGCAGCGAACCGTCGCGGCGAATGGTGCGAGCTCACCCCGAGCCGCAGCCTGCTCCCTCTCCCGCCTGCGGGTGAGGGCTGGGGTGAGGGCGCCCCGAGCAGTGAGTTTCGTCCGGACTAACTCATCGGCGGGTCAGCCGAAGCCGTAACCCGCCGATGCGTAACTTCGATGAAGGCGGCGGACGAGGCTGCGCTCATCCGCCAGCCGCGCGTCCGAACCTACTTGGCAACGCAGCCCGGCTTCACATTCATGCAGGCGCCGCTCGCTTCACGGGCGACGACCTTCGGTGCCGCGCCGGTGATGTCGATGGAATAGTTGCACCCCTTCGACACCGAGCCCTGGGTCGAAGAGCCCATCGTACAGCGGTAGCCGCTGACCTCGACCGTGATGGTGTCTTCCTTCGGCGTGAAGCCGACTTCCTGTTCGACCTTGAGCGGAGTCGAACTCCCGGACTTGACGTCGAGAGCGACCACCGCACGCACGCTGTCGGCGGAGGCAGACCCGATCCCAAGGACTGACGTCAGAACGAGGGCCGCACTGAGGGAATAATATCTGGTCATCAGTTACTCTCCCTAATTGCCGTGCACTACTAAGATGTGCGTGCCGTGATTAGCACGCAGAACGCGCGTAGCCGGTGTGCGGCCGTTGGTCAATTCATTTGACTTGCGGGCATGGTCAGATCCGAACGCCTAGTTAAAGTTCTGCTTCGCCTGTCGCCTCATGTCGTCGAAAGCTGCGCCAATACCGCCTTCAAAGTTAGTAGTGCAAATTGCGAAAGTGAGATCAAACTGAACCGCGGTGGATCGGAAAAATCACGCTGCACGTGTCGAGCAATCAGTATCCCCAACCCGCAGCGCGCCCCCTCTCCCGCTTGCGGGAGAGGGCTGGGGTGAGGGCGACGTGGGCAGTGAGCCCGCGTGGTTCACGTCACGGCGAGGGGCGCAGAATGCCAAACCTGCCGACGTGCGACGTTGATGAAGGCGGCGGATTACGGTGCGCCAATCCGCCCTACGAGCTACACTTGCTGGAGGATCGGAAAGACTTGATCGCTCCCGTAGCGATCGAACAGAAACCCGTATGCGTTGTCCAAGGATCTAAATTTTTCCTCGTCTTGCTTCATCTTTAAATAGGCATGCGCAAGCACGTTCCAGTATCGTTTGACCGGATAGACTGTGCTGATCTTGAGAGCGTCAGAGAGCATTTCGCAGAGTTGTGTCGGGTCCGGGCTGATAACAAAAATTGCCCCAGGGTAATGTTTGAATCTCCTGACGAAGGATGCGAGTGACACCGCGTCATCGTAACCGCTTCCCATTTTCGCAAAGCTGTAGCCAATAATCGCTATATATTGGGGAGAGCTACTCATCACCCAAGATAGTCGTTGGCGCAGCTGCGCGTCCGCCCATGATTCCGGGATGCCCATCACCAAATTATCGCCGGGCAATGTAACGTCGAATTCAGCCATGTTCGCAATTTGAGCGCCGAATTCGGGCGAGCCATAGCGTGGGTGTATTGTGCCGTGCATCTCGACTATCGCGTGGGTCGGTCCGCAAAATTCGCGAGCCAGTCCGTCGTGGTTGTAGTCGGCGATGATTGAAGGAAATAATCCGTGAAAGACGCGGTAGCTGTCCGTGGTTGTCCCTTCTGTTCGCGCTAAGTATCTCACTCTGGCAAGGACGTGCTTTAAATTCTCACGTGCAAAAGCGTCTGGTAAGCGGTTCAGACGCTCGAGAAGGGGATATTCGCTGGAGCCAGGACGAAGCTCTCGGTTAGGGAAAACATCTTGGATTGCGATTCCAGAGTGGTCGATCATGCGCTGCGTTAGTAAAACTCGTGGTGCCGCGGTAGGAGCGAATGAGCGCGCTTCTTTAAGGTAGTGTAGAGGCGAAGTGCGCCAGAAAGCAGCGCCGAGCGGCGACAATCCTGCCGAGGCTCCAGCGCCTATCAGAAAAAGACCCGTACGTGTGCGCAGGTGGAAGAAGATGCACTCAAGCGTTGGAATATGTTTGCGACGACAAACTAAAGTCATCTGAGCGATCTGATGATAAAACGCGGATAGCGGACATTCTAAATATAGGACCAATGACGCCGCTCGGTCTATCAGAACTGAGGGGAAGCTAAATTGAGCGAAGCTCTCAGCTAGGCGGCGGATATGTTGGTTGGTCGACTGGTTGGGCCTGTTGCTAAACTCTCATTGACTACTTAGGCCTCTGAGTTTGGCGTTTAAGAATTTTATCCTCAGGGGGTTGATTTTTGGTCAACTAGGATTATTATCCGGTGTATCCCGCCCCATCGAGGGGCGCGTTGCCGGGACGCTGGTCGTCGCGGGGCGGGGTGTGGCGCCTGCGGGCGTGGGGTGGACGTCGCCCTGCGCACTCGGGACGCCTCGGGTCGCCGTCCGGCCCCACTACGGGGGTCTGCCACTTGTTAGTTGGCTGGACGGGCACAGGTGAAGGCGGAGAAATCCCGCCGGATCCGTCGGGTTTCATTACCCGTGCCTGTGCCCGGAAGCACGGCCCTGAGGTGTAAAGTCGCCACGGTGGAGCGTCGAAAGGCGTTCCGCGGGATCATCGGGTCGCCGTGTCGGCGCGATGGTCCTGCGGCTAACTACCAGTTGCGCCTTTCGGCGCTCCGCCTCCCTCTTCAGGGAGGCCAACCGGGACGGCCGAGCCGGCGCACAGCCGACAACGCATCGCCGTGCCCGCTTTTCAACTCATCGTCAGCAAGACAGGAGAAGCCGATGGCCGGTGATGTCGACGACGTCGAGGTGCTCTACGACGAGGAATTTTTGGCGCGGCGCGATCAGGAGGCGGAGACGGCGCGCGCGGTCGCCGAGGCCGAGACACGGCAAGCACTGCGAGCCCAGGATCGTGATCGCAGCAAGCGCGCGGTGCGCCGGCGGATGGCGGACTCACTGCGCGGCTGGCGCCGCTGCGGGCTGAAGATCTGCCGCCGCGCGCGGAGCTGCCGCACTGCGACCACGCAATGCGTCGGCGTGCGCCACAACGCCTGGCCGGTCGCCGAGGAAGCGGCCGCGATCGAGGCGTACTACGAAGCGCTGCAACGGCATTGGCAGGCGGTGGCGGCGCAGGGGTGATGGGGCGGGGAGGATGGCGGGGAGCGGGCGATGATGGTGGGGAGGGCGCGGCGTGTCGGTCGCGAGCGCCTGGTGAGCGCCGTGATGCGCCGGCTCGATGAGCAGGGCGCTTGCACCGCTTTCCGTCGTCATCCTCCGCGCATGCGGAGGATCCCGTATCGCAGAGAGTCGGCGTTCAGCCGCGAGCACTCTGGGATACTGGGTCGCCCGGCTGCGCGGGCGATGACGGTCGTGGTGGGGCGGCGTGGCGCCTCGTTGCGGGCGAGGCGCCGATCTCGCTCAGAAGCCTTCTTCGTCTTCGTCGTCGTGCTTCTTGCCGCCGATGGTCTTGAGCTTGGCGAACACGGCGTCGACGTTGAGGTCGTCTTCGCTCTTGCCCGACGACGGCTCGTATTCGTCCTTGCGGGTGGTCTCGGAGGCCGGCAGCAGGGTGGCGCCGCCATATTGCTGGTCGGCGGGCTTCTCCTTGGCGGCGCGCTGCACCTCGAAGTCGAGGTCGAGCTGCGAGCACAGGCCGAGCGTCACCGGATCCATCGGCGTCAGGGTCGCGGCGTTCCAGTGGGTGCGGTCACGCACGGAGGCGATCGTGGTCTTGGTGGTGCCGACCAGACGCATGATCTGCGCGTCCTTGAGTTCCGGATGATTGCGGACCAGCCAGAGGATCGCGCTCGGGCGCTCGTGGCGGCGCGATACCGGGGTGTAGCGCGGGCCCTTCTTCTTGGCGGCCTGCGGCAGCACCACCTTGCTCTCCGCGAGCTTGAGGCGATACTCCGGGTCCTTCTCGCCCTTCTCGATCTCGTCGCGGGTGAGCTGGCCGGTCGAAATCGGGTCCATGCCCTTGATGCCCTGCGCGGCGTCGCCGTCGGCGATCGCCTGGATCTCGAGCGGGTGCATCTTGGTGAAGTCGGCGACCTGGTCGAACGACAACGCCGTGTTGTCGAGCAGCCAGACGGCGGTGGCCTTCGGCATCAGCGGTGCGTTGCTCATGGCAAATCTCCTTTGTCCCTTGCCCCTGGGACTTCTGAGGCAAGGCGGGTCATCGGTGATGACGGGAATTGGCGCCTATATATGCTGCCTGAGGCGATACGCGCAATGGTCCTGCTAAAGTGCAGCCGCCAACGGCCTTGACAGGGCCGCAATGCCGTCCCAATTCCTTGACCAAGACGAAACACTCGCAACACTCCGAGGTGTTGCCGGTGGCCGCCGCCGGCGGCATGTGGGCAAGCTTCCCGGATCGCGTAAAAATGCTGGCCAAACCGCCTCTGAAGATCGTGCTTTGCTCGCCGCGCGGCTTCTGCGCCGGAGTGGTGCGGGCGATCGACACCGTCGAGCGTGCGCTGGCGCTCTATGGTGCCCCGGTCTATGTCCGGCACGAGATCGTCCACAATAAATACGTGGTCGACAGCCTGCGCGCCAAGGGCGCGATTTTCGTCGAGGAACTCGAGGAAATTCCGGCCACCTCGGCACCGGTGGTGTTCTCGGCCCATGGCGTGCCGAAGTCGGTTCCGGAAGACGCCATCAAGCGCAATTTCTTCTCGGTGGACGCCACCTGCCCGCTGGTCACCAAGGTGCACCGCGAGGCGGCGATCCATTTCAAGCGCGGCCGCGAGATCCTCCTGATTGGCCATTCGCATCATCCGGAAGTGGTCGGTACGCTCGGCCAGCTGCCGGCCGGGGCGGTGACGCTGATCGAGACTGCGGCCGACGCCGCTAGCTTCACCCCGAAGGACCCGAACAATCTCGCCTTCGTGACCCAGACCACACTGTCGATCGACGACACCGCCGGCATCGTCGCGGTGCTGCGCGAGCGTTTCCCCAACATCTCGGGGCCGCACAAGGAAGACATCTGCTACGCCACCACCAACCGCCAGGCGGCAGTGAAGAAGGTGGCGCCGGTGGTCGACGCGATGATCGTGGTCGGCGCGCCGAATTCGTCGAACTCGCAGCGGCTGCGCGAAGTCGCCGAGCGCGAGGGCTGCAAGGTGTCGGTGCTGGCGCAGCGCGCCTCCGACATCGACTGGGCGCAGTTCGAGGGTATCACCAGCCTCGGCCTCACCGCCGGCGCCTCGGCCCCCGAGGTGATCGTCGAGGAGATCATGGGCGCCTTCGCCGAGCGGTTCGAGCTCAGCGTCGAGACGGTGTCGGCCGCGGAAGAGAACGAGTTCTTCCCGCTGCCGCGCGTGCTGCGCCCGGACGCCGCCGCCGAGTAGCGCGGCAAGGGGCCTGGCCCCGGCGGCCCGGCCTTTCAAAGCCGGCCGCATTGGTCTACGAAACCGCCACGATTCCTCGCGCACCGGGACACGCCATGGCGGTCTATACCGACGTCGCCGCCGACGACCTCGCCGCTTTTCTCGCGCCCTACGATCTCGGCGATCTCTTGTCCTACAAGGGCATCGCCGAGGGCGTCGAGAACACCAATTTCCTGCTGCACACCACGCGCGGCAGCTTCATCCTGACGCTGTACGAAAAGCGCGTCGCCGAGGACGATCTGCCGTACTTCCTGTCGCTGATGGCGCATCTGGCGGCGCGCGGCGTCAGTTGCCCGCAGCCGGCCAAGACCCGCGACGGCACGATCTGCGGCACGTTGTCGGGCCGCCCGGCGGTGGTCATCAATTTCCTCGAAGGCGTCTGGCCGCGCCGCCCCGGCGTCGTGCACTGCGCCGGCGTCGGCGAGGCGCTGGCGAGGATGCATCTCGCCGGTCTGGATTTTCCGCACTACCGCGCCAATCCGCTGTCGGTCGGTGGCTGGCGGCCGCTGTTCAACATGGCGGCATCACGCGCCGACGAGATCCAGCCCGGGCTGCGCGATTTCATTGCCGCCGAACTCGACTACCTGGAAGGCTCCTGGCCGCAGCAATTGCCGACCGGCGTGATCCATGCGGACCTGTTTCCCGACAATGTGTTCTTCATCGGCGACCAGCTGTCCGGGCTGATCGACTTCCCGTTCTCGTGCAACGACATCCTGGCCTATGATGTCGCGATCTGCCTGAACGCCTGGTGCTTCGAGCCGGACCTCGCCTTCAACGCCACCAAGGCGCGGGCGCTGCTGAGCGCGTATCAGCGTGCGCGGCCGCTCAGCGAGGCCGAGCAGGCCGCGCTGCCGCTGCTGGCGCGCGGCGCCGCGCTGCGCTTCCTGCTGACCCGGCTGGTGGACTATCTCGACGTGCCGGCAGGTGCGCTGGTCAAGCCCAAGGATCCGCTGGAGTACGCCCGCAAGCTGCGTTTCCAGCAAAGTGTCGCCACCATCCGCGATTACGGTGTCGAAGCTGCGGGAGCGGTGGCATGAGCGACGAGGCGAAGCCGGTCATCATCCACACCGACGGCGCCTGCTCCGGCAACCCCGGCCCCGGGGGCTGGGGGGCCATCCTGAAATTCGGCGACGTCGAAAAAGAGCTCAAAGGCGGCGAACCGCAAACGACAAACAATCGCATGGAGCTGCTGGCGGCGATCTCGGCGCTGGAAACGCTGAAGCGGCCGTGCTCGGTGGACCTCTATACCGACAGCCAATACGTCAAGAATGGCATCGGTAGCTGGATCCATAACTGGAAGCGCAACGGCTGGAAGACGGCGGACAAGAAGCCGGTGAAAAACGTCGATCTGTGGCAACGCCTCGATGCCGCGCTGAAGCAGCACCAGGTGCGCTGGCACTGGGTCAAAGGCCACGCAGGCCACGCCGAAAACGAGCGCGCCGATCAGTTGGCACGCGACGGTCTGGCGGAAAATCGGATGAAGGCCCGGGTGAAGTAGTCGCAAGACTCTTGGTGCTGAGCGGCTGTTAGCCGCGGCGTTTCACCAACCACTGGCCGTCATCACCCGCGAATGCGGGTGATCCTGTATCTCAGAGAGGCCGTTAGTAATAACCTGCGCTCTACAATACTGGGTCGCCCGGTCAAGCCGGGCGATGACGTAAGTAGTCGGGGCGAGCGCCGCCGCGTTCGTTCGGCGCCCGCCCATCGATCGTTAGTTCAGCTCACAGCTGCCCGAGCAGCGTGTCGCCGCCGGAGACTTCGACCTTGCCGGGGTTCGGCTCGAGGTTGAATTTGGTGACCACGCCGTCTTCGACCAGCATCGAATAGCGCTTCGAGCGGATGCCGAGGCCGAAACCCGAGCCGTCCATCTCCATGCCGATCGCCTTGGTGAAGTCGGCATTGCCGTCCGCCAGGAAGATCGCTTCGTTGCGCTGGTCGGTGTCGCGCTTCCAGGCGTTCATCACGAAGGCGTCGTTGACCGAGACGATCGCGATAGTGTCGACGCCCTTGTCCTTCATCGCGTAGGCGTTGAGGAAGATGCTCGGCACGTGCATTTTGTGACAGGTTCCGGTGTAAGCGCCGGGCACGGCGAACAGCGCGACCTTCTTGCCCTTGAAAACGTCGTCGGTGGTCTTGGTCTGAACTCCGTCGTCGGTCATGACGCGGAACGTCGCTTCGGGCAAACGGTCGCCTACCTTGATGGTCATCTGCGGTCTCTCCCTTAAAGGTGCGACCGGTTCTAGCCTGCGGGTATGACGCTGACAATATTCGGGCGGCTGCGGGCTCGATCGACGGGCCCGAGTTCGTCATTTGGCGAGAGCCCACAGCCTCGAAGTCAGTCATGCCGGGGCGCTCGCGTTTCGCGAGCAAACCCGGCATCTCGCCTCTCGGGTAACTTGGGCGCTCCACAACATGGCATTCCGGGTGCGCGCGCCGTCGCTCGCGCCCCGGAACGATGCTGTTAGGAGAGCAGCGCTACGCTGCTGCCTGATCCTTCTTCTCGTCGCGCAGTTCGCGGCGCAGGATCTTGCCGACGTTGGTCTTGGGCAGCGTGGTGCGGAATTCGATCTTGCGGGGCACCTTGTAGTTCGTCAGTTCGGTGTGACAGAACTTGATGATGTCCTCGGCCGTGACGTCCGGGTCCTTCTTCACGACGAAGGCTTTCACCGCCTCGCCGGTCCGCTGGTCGGGAATGCCGATCACCGCGCATTCCAGTACGCCGGGATGACTGGCGATCACTTCCTCGACTTCGTTCGGATAGACGTTGAAGCCGGAGACCAGGATCATGTCCTTCTTGCGGTCGACGATCTTGGTGAAGCCGTCGGGGCTCATGATGCCGACGTCGCCGGTGCGGAAATATCCGTCGGCGGTCATGACCAGCGCAGTTTCATCCGGCCGATTCCAATAGCCGGCCATCACTTGCGGGCCCTTGGCGCAGATTTCGCCGGCAGTGCCGAACGGCACTTCCTTGCCCTCGTCATCGCGGATCGACAGATAGGTCGACGGCACCGGAATTCCGATCGTGCCGTTGAACTCGGTGACGGTCGCTGGATTACAGGTCAGCACCGGCGCGGTTTCCGACAGGCCGTAGCCTTCGGCGATCGGGCAGCCGGTCATCTTCAGCCAGGATTCCGCAACCGGCCGCTGCACAGCCATGCCGCCGCCGTTGGAGATCTTCAGCTTGGAGAAGTCCAGCTTGTCGAAGCCGGGCGAATGCAGCAGCCCGTTGTACAGCGTGTTGACAGCGGGGAAGCTGTTGACCTGGTACTTCGACAGTTCCTTGATGAAGCCGGGCATGTCGCGCGGGTTCGGGATCAGCAGATTGACGCCTCCGGCGCGCATGCCGAGCAGGTAGCAGGCGGTCAGCGCGAAGATGTGGTACAGCGGCAGCGCGCAGACGATGAACAACTGATCGACCTTCGGCGGCTTGTCCAGCGCCGGCTGCAACCAGGCATCGTTCTGCAGCACGTTGGCGACCACGTTGCTGTGCAGCAGCGTCGCGCCCTTTGACACGCCGGTCGTGCCGCCGGTGTATTGCAGGAAAGCGACGTCGTGCGGGCCGATCACGGGCTTGCTGAATTTCTGGCTGCGTCCTGCCGCGACCGCGTCGTTGTAGCTGACGGCGCCCGGCAGCGAAAACGCCGGCACCATCTTCTTGACCTTGCGGACGACGAGATTGACGATCACGCCTTTAAAGCCGAGCAAGTCGCCCATGGTAGCGACGACGATGTGCTTGACCGGAGTCTTGGCGATCACCTGCTCGACCGTGTGGGCGAAGTTTTCCAGGACGATGATGGCTTCGGCGCCGCTGTCCTTGAGCTGGTGCTCGAGCTCGCGCGGCGTATACAGCGGGTTGACGTTGACGACCGCGAAGCCGGCCCGCAGCACGGCGGCAATCGCCACAGGATATTGCAGCACGTTGGGCATCATCAGCGCGACGCGCGCGCCCTTCTGCAAACCCTTGCCCTGCAGATAGGCGCCGAGCGCGACCGACATCTCGTCGAGTTCGCGATAGGTGATGGCCTTGTCCATGCAGATGAAGGCCTTGCGGTCGCGGAAACTCTTGAAGCTCTCTTCGAACAGCTCGACCAGCGACGGGTAGCGCGACACGTCGATGTCTGCCGGCACGCCCGGCGGATAGTGCTTGAGCCAGATCCGCTCCATGGTCTTTTCCTCACATCGCCGGAAGCGCGAAGCCCCGCGTTATTGATTGTTGCACATCGATCTGCCGCGGCGAATTGGCCGAAAGGCGCGGCGAGTCAAGGCTGTTTGAGGCCAGCCAAATCCTGCTGATGAGTATTGGGGGAAGCGGCGCTCGAACGCAAGCTGACCGGCCGCCGCACGCAGCCGGCCGTCAAGCGAAGTTAACACCTCAGAACAGCGGCGGATCGGCGCAGCTCAGGTGCCCGGCTTGGCTTCGCTGGTCGCGTTCGCCGCGGGCTTCGCGGCCGCCTTCGGCCTGGGCTTGGCGGCGGGTTTGTCGGTCCCTGCTTCGGGCTTCTTGCTGGCGTGCTTGGGGGCGGGCTTCGCGGCGGTCGGCTTTGCGGCCTTGGGCTTGGTGGTATCAATCGTCACCGAGGTCCGGCCGTTCGACTTCTCACCCGCCGCGGCTTCCTTGGCTTCTGCCACGGGCTTCGCGCCCTTCTTCTTCGCCGTCTTCTTCTTTTTGCCTTCGGCGGCCTGCTGGTCGGCATCCTGTGCGGCGGCAGCGATCAGGGCTGCGCCGGTTCGCGTCGGGCCAGTGTAGACGATGACCGGTTCGGTCGGTGCCGGCGCTGCGGCGATCATGTCGACCGGGCGCAGCGCGGGCGGGGAGAACATCGACAGCGCGGTTTCACCCGCGGCGATCACGCCGGCGACCTGCTCGTCCTCGTCGCTGGCCGGGCGCTTGCGCTTGGGGCCGCACATCTCGTCGCGCAGGTTCGGCGGGGTGGCGTCGATCGGAGCGAGATTGTCGACGGTGCCGAGCGACGGCGTCAGCCAAGCCAGCGTGTTCGCGGAGAAGCCACGTTCAAGGAGTTGCGCGGCTTTAACCGCGCGGTCCGTTCCGGAATTGGCGCCGAGCACCACGGCGATTAGCCGCCGGCCATTGCGCGTGGCGCTCGCCACCAGATTGTAGCCGGACGCGCAGATGAAGCCGGTCTTGAAGCCGTCGGCGCCCGGATAGCGGCCGATCAGCTTGTTGAAGTTGTAGGTGACGCGCTTGCCGAAGCGGATCGCCGGAATGTGGACGAAGTACTCGTACTCCGGCAGGTCGCGGATCACCGCGCGTGCCAGGATCGCGAGGTCGCGCGCCGAGGTGACCTGCTCATCCGCCGGCAGCCCGTTCGGATTGACGTAGTGGGTCTGCGTCATGCCGAGCCGCTGCGCATTGGCGTTCATCATCTCGGAGAAGCCGTCGATCGATCCGCCGACGCCTTCGGCCAGCACGACGGCCATGTCGTTGGCCGACTTCACCATCATCATCTTCAGCGCATTGTCGACGGTGAGCTGCGTACCCGGACGGAAACCCATCTTCGACGGCGACTGCGCGGCAGCGGTTGGTGACACCGTCAGCAGGGTGTCGAGCGTCAGCCTGCCTTCCTTCACCGCCTTCAGCGTGACGTAGGCGGTCATGATTTTGGTGACGGAGGCCGGATGCCACGGATAGGTCGCGTTCTCCGCCTGCAGCACCTTGCCGGTGTCGGCTTCGATCAGAAGCAATGCCTCGGCGGACGCGAGCCGCGGCAGCGCCGTCAACGCAAGCAGCGCGGCGAGGAAAGTCCAGACGATCGGCGATTTGCGAGGCTGCGCGGAGAAGAAGTGCACTATCCGATTCCGGTCCTTTGAGATCCGTCCGAGGCAGACGAAGTCTTTACGGGTTGACGTTCGGGTTCAGGCGTTGGCCCAGCAGACCCGACCCTATACCGGCTTGTGCTCGTCGAACAGAGCTAGGGGGCGGTTAATCGGGGATGAAAGGGGCCGAAATTCGGCGGTGCTCAGAGCTGGGAGGCATTGTCGCCGGCGGCGGTCGCGACAGCGGCGCGCGCGTCCTCCTGCACCATGAACTGTGCCCGCGCGAGCTCAGCGAAGTGGCCCCGCTGCGCCACGAGTTCATCGAAGGTTCCGCTTTCGATCACCTTTCCGTTCTCGAACACGAGAACGCGGGTGGCGTGCCGGATGGTCGACAGCCGGTGCGCGATCACGAAGGTGGTACGCCCCTTCATCAGCTCGTCGAGCGCGAGATTGACCTTGGCCTCGGTGACGGCGTCGAGCGCCGAGGTCGCCTCGTCGAGGATCAGGATCGGCGGATCCTTGAGCAGCGCGCGGGCGATCGACAGCCGCTGCCGTTCGCCGCCGGACAGCATGCGTCCCCGCTCTCCCGCATTGGTGTCGAAGCCGAGGTCGCTGCGTTCGATGAATTGCAGCGCCTGCGCTCGCTCCGCAGCCTGCCGCAGCTCGGCCTCGGTCGCGTCCGGCTTGCCGACGCGCAGATTGTCGGCGATCGAGCGATTGAACAGAAGTGCTTCCTGGAACACGACACCAATGTTGCGGCGGAGCCCGGCCAGTGTCAGGCCGCGCACATCCATGCCGTCGATCTTCACCGTTCCGGACTGTGGATCGAACGCGCGATGCAACAGCGCGATCGCGGTGGACTTGCCGGCGCCGGTGGCGCCGACCAGCGCGATGGTCTGGCCCGGCAGCGCGGTCAGCGTCAGGTCTTCGACCGCCGGCCGCTTGCCGTCATAGGAAAACGAGACGTGGTCGAATTCGACCAGCCCTGTGAGGCGGCCGGGATCAATTGCGTCCGGACGATCGCGCACTGCCGGCACGGCATCGAACACGCCGATGAACTCCCGCAGCCTTGGCGCTTCCATCATCAGATTGTTGATGAAGCTCACCACCTGCTCGAGCCGCTGGATCAGCAGTGTCGCGAACGACACGAACATCACGATCTCGCCGACGCTGGTCAGCCCCTGCTGATTGAGCCAGATGCCGAGCGCGAAGATCGCCAACACGGTGATGGTGGTCGAGGCGCGGGTGATCACCGTGACCAGCGCCCACCACGACAGCACCGGCATCTGCGCAGCGAGCAGCTTGTCAGCGACGAACCGCAGCCCCTGCACCTCGGCATCGATGCGCACGAAGCTTTGCACCAGCGCGACGTTGCCGAGTGCGTCGGAGGCGCGGGCGGAGAGGGCGCTGTATTGCTCCTCGACCTCGTTCTGCATTCCGTAGGTCTTGCGCACCACCAGTGTAGTCAGCACCGTGAACACGCCGCACAGCACGAACAGCAGCAGTGCCAGTCGCCAGTTGATGTAAAGCGACAGCGGCAGCAGAACGAGCAGCGACAGCACCGCGGCGAAGTGCTCGCGGAAGAAGCCGAGCCAGACCCGCCACAGCGCGTCGGTGCCCTGCAGCATCACTTTCATCAGTCGGCCCGAATGCGTGCCGGTGTGGAAGGTCAGCGGCAGCTGCAGGATGTGCTCGAAATAGCTGGTGAGGATCACCTGGCGCTGGCGATGCGCCAATCGATCGGCATGCAGCGCCACCACGGCGGAGCAGACGATGGTGAACAGGCCGAACGAGGCCCAGGCGGCGAGCAGCGGCCAGGGTGATCGCGTCTCCGGCACGATCGCGCCGGTGGCGAGGTTGCCGCTCATCACGTCGACGATCCGGCCGAACAGCACCGGCTCGGCAAACTGCGCGACCGCCAGCAGCAGATTGGCCACGGCAAGCGCCCAGCCGAGCCGCGCCTCCTTGCCGAGCAGCGCGAGCACGCGGGTGTAGAGACGTAGCAACGACATCGACCGCCCCGAACGATGAAACCGTAGGATTAGATGATTTTCCGGCGCGGCGGAATGTGCGTCGGCGGACGAAGTTGTGCAGGGCGCGTCGGGACGCGGCGAGCGTCGACGCCCTGATTGGACGGGGCGGCATGGTGCCGCAGTCCGCGGCGTGATTCGAACCGGGGCCCGCTGGAGCCCGGCCCCGCGGGGCTCGGAAGCGGCTGCACCACAGGCCTTTCAATAAATCTTACCGCTCGCCAAGCGTTGGAAATCGAACCGGGATTTCGGCACCGTACGGGACCGACCTTGATCGGCGTCAACAGTCATTGACGCTCCGGGTGACATGGTGACGATGCATTGGACGTTCCGGCAGCCTGACCGGCTCCGGGGCGCGCGTGCTTCTTGTCGTCCCATTTCTTGTCGTCTTGTGGGAGCCCCGCTGGTGAGCGAGCTGATCTTCCCGATCGATCCGGGCGCCGCACTCGCGATTCACGTGGCGCTGTCCGCCGGCCTCGTCGCGGCGATCATGCTGGTCGCTGCCTGGCTGCGCGAGAAGCGATCCGGTGCTCGCCCCGACGTGCCGTATGAAGGCGGTGTGCTGCCGGCCGCGCCGCAGCAGGGGCCGGTCAATGCGCCGTATTTCCTGATTGCGGCGCTGTTCGTGATTTTCGACATGGAAGCCGCGATCCTGTTCGCCTGGGCAGTGGCGGCGCGTGACACTGGCTGGCTCGGCCTGATCGAGGCCGCGGTGTTCATCGGCGTGCTGCTGCTGGCCTTGGTGTATCTCTGGGCCGACGGCGCGCTCGACTGGCACAAGGAGCGCAAGCGATGACGCTGACACCGCATTCGACCGAGCCGGTCTCGGTCGCAGAGCACATGGCGCTGTCGAGCCTGTTCACTACGCTCGAGGATCTCACCGCGTGGTCGCGCAAGCACAGCCTGTGGCCGTTCAACTTCGGGCTGTCGTGCTGCTACGTCGAGCAGGTGACGGTGCTGACCCCGGTCTACGATCAGGCGCGGTTCGGCGCCGAAGTGATCCGCGCCTCGCCGCGGCAGGCCGACCTGCTGGTCGTGTCCGGCACGGTGTTTCACAAGATGGCCGCGCCGTTGCTGCGGCTGTACGAGCAGATGCGCGCGCCGCGCTGGGTGATCGCGATGGGCGCCTGCGCGTGCTCGGGCGGCATGTACGACATCTATTCGGTGGTGCAGGGCGTCGATCGTTTCATCCCGGTCGATGTCTACATCCCCGGCTGTCCGCCGCGTCCGGAGGCGATGCTGGATGCGCTGATCATGCTGCAGCAGCAGATCGGCAGCGAACGCCGCCCGCTCGGCGTCACCGTCGGCAACACCGCCGGCCTCGGTTTCGATGCACCACGCCGCCGCGATCAGCGCCGCGACGAGCGCATGGCCCAAACCCTCCTCGATCCGCCGGAGCGATTGTGAGCAAGCCCGACCTCGTCGGCGAGCTCAGCGCGCGGTTCGGAGACGCGGTGCTGGGCGAGCAAACCACGCGCGACGCCTTCCCGACGGTGTGGATCCGTCCGGAGGCGACGATCGCCGTGCATCGTTACTTGAAGGACGAGATCGAACGCCCGTTCAAGATGCTGGTCGACCTGTGGGCGATCGACGAGACCGCGCGAAAGCATCGCGAGGGCCAGCCGCCGAGCGGCATCACCATCGCCAGCCATCTGTTGTCGCACGATCGCAACGCCGATATCCGGCTCAAGACCCCGCTCGACGCGGAGTATCCGCGTGCCAAGTCGATCGGCACCGTGTTTCCCAACGCGCTGTGGTACGAGCGCGAAGCCTACGACATGTTCGGCGTCGAGTTCGAGCTGCAGCCGCATTCGCTGCGCATCCTGCTGCCGCCCGGCTGGGAAGGCCATCCGATGCGCAAGACCCAGCCGGGTCGCGCCACCGAGCGGCCGCTCTTCAACATGACGGCGGCGCTGTTCGACGCCAAGGAGCACGCCCTCGCGGCTGATCCGGAGAAATTCGGCCTGCCGACGCATCGCGACGGCGTCGAGCTGATGATCCTGAACTACGGCCCGCATTCGATGGCGACCCACGGCGTGTTCCGCATCGTGCTGGCGCTCGATGGTGAGGAGATCGTCGCGGCGCGGCCGGACATCGGCTTCCACCATCGCGGCGCGGAGAAGATGGCCGAGCGCCAGACCTGGCACAACTTCCTACCCTATACCGACCGCGTCGATTACTTGGGCGGCGTGATGGGCGAAATGCCGTATCTGCAGGCAGTAGAGAAGGCCTGTGGCATCACCGTGCCGGACCGTGCGCTGACGGTGCGGATCATGCTGTCGGAGATGTTCCGCATCATGAATCACCTGCTGTTCTACGGCACCATGGCGCAGGACACCGGGGCGATGTCGCCGGTGTTCTACATGTTCACCGATCGCGAGCGCGGCTACCGCGTGATCGAGTCGATCACAGGCGCGCGGATGCACCCCGGTTACTTCCGCATCGGCGGGCTGTCGATGGACCTGCCGGAGGGCTGGGACAAGCTCGTCCGCGAATTCCTCGACTGGATGCCATCGCGACTCGACGACTACGAAGGCATGGTGCTGCGCAACGAGATTTTTCGCGCGCGGACAAAGGGCATCGCGGCCTACGACACCGCTATGGCGCACGAATGGGGCGTGACCGGGCCGGGACTACGTGCGACAGGCCAAGCTTGGGATGTACGTAAGGCGCGGCCCTACGCCGGCTTCGAGCATTTCGATTTCGAAGTCCCGACGGGCGTCAATGGCGATTGTTATGACCGCACAGTGGTCCGCGTCGAAGAAATCCGCCAGTCGCTGAAGATCATCCGGCAGTGCGTCGACAACATGCCGTCCGGCCCGATCAAGGCCGATCATCCGCTGACCACGCCGCCGCCGCGCGAGCGGATGCTGCACGACATCGAGACCATGATCCATCACTTCGTCGGCGCCAGCTGGGGCCCGGTGCTGCCGCCCGGCGAAACCACCGGGCAGGTCGAGACGGTGCGTGGGCTCACTCAGTTCGCGCTGATTTCGGATGGCGAGCCGTCGAGCTATCGGACGCGTATCCGCACGCCGTCGTTTCCTCATCTGCAGATGATCTCCGCGGTGGCGCCCGGCATGATGGTCGCCGACCTCGTTGCCTATCTGGGTAGCATCGACTACGTGATGTCGGACGTCGACCGATGAGCCTCAGCCCTCCGATCAAAACCGCGATCGCGCAGGCCGCCGCTGCCCACGGCGGCAAGGCGGCGATGCTCGACGCGCTGAAGCTGGTGCAGGAAGCCGAAGGCTGGGTGTCAGACGAGAGCCTGGCCGAGGCCGCCCGCACGCTCGGCGTCACCACCGCCGAGATCGAGAGCCTGGCGACGTTCTACAGCCAGATTTTTCGCCGCCCGGTCGGCGATACGGTGATCCTGCTGTGCGACGGGTTGAGCTGTTATCTGTGCGGCGGCGACTCGGTGCGCGATGCGGTGATGAGCCGGCTCGGCATCGGATTCGGCGAGACCACGCCGGACGGAAAATTCACGCTGATCAACATCTGCTGCGTCGGCGGCTGCGACCGCGCGCCGGTGGCGCTGGTCGGACCGGAGCGCAAGCTCGTTGGTCCGCTGACGCCGGACGATCTTGATGAATTGATCGGAGGTGCGCGATGAGCGAAAAGCCGCTCACCGGCCGCGCGCGCGCCGATCGCCAGCCGCACAGTCTCGCCGCCTGGCGTGGCCTCGGTGGCTACGCGGCGGCATCGCAGGCGTTGAAGCGCCACAGCCCTGAGGCGATCATCGCGATGATCGAGGCCGCGGGCCTGCGCGGCCGCGGCGGCGCGGGTTTTCCGACCGCAAACAAATGGCGTTTCATGCGCAGCGGCGCCGAGAAGGCCGGCCCGGGCCCGCGCTATCTGTGCGTCAACGGCGACGAGACCGAGCCGGGCTCGTTCAAGGACCGGCTGCTGATGGAGGCGCTGCCGCATCAGCTGGTCGAGGGTGCGCTGATTGCCGCCTATGCGATCGGCGCCACCGAAGTGATCATCCTGGTGCGCGACGAATATCGCGCGGCCGCGGCGGCGCTGAGCCGCGCGATCGCCGAGGCTGAAGGTGCGGGTCTGCTCGGCCGCGACATCCTCGGCTCGGGTTTCGATCTGACGATGCGGGTCCACGCTTCGGCCGGCCGCTACATCGTCGGCGAAGAGACCGCGCTGATCGCGGCGCTGGAAGGCGAACGCCCAGTGCCGCGGCATCGCCCGCCTTATCCTGCGGTGAGCGGGCTATGGGGACGGCCGACCACGGTCAACAATGTCGAGACGCTGTCGGCGGTGCCGTCGATTATCGAGAACGGCGCCGACTGGTATCGGTCGCTGGCGCGGAGCGAAGAAGGCGGCACCAAGCTCTACGGCGTCTCCGGCTGCGTCGCGCGCCCGCAATTGATCGAAGCGCCGATGGGCACGACCGCACGCGAGCTGCTTGAGCTGTGCGGCGGCATCCGCAATGGACGTTCGCTGTTCGCCTTCCAGCCCGGCGGTGGCGCGACGGCGTTTCTCGAGACCGCCGATCTCGACGTCCCGCTCGACTTCGCTCACACCAAGAAGGCCGGTTCTTCGCTCGGCACCGGCGCGGTGATTGTGCTCGACGATTACGCCTGTCCGGTCGCGGCGATCGGCCGGCACATGCGGTTCTACGCACGCGAGAGCTGCGGCCTGTGCACGCCGTGCCGCGACGGCCTGCCGTGGGTGGCGAAGCTGCTCGATGCGCTCGAAGCCGGCAAGGGAACGCATACGGATATCGACGTGCTGCACCAGCACGTCGCGCTTTCTGGTCCGTCCGGCCGCTCCTATTGCGATCTCAACACCGGCGCGCTGACGCCGCTGCGCAGCGGCCTCGAGCGCTTCGGCGACATCTTCAACGCCCACCTCGCGGGCCATTGTCCGGTGGGCCGCGCATGACCAGGAAGCTCGACATCGACGGCCGCATCATCGAAGCCCGCGACGGCGACGATCTGCTATCCGCCTGCCTAACGCATGGCATCGATGTGCCGTATTTCTGCTGGCACGGCGCGCTCGGCTCGGTCGGCGCCTGCCGGCAGTGCGCCGTGAAGGTCTATGCCGGACCGGACGACACCGAAGGCCGCATCGTCATGAGTTGCATGACGCCGGTGGCCGATGTCGAACGCGTCTCGGTCAGTGATCCCGAGGCGGTGGCGTTTCGGGCGCAGGTGATCGAGTGGCTCATGGTCAACCATCCGCACGATTGCCCGGTGTGCGAAGAGGCCGGCTCGTGCCATTTGCAGGATATGACGATCGCGACCGGCCATCACGATCGACGCTACAAGTTTACGAAGCGCACGCATCGCAATCAGGATCTCGGCCCGCTGCTGACGCACGAGATGAACCGCTGCATCGCCTGCTATCGCTGCACACGGTTCTATCGCGATTACGCCGGCGGCCGCGATCTCGATGCGTTCGGCGCCCACGACAACGTGTATTTCGGCCGCGCCGAGGATGGCGTGCTGGACAGCCCGTTCGCCGGCAATCTCGCCGAAGTCTGTCCGACCGGGGTGTTCAACGACAAGGGCTGGTCGCAGGACTATGCGCGGAAGTGGGACATGCGGGCGGCGCCGTCCGTTTGCCCGCATTGTTCGCTCGGCTGCAACATCCTGGTCGATCAGCGCGGCGGCCGGGTGCGGCGGGTGCAAAATCGCTATCACGGCGCGCTCAACGGCTATTTCATCTGTGATCGCGGCCGCTACGGCCCGCTGCATGTCGCTTCGGATCAGCGGCTGAGCCAGCCACTACTGCAAGGCGAACCGGCGCGCCTGCACGACGCCTGCGCGGCGGCGCATGCCGCTGTGGCCGAGGGCGCGATCGGGATCGGTTCGCCGCGCGCTTCGCTCGAAGCCAACTACGCGTTGCAGCGGCTGGTCGGGCCGGAGCGGTTCTTCGCTGGCGTCTCGGATGCCGAGGCGCAGCTGGTGCGGCGCATCGTCGAGATCGTCCGCGCCGGGCCGGCCAAGGTGGCCTCGCTCGTCGAGGTCGAACGCGCCGATGCCGTGCTGGTGCTGGGCGAGGATCTGACCAACGCGTCGCCACGTCTGGCGCTGGCGCTGCGCCAGACGGCGCGCGGTGCCGAGCGCGACCTCGCCGCGAAAAAGGGCGTGCCGCAATGGCTCGATCCGGCGGTGCGGACCGCCGGCGAAGGCCGCCGCTCGCCGATCGTGCTGGCCACGCCGCTCGCCGATCCGCTCGACGACATCGCCACGTTGTCGCTGCGTCGCGATC
Source organism: Rhodopseudomonas sp. (assembly GCF_048594845.1). GTDB lineage: Bacteria > Pseudomonadota > Alphaproteobacteria > Rhizobiales > Xanthobacteraceae > Rhodopseudomonas. The sequence continues at coordinate 40,151 of NZ_JBMDXE010000210.1, read as the reverse complement.
CGCAGGCGATCACGGCTTTCGCGGCCGCTATCGCGGATGCGCTCGGTGGAAAGCCGGGTGCCGATGCCGAGGCGCAACGCGTCGCCGAAATCCTGACTGTCGCGCAGCGGCCGCTGATCATCGCCGGCTGCTCGCTGGTGTCGGCGGCGATCGTCGAAGCGGCTGCGGCGATCGCAACGGCGCTCGGCGCCAAGGCGCAGATCGTGCTGCTGCCGCCGGAAGCCAACAGCATCGGCCTGGCGTTGCTCGGTGGCGACGGCATCGGGAGCGCCGCGGCGGTGATGGAGCGAGGCGCCGCCAAGACCGCAATCGTGCTCGAAGCCGATCTGTTCGACCGCGCCCCGCGCGCCGATGTCGAGCGGCTCTTCGCGGCGGCCAAGGACGTCGTCGCGCTGGATGCGATGGCGAGCGAGACGACGGCGCGTGCGTCGGTGGCGCTGCCGGTCGCGGCGTTCACCGAATGCACCGGCACTTACGTCAACTACGAAGGCCGCGCCCAGCGCTTCATCGCCGCGCTGCCGTCATCGGAGACCGCGCCATCGTCGTGGCGACGGCTCGATGCGTTCGGCGCTGGCGATTGGCCCAGCCTTGATGCGCTGATCGGTGATCTGATCGTCGAACGACCCGATCTGGTCGGCGTCGCCGACGCGGCGCCGGATGCCGACTTCATGATGGCCGACGGCCAGGTGACGCGCGCGCCGCGGCCGTATTCGGGGCGCACCGCGGATGATCGCGCCGGGCAGTTCGCCGATGCGGCGCCGCCGATCGATCCGGATTCGCCGCTGAATTTCGGCATCAAGGGGGCGCGCGGCACGGCCGTGCCGCCGCCGCTGATCACCAGCTACAAGACCTCAGGCCATCACTCGGCCAACAACGTCACCCGCTTCGTCGAGGAGATCGGCGGCCCGCTGCGCGGCGGCGATCCCGGCGCGATGCTGCTGAAGGCTGGCGAAGCCTCGCTGCCCGATGCAGGCGCGCTGATGCCGGTCGAGGGCGAGGGCCTTCTGCTGATCCCGCTACAGGACGCGTTCACGGGCTTCGACCTCAGCCGCGCCAGCGCGCTGCTCACCGCACGCCGGCCACAGCCGCGCGTGGTGTTGCATCCCGACGACGCCGCGATGCGCCGCCTCAAAGAAGGCGCGGACGTACGGATCGATAACGAGCTAAGCGCCGTGCGGGTCGCGCTCGACGCCTCGCTGCCGCGCGGCTGTGTGGCGATCAGCGCCGGCCTCATCGTGCCCCGCGGTCCGCTGCGCCGGGTCAAGGTGGAGGCGGCGTCATGATCGGCATGATGCTTACCGCGACGATTTCGGTGGCGCTGATCATGGCGCTGCTGGTGATCGCCGGCACCTTCACCTGGGTGGAGCGGCGGCTGCTCGGCTTCGTGCAGGAGCGCTACGGCCCGAACCGCGTCGGGCCGTTCGGTTCGCTGCAATGGGTCGCCGACACGGTGAAGATTCTCACCAAGGAAGACGTGCCGCCGCCCGGCGCCGACAAGCTCACCTACATCCTGGCGCCGGCCGTCGCCGCGACGCCGGTGCTGATCGGCTTCGGCGTCGTCGCGATCGGCGACGGCATCTCGCTGGCGCCGGTCGATGTCGGGGTGCTGTTCCTGCTCGGCATGCTGGGGCTCACTGCCTACGCCGTGTTGCTCGGCGCCTGGGCTTCGCACAATCGCTTCTCGCTGATGGGCGGGATGCGGGCTGCCGCGCAGGTGCTGGCTTATGAGGTGTTTCTCGGCCTGTCGCTGATGGGCGTGGTGATGCTGGCCGGGTCGCTGTCGATGACCGAGATCGTCGAGGCGCAGCGCAGCGCCTGGTTCGTGCTGCTCCAGCCGCTTGGCGCGGCGCTTTTCACCATCGCCGGCGTCGCCGCCGCGCATCGGCTGCCGTTCGATCTGCCGGAATCCGAGAACGACCTCGTCGCCGGATTCATCACCGAATACACCGGCATGTCGTTCGGCCTGTTCTTCCTCGGCGAATATCTCGCGGTGCTGCTGGTGTCAGCGCTGGCGGTGACGCTGTTCTTCGGCGGCTGGCTCGGGCCGTGGCTGCCTGGCCCGGTGTGGTTCGGCCTCAAGACTGGCGTGATCGCGGTGGTGTTTGTCTGGCTGCGCGCGACGCTGCCGCGGCCGCGTTACGATCAGTTGCTCGGCTTCGCCTGGAAAATCGCGCTGCCGCTGTCGCTGCTCAATTTGCTGCTCACCGGCATAGTCGTGGTGGCGAGGAGCGCGTCATGATCGGATTCGGATGGCTCGAAGCCCTGCTGCGCGTCGGACGCAAGCTGTTCGTCAAGCCGGAGACGCAGCTGTATCCGGAAGAGAAGCCGAAGCTGTATCCGCGGATGCGTGGCCGCATCGTGCTGACGCGCGATCCGGACGGGGAGGAGCGCTGCGTTGCTTGCAATCTGTGCGCGGCGGTGTGCCCGGTCGGCTGCATCGATCTGGCCAAGGCTGTGGCCGACGACGGCCGTTGGTATCCCGAACATTTCCGCATCAATTTCGCGCGCTGCATCTTCTGCGGCTTCTGCGAGGAGGCGTGCCCGACGTCGGCGATCCAGCTGACGCCGGATTTCGAGCTCGGCGAGTGGCGGCGCGATGCGCTGGTGTACGAGAAGCACGACCTGCTGATTGCCGGCGAGGGCAAGGTGCGCGGCTATCGCTACTGGTCGGTGGCCGGCAAGGCGATCGCCGGCAAGGACAAGGGCGAGGCCGAACACGAAGCGCCGCCGGTCGATCTGAAGGGGCTGCTGCCATGAGCCTGCTGCTTGCGCTCTATGCCGGTGCCTTCGCGCTCGTCTCCGCCGGGCTGGCGGTGACGCGGCCGAACGCAGTGCACGCGCTGCTGTATCTGGTGGTGACGCTGCTGGCGCTCGCCGTGTGCTTCTTCGCGCTTGGCGCCGCGTTCGCCGCGGTGCTGCTGATCATGATCTATGCAGGCGCGATCGTGGTGCTGTTCGTATTCCTGGTGATGACGCTGCCGACCTCGCCGGAGGCGAGCGCGCGCGAGAAGCTGGCGCTGCGCGGCGCCTGGCCGTTGCCGCTGCTGATGTCGGTCTTGGTGGTTGCACCGTTCGTATTCGGGCAGTTCGGCCTCGGCGCCAACACGGTCGCGGCGCCGGTGTCGGCGCAGCAGGTCGGCAAGCTGTTGTTCGGGCCATGGGCGGTGGCGATCGAACTCGCCTCGCTGCTGCTGCTCGCCGGCCTGATCGGCGTCCGCCATATCGGCCGCAGCGATCGTACCTCGGGGAAACGGCCATGACCGGCTCCGATCTGATCGGTCTGATGATCCTCGCCGCCGGCCTGTTCGCGATCGGCGTGTTCGGCGTGCTGGCGCGGCGCGGCATCCTGTTTCAGCTCGTTGCGCTGGAAGTCGCGCTCAGCGGGCCGGCGCTCGCCTTCGTTGCGGCCGGCGCGTATCACGCCGACCCGCAAGGACAGGGGATGTTCATCCTGGTGCTGACGCTCGCCGCTGCCGAAGTCGCGGTCGGGTTAGCGCTGCTGCTGCGCATCCGCCGTATTGCCGGCAGCGACGACAGCGACCTGATCAGCGGCATGAAGGGGTGAGCATGGCGCATCTGCTTCCCTTCGTTCCGGTCCCGGCGCTGCTGGGCTTTATCGTGTTGTCGCTGCTGCCGATCGTGCTGCCGCGCGCCGCGGTGATTGCGCTCGGCGTCGGCGCCGCGGTGCTGCCGGCGCTGCTGTTCGTGCCGGTGGCTCTTAGTTGCCTCGATGGCGCCTGCGTGGCCGGAGCGGTGGTGCCGATCCTGTCGATCGATACCGGAATCTTCGTCGCGCAGATCGCGATGTCGCTCGATCCGCTCAGCATGGTCACCGGCGGGACGGTCGCCGGCGTTGCGGCCTTGGTGCTGATCTATTCGGCCGCCTATATGGCGTCGGAGCCGCTGCCGGATCTGCGCCGCTTCTTTGCGGTAATGAACCTGTTTCTCGCCGGGATGTTGGCGGTGGTGTTCGCCGCCGATGTCATCCTGCTGTTCCTCGGCTGGGAAACCATCGGTCTGTGCAGCTTCATGCTGATCGCGTTCTACGACCGATTGCCGAAGGCGGTGTCGGCCGGGCGCAAGGCGTTGATCACCACGCGCATCGCCGATAGCCTGCTGCTTGCCGGCCTGATGATGCTGTTCCTCAGCGCCGGCACCACGCGGCTCGACGGCATGCTGGCGGCGGTGCCGAATATCGATCCGTGGCGGCTGGCACCGATCGCCGGGCTGATCGCGCTCGGCGCGCTCGGCAAGTCGGCGCAGATCCCGTTTCACACCTGGCTGCCGAGTGCGATGGCCGGCCCGACGCCGGTGTCGGCGTTGCTGCATTCGGCCACCATGGTCGCCGCAGGCGTAATCCTGCTGGCGCGGCTCGCCCCGCTGTTTGCCGCCGCGCCCGAAATTTCCGCGATGGTCGCCATGCTGGGCATCGCCACGGCGGCGCTCGGCGCGCTGGTCGCGGTGATCCAGACGGATGTGAAGAAGCTGCTCGCCTTCTCGACCATGAGCCAGATCGGCTTCATGGTGCTGGCGCTGGGTCTCGGCGCGCCCGCAGTGGCGCTGGCGCATTTCGCCATCCATGCAGCCTTCAAATCGCTGCTGTTCCTCAGCGCCGGCGTGATGAGTCACGCCTCCGGCGGCTCGACCGCGATCGAGGCGCTGCGTGGCGCGCGCTATCGTCAGCCCTGGGCGTTCTGGACCTTTGCGATCGGCGCCGCCTCGCTGGCAGGCCTGCCGGTGATCACCGCCGGCTGGTACTCGAAGGAAGCGGTGCTCGCGGCGGTGTGGAGCAGTGGGCCGTGGGGCGTGCCGCTGTGGCTGCTTGCTGCGACCGCTGCGATGCTGACCGCCGCTTATGCGTTCCGCGTCGTGTTCGTCGCCGGCAGTCAGTCCGCCGATCTCGCCGCGCCGCCATGGGGCGGAGCCGCGGTGATGATCCCGCTGGTCGTGCTCACCGTCGTCGCCGTCGTCGGCGGCCTGTCGGTCGGCACGCTGATCGGGTTCACGGGGGGGACGCTGGATCACATCCCGCTGCTGCCGACGCTTCTCGGTGCAGCGGCTCCGATCCTCGGTGTGCTACTCGCGCGGCAGCTCGTGCGTCATCCGCGCGAACTCGAGCAGGTCGCGCGTCGGCTGCGCCACGTCCGCGCTTTCCGGGTCGAGGTGCTGTACTATTACTATTTTGTCCGCCGCTTTCGCCGCGTCGCCAGCGTGCTCGGCAATGCCGAAGGCACCGAAGCCTTCGCGCGTGCCGCGGAACTGCGCCGCGAGGGCGTTGAGGTGCCTGGTCTGCCGTCTGACGATCTGCTGGCCCGCGGAAGCGCGACGGTCGCGCTCCCAGCTGATTTCATCACCCGCGCGACCGAAGGTCAGACGCCGGTGGTGCGGCTGGTGTCTGGCGATCCGGTCGGCCGGTTGGTCGTCGCCGCGGCGCGGCTGTTCGTCAGCGGCTTCGTCGCGCGGTTTCGGCCCGACGTCCTCGATCGTGGCTGGATGGGCTTTGCCGGCGGCTTCGGCCTTGCCTGGGCGCAGGCGCGTCGGCTGCAGACCGGCCGCGTCCGCGATCATTCATTCTGGATAGCGCTCGGCTGCGCCGCGCTATTGCTCTTTGCCTGGGGGACATCATGGCGCTGATCGCGCTCATCCTGCTGCCGGCCATCGGCGGCCTCGTCGCATTCCTCGTCGCCGGCAAGGGCGAACGCGAGCGCTGGGTCTCGATCGCGACCTTCGCGCTGATGCTCGTCCTCCTGATCGGCATCGTGGCCGGGGCGCCCGAAGGCCGCTGGTATGCCAAGGTCAGCTATCCGTGGGTGCCATCGTTCGGCATTGCGCTCGACTTTGCATTGGATGGTCTCTCCGCCGCGCTGATCGCGATCGCGGCTGGGCTCGGGATCATCTCGGTGATGGCGTCGTGGTCGGAGATCCGCACGCAGTCGGGCCTGTTCCACGCCAGCCTGTGCTGGACAGTGTCCGCCACCGTCGGCGTCTTCATCTCGTTCGATCTCTTGATCTTCGCGTTCTTCTGGGAAGCGATGCTGGTGCCGGCGTTCATGCTGATCGCGGTGTGGGGCCACGGCGACAAGGAAGGCGCGGCGCTGAAATTCCTGATCTTCAACGCGGTCGCCGGCTTCGGCCTGCTGGCGGCGTCGTTCGCGCTGGCGGCGATGGCCGATCACATGACGTTCAGCGCCTTCGAGCTGTCCGAGATGAAGCTCTCGACCTCCGCGCAGGTGTGGATGCTGCTCGGCTTCTCGCTCGCCTTCATGGTCAAGCTGTCGGTGCCGCCGTTCCACGCCTGGCTGCCGGAGGCGCACACGCTGGCGCCGACCGCCGGCTCGATCCTGCTCGCCGGCATTCTGCTGAAGACCGGCGCTTACGGGCTGTTCCGCTTCGCCCCGATGCTGTTTCCGGACGGTCTCGCCGCCGTGGCGCCCTATGGCATTGCGCTCGGTGCTGCCGGTGCGCTGTATGGTGGCCTCGTCGCCTGCGGCCAGAACGACGCCAAGCGGCTGGTTGCCTACACCTCTATCGCCCATATGGCGATCGTGCTGATGGGCATCTCGGCCGGCGTGCACTACGCGCTGGCCGGCGCCGCGGTCGAGATGATCGCGCATTCGTTCTCGGCCTCGGCATTATTCCTGCTGATCGGCGCGCTTTACGAGCGCACGCATACGCGCGATCTTCGCCAACTCGGCGGCCTGCAGCAGGTCGCGCCGAAATTCGCCGCGGCGTTTGCGCTGTTCTGCTCGGCGCTGCTGGCGCTGCCCGGCACGGCGAATTTCGTCGGCGAGGCGCTGGTGGTGGTCGGCATCTTCCAGGTGAACTGGGTGTTCGCGCTGCTGGCGCTGTCGACGCTGATCGTCTCGGTGATCTATGCGACGCGGCTCTTGAAGGGGTTGGTGTTCGGTCTGCCGAAGCCGGGCGGGCCGCTCGCCGATCTGAGCTGGCGGGAGTACGTCCCGGTGGTGGTGATGGGCCTCGCCACGCTGGTGATCGGTCTCTATCCGCAGAGCCTGCTGGCGCTGCTCGAGCCGGCCATCAAGGCCGCGCTGCCGCACACGCCGTGATCGAAGCATTATGACCGCAGCTCAGTTCGCCGCGCTTTCGCCGCTCATCGTGCTGGCCGTCGCCGCCATCGCGGCGATGATGCTGGTGCCGTTGGCGCGCATCGAAGCCGCGCAGGGGGCCGCAGCCGCGGGACTCGCTACGGCCGCGGCGCTGGTGCTGCTGCGCATCGGCGCTCCTGCGGCGCCCACGGGTGCGCTGTTCACTGACGATGGCATCGCGCGGTTCGGCATCGTCTATATCTGTCTCGCCTCGCTCGGCGCGTTGGTGTTCCTGCGCGCTGGCCATCCCGCCAAGGAGGCGCCGTCGCTATTGGTACTGGTGGCGATCGGCGCGGTGACGCTGGCGGGGGCAGGGCATGCCGCGACGCTGTTTCTCGGCATCGAAATCGTCAGCCTGTCGCTGATCGCTTTATTCGCCTACCGGCTGTCGCGGCAGGGGCTCGAGGCGGCCTACAAGTTTCTGGTGATGAGCGGGCTGGCCTCGTCGGCGCTGCTGCTCGGCGTCGCGCTGATCTATGCGGAGACCGGTGCGCTGGATTTCGCTGGATGGACCGGCCACGGCGCGCTGGCGGCGCTCGGCACCGCGCTGCTGCTCGCCGGCCTCGGCTTCAAGTTTTCGCTGGCGCCATTCCACATGTGGACACCCGATGCCTTCGAGGCGTCGCCTGCGAGCGCCGCGGCGTTGGCGGGCGTGGTGTCGAAGGCTGCGATGACCATCGTGATTCTGCGACTGGTGCTGACCGCGCATCTGCCGGAGCCGGTGTGGAGCAGCGGCCTTGCGGCGCTCGGCGCCGCGTCGGTGCTGGTCGGCAATCTGCTTGCGCTGCGCCAGCCGCAATTACCCCGCATGCTCGGCTATTCGACGATCGCGCATTCCGGCTATGTGGCGCTGATCCTGGCGTCAGGACAGCCGCTGGCCGGTGAGGCGGCGTTGTTCTATCTCGGTGCCTATGCGCCGGCGATGCTCGCCGCGCTGTGCGTTGCCGGCCTGCTCGGGCGCGCCCCGACTCTGCCGGATTTGCATGGGCTGGTGAAGCGGCGGCCGCTCGAAGCGATCGCGCTATCACTATCGATGCTGTCGCTCGCCGGCCTGCCCGTCGCGGGCGGCTTCATCGCCAAGCTGTATCTGCTGCGCGTGCTGGTCGACGGCGGGCTGTGGACGCTGCTGGCGATCGTCGTCGCCGGCTCGTCGCTCGGGTTCTTCTACTACGCGAAGTTCTTCACCGCGCCGTTGATCGGACAGAGCCATCAGGAACCGGAACCGCTGCCGCCACTCGACCGCGGTTTGCTGATCGGCTGCTGCGCGCTGATCGTTCTGTTCGGCGTTGCGCCGATGACGTTGATGGCAGTGTTGCCGGCTATCATTCGGTAGCAGTCGACCCCACCGCCGTCATGTCCGGCCTTGTGCCGGGCATCCGGGCCTTGCTGAGATAGAGTGCTCAAATGCGTAGAGGGCCGGCACAAGCCTGGCCTCGACGTCTTCAGTGCGTCAGGTCACCGTCAATTTCTATTGGCAGCATTCAGCTCACCGAACTCGCCCCGGCGTCCTTCATCGCGGCTTTGATGACGCTTGCATCGCCGCTCGCGGCGACCGAGACTTCGATGACGTCGTTCAGTTCGGGATCGCCCTGCTTGCTCTCGCCGGGGTGACCGCTCTGCGTATCGGCGCCGGCCGGCTTCGTTCCCGCGCTGTTGTCGCGACCTTTGGCCTTGACGGTGACCTGCTTGCGGTCGATCTCGTGTTCCTGGACCAGGCGCTCGACCGCCAGTTCGGCCGCGCGCCGCGTCGTGAATTCGCCCGTGATGGTCTGCTGCATGTCGCCTCCGGAATGCCGTTGGGATTGTTCGAACGACAACCGGAGGCGGGCAGCGATGTTCCCTTACGCGGCGCGGGCGAGTCGTCCCGCGGCGAGGCCGCGTTCGAGATCGACGATGATGTCGTCGATATGCTCGAGGCCGATCGACAGTCGCACGTAGCCATCGGACACGCCGGTGGCGAGCTGGTCTTCGGCTGACAGCTGCGAGTGCGTGGTCGTGGCCGGATGGATCGCCAGGCTGCGGGCGTCGCCGATATTGGCGACGTGGTACAACAGCTGCAGCGCGTCGATGAACTTCCGGCCCGCTTCCCGGCCGCCGGCGAGCTCGAAGCCGACCAGGCCGCCGAACTTGCCCTTCAAATATTTGTCGGCGCGTTCGTGGGCGACGCCGGTCTGCTTCGAGGGATGGATCACCTTGGTGACTTCGGGCCGCTTCTCGAGATAGTCGGCGACGGCCTGGGCGTTCTGCACGTGGCGTTCGATGCGCAGCGGCAGCGTTTCCAGCCCTTGCAGGATCTGGAACGCATTGAAGGGGGACAGTGCTGCGCCGAGGTCGCGCAGCAGCGTGGTGCGCGCCTTGATGATGTAGGCGATCGGCCCGAGCGGCTTCACCGCTTCGACCCAGACCGCGCCGTGATAGCTGGCGTCCGGCGTGTTGAGTGCCGGCTGCCGCTGCGGGAATTTCTCCCAGTCGAAATTGCCGCCGTCGACGATCAGGCCGCCGATCGAGGTGCCGTGGCCGCCGAGGTATTTGGTCGCCGAGTACACGACGACGGCGGCGCCGTGTTCGAGCGGCTTCACCAGCAGCGGCGCTGCGGTGTTATCGACGATCAGCGGGATGCCATGCTTGCGCCCGATCGCCGCGACTTCGGCGATCGGAAACACCGCGAGCTTCGGATTGGGCAGCGTCTCGGCATAGTAGGCACGGGTGCGATCATCGGTCGCGCGCTCGAACGCTTCCGGGTCGGACGGATCGACGAAGCGGACTTCGATGCCTTGGTCCTTCAGCGTGTTGGCGAACAGATTCCAGGTGCCGCCATAGAGATCGGTCGAACTGACGACGTTGTCGCCGGCGCGGGCGAGGTTCTGCAGCGACAGCGCGGACGCAGCCTGTCCCGATGCAACGGCGAGCGCCGCGACGCCGCCTTCCAGTGCGGCAACGCGCTTCTCCAGCACGTCGGTCGTCGGGTTGCCGATGCGCGTGTAGATGTTACCGAGTTCCTTCAGCGCGAACAGGTTTGCCGCGTGCTCGGTGTTGTTGAACTGATACGAGGTGGTCTGGAAGATCGGCACCGCGACCGAGCCGGTCGACGGATCGGCGCGCCAGCCGGCATGCAGCGCGAGGGTCTCGGGGTGAAGTTTCTCGGTCATGACAACATCCTGCGACGATGAAGGCGATGCGCTGCTGCGGTCCGCGCAGAGGTTCGCCGGGGCGTCCATCAGGTCGGGCAGGGGAAGCCAAGTCAATCAAGTCTGAGAAATAAAAATCTTCGAGACGGCAAAATGCGTGTGTGTAGCGCGACCGTTCTCCGAAACAGCGGCAATTCAAGAAAAAATTTTCTAGCGTCGTAGGGCGCGCAAGGGTTCGCAGCGCCGTGCACGTGGGCTTGTCTACGCGGCGCGTGGGCTTCGCTCAGCCCACGCCGCGAGCTCTGCGCACCGCTCACTCCTTGAAACGAAAAGTGCCGACCCGTGAGGGCCGGCACTTGTGATCCAATCCGATCGAGGAAGGCGGTTTTATGCGTCGAGGTTGCGCAGCTGCTGACGGTTGCGCAGTTCGATCTGCCGGGCGCCGGAGAAGCCGAGGATGCCCCGGCTCTGCAACTGCGACAGCGCGCGCGACACGGTTTCGAGGGTGAGCCCGAGATAATCGCCGATGTCGCGGCGGCACATCGGCAGCGCCATCATGCCGGCGACGGCGAGGCGGCGATCCATTTCGAGAAGAAAGTTGGCGACCCGCTCCATCGCGTTCTTGCGACCGAGGAGTAGCATGTGATCTTCGGCGTGGCGCAACTCGCCGGCCGTCATCGACCACAGGCTGCGTGCGACGTGAACGTCAGTGGCTGCGGCCTGCTCGAGGCTGCGGCGCTTCAGCAGACGGACGGTGGTATCGACGATGGCTTCCGCGGTGAGGCGATGGGTCGGTCCCGACTCCAGCCCGAACACGTCACCGGGAAGATAGAAGGCGCCGATCTGGCGGCGGCCGTCGGAAAGAAGCTTGTAGCTGCGGACCGCACCCGACACGACCTGGTAAACGTACTCGGACGGCTCGTCCTCGCCGTAGATTTCCTCTTCTTTCTTGTAGGTGAATTCGGAGGCGATCAGCCCGGCGTGACCGGTGGTTGCAAAGAACTGATCAGCCGGGGAGCGGGAAGGGTCCACCGGAGCCTTGGCGACGGTCGGGGCCCTGAGCGACTGGTTCAGCATTTTGCCATCTCCTGCGGGTATCGGGATCGGATGGCGTGGTTGTAGTGAAGAATTCCCGAGCCGAATATTTCGCCCCTTATCTTAGGGTGGGTTCCCTAAGGGGTTTTACGGAGGTGAAAGGCGCCGTCGTCCGCGTCTGCGGGAAGGGCGCTCTCAACGATTTCAACGGGTTGGGAAGATTCAGTGGCCCGTGGTGCAGGTTGTCGCGCCGTCGTTCACCAGAGCGCCGCGGATATGAAACACCAGGCTCTCTTCCAGATGCGGCTTGAGAACAACGTGGCGCACGCCGACGGCGGCCGCGCGGCTGGAAATGCTCTCGTCGGGATAGCCGGTGATCATCACCACCGGGCAAGCGACTTTGCGATCCCGCAACTTCTGGGCGAGGTCGATGCCATTCATGCCGGGCATCTTGTAGTCCACGACGATGCAGTCCGCCCGTCCGTCGTCCAGCGAGTCCAACAATGCGGGACCGCTGCGAAAAGTGCGAACCTCGAATCCGTCGGTCTCCAGCAGAAACCGCAGCGATCCGAGAACGCCCTGATCGTCGTCGACAACGTAAACAACAGTTTTCACGGGCGCGCAGGTCATCGATCGCTCCTACGCACCCAGCCCGGCATTCGATTTTTCCATGACGGGAAGATAAGCGCTGCTCGGGGGGGCGGGTTGATCTGCCTCAATCCTTGATCACGCCGCCGCGCATCGCCATCCTGACGAGTTCCGACAAGCTCGAGGCTTGCATCTTGGTCATCACGTTGGCGCGATAGACCTCGATGGTACGCGGGCTGATGTCGAATTCGCGCGCGATCACCTTGTTGGACATCCCGGCGATCAGTCCGTCCATGACCTGGCGTTCGCGCGGGCTCAACGACTGAATGCGCGCGACGATGTCCTGCGAGACGGCTTCGCTTCGGGCTTCGTCACCGGCCTGTTTCAAGGCGGTTTCGATCAGGCCGATGAGGCGATCGTCGTCGAACGGCTTCTCGATGAAGTCGATCGCGCCGAGCTTCATGGCTTCCACCGCCAGCGGCACGTCGCCATGTCCGGTCATGATCACCACCGGCAGCCGGCTGCGGCCTGCCTTCAACCGCTTCAGCAGATCGAGCCCGTCGATGCCCGGCATCCGGACGTCGGACAGCACGCAACCGAAGGCGATGTTGCCCATCGCCTCGAGAAAGGCTGCCGCGGATTCGAACAGACGGACTTCGTAATCGGCGGAGGTGAGCAGGAAATCGATCGACTCCCGCATCGCCTGATCGTCGTCGATCACATAGACAATGCCTTTACGCGCCATCGCTCACGTCCTCGCCCGGCGCCATCGGCAGCGTGAAACGAAAAGTCGCGCCGCCCGCGCTGTTGGTCTCCGCCCACATCCGCCCGCCATGGGCTTCGATGATCGAGCGACTGATCGACAGTCCCACGCCCATTCCGGTGTCCTTGGTGGTGAAAAAGGTCTGAAACAGCTTTGCTTTAACATCGTCCGGGATGCCGCTTCCCGTATCCGAAACCGTTACTTCGATCATGTCGTCGGCGACGCGCGCATTCGAGGCGGACAATTCCTTGCGCGACGAGTTCGCCATCGCCTCGAGCGCATTGCGAAACAGATTGACCAGCACCTGCTGGATCTGGACGCGATCGACCAGCACCAGATCGTTGGCAGGGTTCATCTGGAAACGCAGCACCACGCCCTGTTCGCGCGCACCGGTGAGGCCCAGCGCACCGGCTTCCTCGACCAGCTTGGCGAGGCTTTCGACTCGCTTTTCGGATTCGCCCCGCGCGACGAAGTCACGCAGCCGGCGGATGATCTGGCCCGCGCGCAGCGCCTGTTCGGCGGCCCGCTCCATCGCGTTCTCGATCTTGGCCGTGTTGGGATCGCGGCTCGCGGCGAGCAGACGACGAGACCCCTTCATGTAGTTGCTGATGGCCGACAGCGGCTGGTTGAGTTCGTGTGCGAGTGCCGACGCCATTTCTCCCATCGCGGTGAGACGCGAGACGTGGACCAGTTCGGCCTGCAGCTCGTGCAGACGGGCCTGAGTCTGCTGATACTCGGTGAGGTCGCGGATGAAGCCGGTGAAGTAGCGCTCGCCGCCGGACTCCATCTCGCCGATCGACAGGTGGATCGGGAAGGTCGTGCCGTCCTTGCGCTGGCCGGTGACGATGCGTCCGATGCCGATGATGTGACGCTCGCCGGTGGAGTTGTATCGGGTGATGTAGTTGTCGTGGCGGGTCGCGTCCGGACGGGGCATCAGGATGCTGATGTTCTGGCCGATCGCTTCCTTCTCGGTCAGACCGAACATCCGCTCGGCGGCGCTCGAGAAGAACCGCATGATGCCGCGGCCGTCGATCAGGATCATCGCGTCCGGCACGGTGTCGAGGATCGAGCGGAGCTGGCTCTGCTGCAGCCGAAGCTCCTGTTCGAGCACCTTCTGCTGGTCGACATCGAGCACAATGCCGCAAAGATAGCCGGCCCCGCCGTCCTCTTTGACCAGTCCGCCGCGCAGGCGCAGCCAGTGGCTGGTCTGACCGCGGTCCACGACGCGGTACATGATATCGAGGTTGTCGCCGTTATCGATCGCGCGCTGGATCGCCTGCGCGGCGCGCTCGCGATCTTCCGGATCGATCAGCGACAAGAACATGTCGAAGTCGACCGGCGCGTCGGCAGCAACGCCGAACAGGCGCCTGGCCGTGATCGACCAGACCAATTCCCGCGTGGCGAGATTGAGCTCCCAGCTCCCCACGCCATATTGATCGATGCCTTGCTGCAGCCGCCGGTCGCGCGCAAGGGCCTCCGATGATTGGGATTGATCGGTCACGCGCTACCTTCGCAACTCATAGAATTGGTCTTATCATATAGGTGTTCTGATCCGCAACGGACGCGGCAGTCAGCAAAAAACCGACACGGCAAACTGTCGGTTTGCCGCATCGGTCAATGGTGTCAAGCCCTTGCTCGCCAGGGGGCGCGCAGCGGTCAAATCGTCTTGTTGGCGGAGCGATCGTCTTCGGGCGAATTGAGATAAAAGCCCGACATGGTGTCGACCCAGCAGAGGTGGTCGTGCACCTCCTTGACGCCACAGACGTTCTCGGCGACGACGATCACCGCCTGGCGCGAGCTCTCTTCGGTGATCACGCCGTTGAGATGCACCACGCCGTTGCGCACCACCACGCTCAGCCCGAACGGGCGCCAGTCGTTGCGTTCGATTTCGGCAATGATCCGGTCCCGGATCTTGTCGTCCGCGGCCGATGGATCGGGCGTCTGGCGGCACAGTTCCGCGACCGCGCGGAGCAGGTTCTTGCGCGTGACGATGCCGACCAGACGGTCGCCCTGCATCACCGGGAGCCGTTTGACGTGATGCTTCTCCATCGTCCGGACAATGGTCTCCACCGAGGTATCTTCGGTGATCGTATGCGGATGATGCGTCATTACCTCGCCGACCTTGCGCCCGTGCTCGTGGACAAAGTCGTCGGCGCAGCTGCTCGGACCGAGCAGCAGCCGCAGCCACCGGCTGCGTTTCCGCTGCGTCCCGAGTTCGGCGCGGCGGATGAAGTCGCCTTCCGAGATGATGCCGATCAGCCGTCCGTCCGGATCGACCACCGGAAGGCCGCTGACGTGGTGCTGCAGCATCGCATTGGCGGCGTCGACGATCGAGGCCTCTGGGCCGATCGTCACCACCTGAGATGTCATGATCTGATCTGCGCGCATATCTGTATCCCCTCCGGCACATCGTGCCGCCTGTGATCGAGACCCCGCCCGCGGCCCAGCGGTTGCTGGCGGGTGCAACTCAGTGCGAAATCAGCGCGGGAAGCGTCAGCGACTTGAAGATGCCGCGGGTAACGCCGCCGAGAATGAATTCGCGCAGCCGTGAGTGACCATAGCCACCCATCACCAGCAGGTCGGCTCCGCTGTCCGATGCCATCGACAGAATGGTGTTGTGAATGTTGGTCGGTGGTGCGGTGAAGTGATGCGCGGTCGCGGCGAGATCGTGCCGCATCAGATGGGGCAGCAGGGCGTCCGCGGTGGCTTGACCGACATCATCCTCGTCCTCGTTCACCGCCAGGATGTCGATGGTCTTCGCGCGCCGCAGGAATGGCATCGCATCGTGGACGGCGCGCGCTGCCGGCCGTCCGCCGTCCCAGCAGATCAGAATGCGGTCGAGATTGAGAGGCCCCTTGTGGATGTAGGGTACCATCAGCATCGGCTTGCCGGAATTGAACAGGATGCTTTCGGGCAGCGGGTCCTGGTGGCCGGGCTTGGCGCGATCGGGCTGTGGCACGACGGCGAGATCGTACAGCCGCGAGATCTCCGAGAGCGATTCGTTGGCGAGCACCGGCGTGTCGCAGACGCTGCGTGCGCCGTGGGTGATGCCGGCGGCGCGGGCCGCGATCTCGAACTGGTCGAGCCGCGCCGCGGCTTCGTCGTTATCGGTATTGTACTGATTGACCGCGGCGTAGTAGGCGGTCGAAGCGCCGACCACGACCGCCGGATTGATCGGCTGATAGGTGCAGACGAAACCGTCGAGATGTGCGTCAAAAGCCTTGGCGATGGAAACGGCGCAATCGATGATCCCGTTGGCCGGCCGGTCCGCCGGAATATGCACGACGACATCGTTCAGCATGGCATTTGGTCTCCGGATCGCACGTGGTGCGATTTGTCGCGGAATATATCCGCCGGGAGCCCCTGCACTTTGATCTAGCTCATCGTGTGGGATGAGCCGCAGCCCAAACATGCCTGGGCTGCAGCAAAGAGGCGTCCGGTTCGACGATTAGTTCCGGCGCTCGCCAAAGCTCCAAAGGGAGGCTCCGATGACGTATTCGACGGTAATGGTCGCTCTGCAATGCGACCAGCCGAATGCGTATGCGCTCGGGATCGCCGCAGAGCTGGCGGAGCGTTTCGAAGCAAGGCTGATCGGGGTGGCGGCGTCCGACCTCAGTCCTCCATTGTATTATACCTCGGGAGACGGCGCCGAGCGGCTGCTCGAGCAGGGGATTGCTACCATCCGCCAGCGCCTTGATGGTCTGGAGCAGGAGTTCCGCGCCGCAATGCACGGTCACGCCCGCGAATTGCAGTGGCGTTCAGCCGTCGGCCGGCCGGCCAAGTACATCGTCCAGCAAGCTCGCGCCGCAGATGTCGTCATCGCCGGCGCAGCCGATCGAGGGGCGCTGACGGATCCTTTCACCGTTGCCGACCCGGCCGATCTCGTGATGCGCATCGGGCGACCGCTGCTGGTGGTGCCGGCCGGCGTGTGCCGGGTCGACCTGTCGAGCCTGATGGTGGCGTGGAAGGATAATCCGGAAGCCCGTCGGGCGATCGTCGACGCTCTGCCGCTGCTGCGCCAGGCAAGCCATGTCACGGTGGTCGAGATCGTCGAAGAGGATGGTGATCGTGCGGAGGCGCTCGCGGGCGTCCATGACGTTGTCGATTGGCTGTCCCGGCATCACATCCATGCGGTGGGCGATGTGCCCGCACGGGCCGGCGACGTCGCAGCGCAACTCGACGAGGTCGCCGATCATGTCGGCGCGGGGGCCATCATTGCGGGCGCCTACGGCCATTCACGGTTTCGGGAATGGATCCTGGGCGGCGTCACGCAGCATCTCTTACAGCAATCCGCCCGCTGCGCGTTTCTCGCGCGCTGATCCGTGTTGCGCCGGCCAGGGGGCGGCTACGTAGAATCCCGCATTGATCGCCATCAACGCCCGCTTGGCCAACCCTGCCAATCAGAGACGTCGGGCGAGTGTTACACGAGCTTAACCATCGGGCCAATCGCTGCGCTCTGCAGACTTGTGACGAGGCGATGACGGCTCCTTCATCCTATCTATCGAGGTGATAGCGCTGCCGCATGGCTGCGGTCGGCACTACCTTCCGCCATGATCCCAAGCGCATCGAGAATGAGGCGATGATGTTGCAGAAGCAGGCTCAAGCGCTCCCTGTCGAAGCCGATTCCTCGGACGCCGCGGCGCATGCGCGGGCCGTCGACAGCGATCGCGCATTGCATGCGACGCTTGCGCCTTTGACCGGAGGGCTCTCGCCGACCGCGCTGTCGCTAGCCTATGCGGACTGGCTTTCGCATTTGTTCTGGTCGCCGGCGCGCCGTCGTGAATTAGCGCACGATGCGCTTCGCCGCGCCTCGCGAGTTACCGAGGCCGCGCTGTTTCCCTCTGCCCCATGGTCGCTGATTGCGCCACAGCCGCAGGACCGGCGCTTCAGCGCGCCGGAGTGGCAGCAGCCGCCGTTCAACCTGATGGCGCAGAGTTTCCTGCTCGCCGAGGAGTGGTGGCACGCCGCGACGATCGGCAATCGCGGCGTGTCGCGGCAGAACGAAAAGATCGTCGAGTTCGCCACGCGACAGATGCTGGACGTGTTTGCGCCGTCGAATTTCCCCGGCACCAATCCCGAGGTGATCCAGCGGACGCTGGCGTCCGGCGGCGACAATGTGACGGCCGGCCTGCATAATTGGTGGGAGGATCTGCTGCACGCGGTGTCGCACGACCCGGAGCCCAACCCTGACTTCAAGGTCGGCCGCGACGTCGCCGTGACGGCGGGCAAAATCGTCTACAGCAACGAATTGATCGAACTGATCCAATACGCGCCTTCGACCGAGGCCGTCCGTCCCGAGCCGGTGCTGATCGTGCCCGCCTGGATCATGAAGTACTACATTCTCGACTTGTCGCCGCATAATTCGCTGGTCAAGTATCTGACCGAGCATGGCTTCACCGTGTTCATGGTGTCGTGGCGCAATCCGACCGAGCATGAGCGCGACGTGTCCCTGGAGGATTATCGCAGGCTGGGTGTGATGGCGGCGCTCGACGCGGTCGGCGCGATCGTGCCGGACCGGCGGATCCACGCCGCCGGCTATTGCCTCGGCGGTACACTGCTGTCGATCGCCGCGGCGGCGATGGCGCGGGATGGCGACGAGCGGCTGCAATCGATCACGTTGTTCGCCGCGCAGACGGACTTCACCGAGGCGGGTGAGCTCACGCTGTTCATCAACGAGAGCCAGGTCGCGTTCCTCGAAGACATGATGTGGAAGCGTGGCGTGCTCGACACCAGTCAGATGGCCGGAGCGTTTCAGATCCTGCGCTCCAACGACCTGATCTGGTCGCGGATGGTGCGCGACTATCTGATGGGCGAGCGGTCTCCGCCGAACGACCTGATGGCGTGGAATGCCGACGCGACGCGGATGCCGTATCGGATGCATTCCGAATATTTACGCAAACTGTTCCTCGATAACGATCTTGCCGAAGGTCACTACCTAGTCGACGGCAAGCCGATCGCGCTGTCGGACATTCACACCCCGATTTTCGTGGTCGGCACTGTGCGCGATCACGTTGCGCCATGGCGCTCGACCTACAAGATCCATCTGCTGGCGGATGCCCAGATCACTTTCTGCCTCACCGGCGGCGGCCATAACGCCGGCATCGTCTCACCGCCGTCCCCGAAAGCCCACGGCTATCAGGTCATGGTGAAGGAAGCCGATGGCCCTTACGTCGGGCCGGACGTCTGGCTGGCGGAAGCGCCGCATGCCGAAGGCTCGTGGTGGACCGAGTGGGTGAACTGGCTGGGGGCGAGATCGGGCGAACCGGTTCAACCGCCGCGAATGGGGCTGCCCGATGCAAACATTGCAGCGCTGCCGGATGCGCCAGGGAGCTACGTGTTGCAGACCTGAGCGTTGCTGGGCAGGGCTGCCAAAGCGTGGGCCAGGGTCTGTTCCGGTGAGCCGGAAGCGTTGATCGTCTTCCAGGCGATGGCGCCCTGTTCATAGGCCTGCTGCTGACGGACGATCTCGGGTGTCGCGTCCGACGCGTCGTCGATCCGGCGAGCGACACGCGCGATCCGGGTAGCTAGATCGGCCACCAGGTAGAGACCGGTGATATCGACGGCTTGATCTCGCGCGAGAGATTCGATGGCTGCGCGCTCTTCGGCGTTGGCGAAGACGGCATCGACGATCACTGAAAAGCCCTGGAAGACGATGCGCACTGCGCGCTCGCCGAGACGCCGATACACGTCTGCAGTCGCTTCGGGTGAGTACGCCGCGGCGGGCAGGCGTTCAGTCTCAGCAACGCCGAACAGCCGCTTCCGCGTGACGTCGGACCGCAACACGATCGCGCCGGGCAGCGGTCCGATATGGCCCGAAAGCGCCCGCGCCAGCACGGACTTGCCCGTGCCCGAGAGGCCGCCGATCGCGATCAATTGCGGGGGAGACGGCGCGATCAGGCTTTCGGCAAGGGCAAAATACGACAGGGCAAACTGCCGATTGCTACGCTCTGTCCCTGCGTTGGAAGCCGGCCGAGACAGCATCACCTTGGCGCGGACCGCGGCGCGTAGCGACATCAGCAGAGGCAACACGCCAAGCGCGTCGGCGTGGCGTTCATCACCGATCGCGAGATAGCGATTCAGCAATCCCGCCGCAGCGTCACGGCGGCCATGCTGGATCAGATCCATGATCGGAAAGGCGAGATCGTAGAGCACGTCGACGGAAGCGAAGACCGGATTGAATTCGATCGCGTCGAACAGCACGGGTTTGCCGTCGATCAGGACGATGTTGGCCAGATGCAGGTCACCGTGGCACCATCTCACGAAGCCCTGCGTGCCGCGCTGCTCGAGCAGGGGGCAAACGCGCTGGAAAGCGGTCCGGCTTGCGTGATCGAGCGCCGCGATCCGGTCGGGCGGCAAGCCGCCTGCGCTGAAGGAGGCGGTGTTGTCCTCCAGGATCGGTAACAGCGATCCGATCCAGGTCGCCGTATCGGCCTTGGGCGCGGACCGATGCGAAGCTTCTATCGCATCCGCGATGGCGTCGGCGAGCCCCGGCGCGAGTGGCTGCTCTCGGGCAAGGTTGTCGATGGTGCGGCTTTCGTCGAAACGCTGCATCTCGACGGCCCATTCGATCGGTTCGCCATCGCCCCCGATTTCGAACGTGCCCGCAGCGGACCGCGTGATCGGCACGACGCGGCGATAGATCTGAGGCGCAAAGCGGCGATTGATTTCGAGTTCCTGCTCGCAGGCCGCCTTGCGGCGAGCCAACGTCGAGTAGTCGAGGAACGGGAACCGCACGGCGCGCTTGATCTTCAGAGCGCGGTCATCGGACAGAAACACGGCGGCGCCATGCGTGTCGATTCGCGTGACCGGCGCGCCCGGCGTGGTTGCCTGCCCGACAAACCGGAAAACCTGCTCCTGTAGCGAGCGTTCTGATGCGGGGATCGGATCGGTCATACGAACTCCGGGAACCCACGTGTTGTCCGGAAATGGTTCAGCGAGCACAGGTCGTTGGGCCGGGTTTGTTGCAAGGATAACAAGAGGTCCGGGAAAACGGAGGGTGATTGACCTTAATCAATTCAATTCCGCAAAGCTGCGGTCAATTTGCCCGAAAGGGCGATTAGCAGGTGTCTCGATACACGTAAGCTGTGTCACGTCTCCTGTGCCCTCGGACTGATGTTGCGGGCGATTGGAATCAGCTCTTGTACAAGTTTCTCGAGGCAACCGTTGCTGACCACATGACGCGCTCGGTGAAGTCCGTGTCGCGGGAAATGACCATGCGCGAGCTGGAAGACCAGTTCGAACGCGACGACTACAATGCCTATCCGGTGGTCGAAAACGCCCGCGCTATCGGCTTGGTCACGAAGTATGATTTTCTCAGCTGCTTTGCGTTCCATCCGACACAGATGTTGCCGCACTATGACGACCTGATGAATCGTACGGTCGGCGACATCATGACGCCCGACTTCATCTATGTTCATGCCGACACCAAGCTGACCCGGGTGCTGCAATTGATGGTCGAGCACCAGACCCGCAGCATTCCGGTGTTGGAAGACGACCGTAAGCTGGAGGGCATCATCTCCCGCGAGGACGTGATCAAGGCGCTGGCCAGGGTCACCCAGGCGGCGCCATAGTCGCGCGGCGCTCGGCCGCGGCGGCCGGATTGGAATCGGGCGCTTATTTGTACTACACAGTCGGCAGGCGCCGGGAATCGATGCACCCGCGGACATAGGCCTCCGGCGCCCGGTGCCGAGGTGAGATGTCGACTTATCGATTAAACAATCTCCTGGCGCCCGCTGCGGTGGCGGTGATCGGAGCCAGTCCGCGGCCAGCCTCGCTCGGCCGCGCCGTCCTCGAAAATCTACGCAGCGCCGGATTCAAAGGCGAGATCGGCGTGGTGAATCCGCGCTATCCCGAAATAGGCGGCTTCAAGACCGTGCGCTCGTTGGCGGACCTGCCCTTTGTCCCCGATCTGGTGGTGATCACCGCGCCGTCGCGGTCGGTGGCGAAGATCGTCGCCGATGCCGGCGAACGCGGCGTCGCCGGTGCGATCATCATCAGCGCCGAGATGGGACGCGGCAAGGGCTCATATGCGGAGGCCGCCAATGTCGCGGCCCGCCGATCGGGCATCAGGCTGCTCGGCCCGAACTGTCTCGGACTGATGGTGCCGGCTTCCAATCTCAACGCCAGCTTCGCCGCGCACATGCCGCGACGTGGGCATCTTGCGCTGATTTCGCAATCGGGCGCGATCGCGGCCGGCATGGTGGATTGGGCTGCCGTCAAAGATATCGGCTTTTCGGGCATCGTATCGATCGGCGATCAGCTCGATGTCGATATCGCCGATATGCTCGACTACTACGCGGCGGATCTCGAGACCCGCGCCATCCTGCTCTACATCGAGGCGATCACCGACGCCCGCAAGTTCATGTCGGCGGCCCGCGCCGCGGCGCGGGTCAAGCCGGTGGTGGTGGTGAAGTCCGGCCGGCTTGCGCACGGGGCTCAGGCGGCCGCGACCCATACGGGTGCGTTCGCCGGCGCCGATGCGGTTTACGACGCGGCCTTCCGCCGCGCCGGGATGCTGCGGGTGTTCGACCTTCGGGAACTGTTCGATTGCGCCGAGACGCTCGGCCGGGTCAGTGCTCCGCGCGGCAAACGCGTCGCGATCCTGACCAATGGTGGTGGCATCGGTGTGCTGGCGGTGGATCGGCTCGCCGAACTCGGCGGCATTCCGGCAACGCTGTCGAAGGAAGTTTGCGACAAGCTCAACGCCACGATGCCGCCGAGTTGGTCGGGGTCCAACCCCGTCGATATAACCGGCGATGCCGATGCAGAGCGCTACGCGACTGCGCTCTCGACTCTGCTGGCCGACGCCGACAACGACGCGGTTCTGGTGATGAACGTGCAGACCGCGATGGCGTCGCCGAGCGAGATCGCCAAATCGGTGATCCGGCTGGTCGGCGAGGAGCGGGTGCGCCGCACCTTCTTCAAGCCTGTGTTCGCGGTCTGGGTCGGAGCCGAAGAGTTCGTGACCCATGCATTCGACGCGGCCGGCATTCCGAACTACCCGACCGAGGACGACGCCGTCCGCAGTATCATGAACCTGGTACGCTACCGGGAGGCGGCGCAGCTTCTCACCGAAGTGCCGCCGAGCCTGCCCAAGGAGTTCGATCCCGATACCGAGTCTGCCCGGCTGGTGATCGAAAAGGCGCTGGCGGAAGGCCGGTCATGGCTCGATCCGATCGAGGTCGGCGCGTTGCTGGCGGCCTATCAGATCCCGATGGTGCCGACGCTGGCGGCGCCGAATGCCGATGCGGCGGTCGCCTGGGCCGAGCCGTTTCTGGCGCAGGGCGTGACGGTCGTGGTCAAGGTGATGTCGCGCGACATCACGCACAAATCCGATGTCGGCGGTGTGGTGCTGAATCTCACCAGCGCAGAGGCAGTACGCTCCGCGGTGGTCGAGATCGTCGACCGCGCGGCGAAACTGCGTCCCAAGGCGCGGATCGACGGCGTCATAGTGCAGCCGATGATCATCCGCCGCAAGGCGCGCGAGCTCACCGTCGGCATCGCCGACGACCCCACCTTCGGGCCGGTGATCGCCTTCGGTCATGGCGGCACCGCCGTCGAGGTCATCGACGACCGTTCGTTGGCATTGCCCCCGCTCGACCTGCCGCTCGCCAACTCACTGATCGCCCGGACGCGCGTGTCCAAGCTGTTGCAGGCCTATCGCGATGTGCCGGCCGTGAAGGACGGCGTCGTCGCCCTGACGCTGGTGAAGCTGTCGCAGATGGCGGCGGATTTCCCCGAGATCCACGAGCTCGACATCAATCCGCTGCTCGCCGACGAGAGCGGCGTAGTGGTGATCGACGCGCGCGTGATGGTGCGCAAGGCGCAGCGCAAATTTGCCGGCCTGGGCAACACCACCTTCGCGGTGAAGCCCTATCCGTCGCAATGGGAGCGGCATTTCGAGGTGAAGGACGGTTGGCGCGTGCTGGCGCGGCCGCTGCGGCCGGACGACGAGCCGGCAATTCACGCATTCCTCCAGCACGTCACGCCGGAAGATCTGCGGCTGCGTTTCTTCGCAGCGATGAAGGAGTTCAGCCACGCCTTCATCGCGCGTCTGACCCAGATCGACTATGCTCGCGCGATGGCTTTCATCGCGATTGATGAAGCCACCGGCGAAACGATCGGCGTGGTGCGCATCCACTCGGACTCGATCTACGAGAGCGGCGAATACGCCATCCTGCTGCGCTCAGACCTGAAGGGCAAAGGGCTCGGCTGGGCGCTGATGAAGCTGATCATCGAATACGCGCGGGCCGAGGGGCTGAAATATGTCTGCGGCCAGGTCTTGCGCGAGAACTCGGCGATGCTGCGGATGTGCCGGCATCTCGGCTTCGAAGCCAAGGCGGATCCTTCGGAGCCGGATATCCTTAACGTCACGCTGGCGCTAACCGAGGAATCCGCGAGGGCCGCCGCTCAGGCTTGAGTGGTTCAGCCGCGTGATCCTGCGGACCTCACGATCTCACGCCGGTGGGTAGCTACAGCCTACTGACCGACACCACGCGGAAGGTATGCATGTCACCTTCTTCGCGGATCGACACGTATTCCCCCTGGACGAAACGTTCGTCGCCGAAGTGGTAGCCCGCTTCGTCCGGAATCGCCGCCTCGGTCTCGTACTGAAACGCCCACGAGCCGCCGGGGCGATGCACCAAATGACCCAAGCTGTCGGCCTGTTGCGGCCGCTGCCGCGCGACGCGGCAGGCTTCGCGATGGCTGCGCCAGGTCTCCGCATCGATCCGGTCGTTCTCATCCAGCGGCGCGACGATCACATAGGCGATTTGCGACTCGCCTTCGGGATGGCCGGGCTCGCGCGCAAGTTCGAGTCGAATTTGACGAAAGCGAGCGGGCAACGATGTGTTGAGAATGGCGGACGGAGAGCCCTTGGTCATCGGATCGATCCTGTCGTCCTTGATTGCGCAAAGCTTACGCAGCACTCCGTCGCGATAATTGATTTGCATCAATCGTATGTCGCGACGAAGCTGTCGGCTCCATGGCCGCATGGCGGCCGGCGATTCGAGAATGGAGCACCGGATGGCGGCGTTGAATGTCGGAGCAAAGCTGCCGTGAGTTCTGCGCCTGTATTGACCGCGGTGGCCGATGGGGACGTGCTCGAATTGCATCCGGGTGGCGCATGGACCGCGACGCATTCGGCTGCGCTCGAAGGCTTGTTCGCCGGCGTAGCTCCGCAGGTCGCCGCCGCGAAGTCCCTCAAGATCGATATGAGCGACGTGGCCGAGATCGATACGATCGGGGCGTGGTTGCTGGAGAAGGTTTCGCGCGAGGCGGTGCAGGCCGGGCGCACCGCTTTGTTCGTCGGGGTCGGCGATCGTTATGCCGGACTGATCGAGGAAGTCCGTCAGGTCAATCGCCGCGGACCGGTGCCGCGGCCGAAGGTCAATCCGATCATCGCCCGGCTCGACCAACTCGGCCGCTCGGCCTATAGCGCGACGCAGGATGTCTCGGTTTTTCTCGACATGCTGGGCGCGCTCGCGATGGCGTTGCTCGGCGTGCTGCGGCGGCCTCGATCGCTGCGCCTGACCTCGTTGACCTACCAGGTCTATCGCGTCGGCTGGCAGGCGATCCCGATCGTCGTCCTGATCACCTTTCTGATCGGCGCCATCATCGCCCAGCAGGGCATCTTTCACTTCCGCAAGTTCGGGGCCGAATCCTACGTCGTCGATATGGTCGGCATTCTGGTGCTGCGGGAGATCGGCGTGCTGATCGTCGCCATCATGGTGGCCGGCCGCTCCGGCAGCGCCTATACGGCCGAGCTCGGCTCGATGAAGATGCGCGAGGAGATCGACGCGCTCTCCACGATGGGGCTAGACCCGGTCGAGGTGCTGATCCTGCCGCGGATCATCGCGCTGGTGATCGCGCTGCCGATCCTGACCTTCATCGGATCGATGGCGGCGCTATATGGCGGCCTGCTGACGGCGTGGTTCTACGGCGGCATGATGCCGGCGGTGTACATCGCGCGGCTGCACGAGGCGGTGTCGCTCAACAGCTTCGAGGTCGGGATGTGGAAGGCGCCGTTCATGGCGCTGGTGATCGGCATCGTTGCCTGCAGCGAAGGGCTGCGGGTGCAGGGCAGCGCCGAGTCGCTCGGCCTGCAGACCACCACCTCGGTGGTGAAATCGATCTTCCTGGTGATCGTGCTCGACGGACTGTTCGCCGTGTTCTTCGCCTCGATCGGAATGTGACGATGGATGCGCTCGCCGAGCTTTATGCCATTCGCGTCTCCGACCTCGTGGTCGGCTTCGGCCGGCAGGTCGTGCTCGATCATCTGTCGCTCGACGTGCGCCGCGGCGAGATCCTGGGCCTGGTCGGCGCTTCAGGCGGCGGCAAGTCGGTGTTGATGCGCACCATCATCGGATTGATTCCGAAACAGAGCGGACACATCGAGGTGATGGGCCGCGTCACCGAGCGCAGGCTCGGGCGCGCCGGCGCGTCAGTTGCGGCGACGTGGGGCATCCTGTTTCAGCAGGGCGCATTGTTCTCATCGCTGACGGCGCGGCAGAACGTGCAGTTTCCGCTGCGCGAGATGCTCGCCATGTCGGAGAAGCTGCAGGACGAGATCGCAACGGCCAAGCTGGAGATGGTCGGCATCGGCCCGGACGATTGGGACAAGTACCCGGCGCAACTGTCCGGCGGCATGACCAAGCGTGTGGCGCTGGCCCGCGCGCTGGCGCTCGATCCCGGCATCGTGTTTCTCGACGAGCCGACGTCGGGGCTCGATCCGATCGCCGCCGGCGATTTCGATCAGTTGATCAAGACGCTGCAGACCACCCTCGGACTCACCGTGTTCATGGTGACGCACGATCTCGCCAGCCTCAACGTTGTCTGCGATCGCGTCGCGGCGCTGGCGGACGGCAAGATCGTGGCGATCGGCCCGATGCACGATCTCCTGCAATCCGAGCATCCCTGGGTGCACGCCTATTTCCACGGCAAGCGCTCCGCGATGCTGCAGCCTAAACAGGACTAGGACGCCCATGGAAACCCGTGCTCCCTTCGTCGTCGTCGGTGCCTTCGTGCTCGCGGCCATCCTGGCGGTGTTCGGCTTCGTGTTCTGGCTGCACAACACCAGCGGCATCGGGGCGCGGACCAGCTATCACATCCAGTTTCGCGATCCCGTGCCCGGCCTGCTGGTCGGCGCCGCCGTGTTGTTCAACGGCATCCGCGTCGGTGAGGTTACGGCGCTCAGTCTTGCGACTGACGACCCGCGCCGCGTCAACGCGACGATCGCGGTGGCAACCGACACGCCGGTGCGGCCGGACACCAAGGTCGGTCTCGACTTTCAGGGCCTGACCGGCGTGCCGGTGGTGGCGCTGGAGGGCGGCAAGGATCTCACCGGCTCCGCCATCGCCACCACGCTGGTGGCCGAGCCGGGGGCGGGGCTGAGCATGACCCAGGCGGCGCGCGAAGCGTTGCGCAAGGTGGACACCGTGCTCGGCGAGAATGCCCAGCCGCTGAAGGATACCATCGGCAATCTGAAAACGTTCTCCGAATGGCTGTCCAGCAAGACCGGGGCGCTCGACGGTATCCTCGGCGGCGTCGAGCGGATGACCGGCGCCAACGAGCCGGTGGTGAAGAAGGTGGTTTACGATCTGCAGCCGGCGACAGGATTCCCGGCACCGACGGCCACGATCAAGGGACAACTCACCATCCCCGAGCCCACAACTGTCGTCCTGTTCGACAGCCAGAAGATGCTGGTCGCACCGAACCTCGACCTTCCGGCTTTCGCGGGTGCGCAGTGGAGCGACAGCATTCCCAAGATGGTCCAGGAGAAGCTGATCCAGAGCTTCGAGAACTACGACATCGCGCACCCGCCTTTGCGACCGAATGATGCAGTGACGCCCGACTATCAGCTTCTGATCGACATTCGTAGCTTCCAGGTCGCCGGCGACAGCGCCCCGGGGGCCGATGTCAGCCTGGGCGCAAAAATCATCGACAAGAACGGTAAGTTAGTTGCTGCGCGGCTGTTTCAGCAAACGTCCAAGCTGGAGAAGCCGGATCCGGTGGCCGCGGTCAAAGCCTTCGAGGCGTCGTTCGATGAGGTGGCCAAGGCGCTTATTCCCTGGACCGTGAGCAGCCTGTCGGGTGGTGCTGGCGAGGCCAAGCCGATCAGTTCAGGCTCTTCAGGTACGACAAAAGGTCGTTGATCTCGTCGGGATCGAGCTCGAAGGCGGGCATCTTCGGATGCCCCGTGTAGATGCCTTCGGCGAAGGCTTCAGCCAGCGTCTCGATCGGGTAGCGGTTGTGCAGCGTTCGAAATGGCGGAGCCTGCTTCAGCCGACTGTTACCGGTGCGCCCGATCGCGTGACAGCGTGCGCAATGGGATTTTGCGAAGATATATCCCCGGTGTTCGGCGCGAGTTGCGGCCTCGGCCGAACTGATCATCAGAAGCGTTGCCGACATTAAAACAGCAATGAGTCGCATCGGGCGCTCGGTCGAAAGAGGGGCGCTATCACATCGTCGACCATTCAGTGCACGGCTTGGTACGGCCTTGATCTGTGTCAAGCTGCCTTGACGATTTGCCGACATATTAACTTTTCGGGCGCATCGTACGTGATCTTCGACGGCAGTGCGCGGCACATGAAGTAAATCTGGCGACCGCATGGAGTGATGGATGCCGCACCTCGCTTTTCCGAACTCGACTTGCGACGGTTTTCGTTGCGCGACGCATTGTTCGGTCCGTCCACTCGCGATTTGCGGTGAACTTGAGCAGCTCGAGCACGAAGAATTCGAGCGTCTTGCTCAGCATGTCCGCTATGGGCCGAAAGAGGCGTTGTTCTCCGAGGATGAAGTTGCCGACGCCGTGTACAGCCTGGTCGAAGGGATCGCGCGTCTCTACAAGCTGCTGCCCGATGGCCGTCGCCAGATCATCGGCTTTGCGCTTCCCGGCGATTTCCTCGGCATGGCGCCCTCGGCGCGCTACTCGTTTTCGGCCGATTCGATCGGCGGCGTCACGGTCTGTAAATTCTTCCGTGGTCCGTTCATGCGGTTCATCGAGAACCGCCCGCATATGCTGCTGCGGATGAACGAGTTCGCGACGCGCGAGCTCAGTCTGGCTCAGGATCAGATGCTGCTGCTCGGCCGCCGCTCTGCTGAAGAAAAGGTCGCTGCCTTCCTGGTCGGCTGGCGCGATCGGCTGGCCCGGCTCGAAGGCGTCACCAAGACCGTCAGCCTGCCGATGGGCCGGCAAGACATCGCCGATTTCCTCGGCCTCACCATTGAAACCGTAAGCCGCACCTTCACCAAGCTGGAGCGGGAAAAACTGATCGTGATCGTCCCCGACGGGGTGCGCGTGCTGGATCCGAAGCGTTTCGACGCGCTCGCCGCGGCCTGATTCGGTTCGTCTGTCGGGCGCGGCTGCCTGGGACCCATTCGAGGCCCAACGATGCGCCACGACCGCCCGCTCTACCTCAGGGCACGGCAATACTTCTACGAGATCCTGGAATCCCACGCGCAGAGCACGCCGGTTGGCCTTTTCGTCAACCGCGTCATCGTGTTCTTCATCATGCTCAGCATCGGCATCACGGTGCTGGAGTCGGTTCCGCGATTTCGTGACGACTACGGCTCGCTGTTTCGCGCGCTCGAGTTCGTCTGCCTCGTATTCTTCTCGATCGAATACTACATCCGGATCTGGATCGCGCCGGAGCACGTACCTTATCGCGAGATGAGCTCACTGCGGGCCGGCTGGGCCTATATGGTGAGTGCCCAGGGCATCGTGGACTGCCTCGCGGTGATGCCGCTCTGGGTCGCGATGCTGGGCTTCGACGATCTGCGGGTGCTGATCATCCTGCGGATCCTGCGCGTCCTGAAATTCGCCCGCTATTCGTCCGGGATGCGGTCGCTGCTCGAAGTGCTGGAAGCCGAGCGGCGGGCGTTGCTCGCCTGCCTGGTGATCCTGGGATGCGCGACGCTGGTGTCGGCCACCGCGATGCATATCGTAGAAGGCAACGTCCAGCCGGACAAGTTCGGCACCATTCCGGACGCGATGTGGTGGGCGATCGTGACCCTGACGACGATCGGCTACGGCGACGTCGTGCCGGCGACCGGCATGGGCCGGATGATCGCGTCGGTCACGATCGTCGGCGGCCTGATCATGATCGCGCTGCCGGTCGGTATCGTTGCGAACGCCTTCTCCGAGGTGATCCATCGCCGCGAATTCATCGTCAACTGGAGCATGGTGGCGCGGGTGCCGCTGTTCTCGCACCTGACCGCCGGGGACATCGCGCATATCATGCAGTTGCTGCAGGCCCGGCAGATCGAGCGCGGCGAGGTGATCTTCCGCCGCGGCGATCCGGCGACGGCGATGTACTTCATTGCCGAGGGTGACGTCGAAATCGAACTCGGCCCCGAGGAGCGGGCGAGGCGTATCCGCCTTGGGGCCGGGCATTTCTTCGGCGAGATCGCGGTTCTGAACCGCGTCGAACGGTCCGCGACCGTCAAGGCGGTGTCGCGGGCGCGGCTGCTGGTGCTGGACGCGGCCGATCTGCGCTCCCTGATCAGCCGCGAGCCGGGGATCGCCCGCAAGATCAACGAGATCGTCGAAGGTCGTACCGGTCGGACACTCAACCTCGAGATTGCCGACATCGAGGGGCAGGACGACGTGACGGCCGATCACCCGTTGGAAAAGATCGACTGATTTGAGGCGCTAAGCGCTGCAGCGCCAGGCGCGCAATCAGGCCGGATCGCGTTCGTTCGACGCTTGTTCGCTTGGCGGCGTTTCCAGTTTCGGATCGGCGGGCTTGCGCGGAAAACGACCGGGGGAGGGGAGCGAGGTCTGAGCGGCGATCAGGTCGATCAACCGCTCGGCCGCATCCGCGTAGGAGCACGCATCCGGAAGGCCGAATGCATCGCAATGTTCCGGCGGCATCGGGGTCGACTCTTGGCGGAGCGATACGGCCGTTCCCCACCACCACGCGGCTGCCGGCGCCCGCTCGCTGTCCGGGATCTCCCGCCAGGCACGGAATTCCCGTAACAGCCGCTCGAATTGGATGATTTTTCCAGAATGCACGCGCTGCTCGAAGGTTGGTCAGCGCGCTAACTGCGGAGCAGCAAAGAAGTTGCGAAGCAGCACGGGAATTCACGGCCAAGCAGGGAACAATGGTTGTGGCACGTAGGCCGTTCTCAGTTGCGCTCTGTCATGCTAACGATTCGCATATGAACCCGGGTACCAGCATCGACATTCGCCATTCGACATGTCCGCACGATTGCCCGTCGGCCTGTGCTCTCGACGTCGAGGTGATCGATCGTTCAACCATCGGACGCGTTCGCGGCTCGAAGCTTCAGACCTACACGGCCGGCGTCGTCTGCGCCAAGGTGGCGCGCTATGCCGAGCGTATCCATCATCCGGACCGCCTGACGTTTCCGATGCGCCGCGCGGGCACCAAGGGCTCCGGTGACTTCGTCCGTATCGGCTGGGACGAGGCGCTGGACGAGATCGCAGCCCGCTTCAATGCGGCGGAAGCCAAGTTCGGAGCCGAGGCGGTCTGGCCCTATTACTACGCCGGAACGATGGGGCTGGTGATGCGGGACGGCATCAATCGGCTCGCCAACGTCAAGAAGTACTCGCGGTTCTACTCGACGATCTGTTCCAATATCGCCTGGTCCGGCTATGCGGCCGGCACCGGCAAGGTGGCGGGCGTCGACCCAAGGGAGATGGCCAAGTCCGACCTCGTGGTGATCTGGGGCACCAATCCGGTTTCCACCCAGGTCAACGTCATGACCCACGCGGCGCGTGCTCGGAAGGAGCGGGGCGCCCGGATCGCGGCGATCGACATCTACGACAATGAGACGATGAAGCAGGCTGACATCCGGATCATCCTGCGTCCCGGCACCGACGGCGCCTTCGCTTGCGGCGTGATGCACGTGCTGTTTCGCGAGGGCTACGCCGATCGCGCGTATCTGGACCGCTACACCGACTGTCCGGCCGAGTTGGAGGCCCATCTTGCGACCCGGACGCCCGAATGGGCATCCGACATCTGCGGCGTGCCCGTGGACGAGATCGAAGCATTCGCGCGCGCGGTCGGCGAGACCAAGCGCAGCTTCTTCCGGCTCGGTTATGGCTTCACCCGGAGCCGCAATGGCGCTGCGCAAATGCATGCGGCGCTGTGTATTCCCGCCGTCACGGGCGCCTGGCAGTACGAGGGAGGCGGAGCCTTCTTCAACAACGGGGCGATCTTCGGCTTCGACAAGGCGCTGATCGAGGGGCTGGATGCCCTCGATCCCACCACGCGTGTGCTGGATCAGTCCAAGATCGGCCGTATCCTGACGGGCGATCGCGAGGCGCTCGGCGGTGGTCCGCCCGTCAAGGCCATGCTGATCCAGAATACCAACCCGATGACGGTCGCGCCCGAGCAGGCACTGGTTCGTGCCGGGTTCGCGCGCGAAGACCTCTTTGTCGCCGTCCATGAGCAGTTCATGACCGAAACTGCGCAGATGGCTGATCTGCTGCTACCGGCAACGATGTTTCTGGAGCACGACGATCTGTATTACGGCGGCGGTCATCAGCACATCTCGGTGGGCGCCCGTTTGGTCGATCCTCCCGGCGAATGCCGGTCGAACCACGAGGTGCTGCAGGGTTTGGCGGCGCGGCTCGGCGTCCATCATCCGGCGTTCGCGATGACGCCGCGCGAAGTGATCGACGCCACGTTGCAGAAAAGCGGGCGCGGCACGATCGAACAGCTTGAGGCCGATCTCTGGCGCGATCTGCAGCCGGACTTCCGAACGGCGCATTTCCTCGACGGCTTCGCTCATGCCGACGGCAAGTTCCACTTCCGGGCCGACTGGAGCAACGTCAAGGTGCCGCGACAGTTGAAGTTCGGCCCATGGCAGCAGATGCCGAGCCTCCCCGACCATTGGGCGATCACCGAACAGACCGATGATGAGCATCCGTTCCGGCTGGCGACCAGTCCGGCGCGGAGTTTTCTCAACACGACCTTCAATGAGACGCCGTCGTCGCGCCAACGCGAAGGCGAGCCGACGGTGCTGATACATCCGGCTGACGCGGCTGTGATCGAAATTCAGGACGGAGATATGGTCACCCTCGGTAACAAACGGGGCGAGACCACTCTGACAGCCAAGCTCGATGGCGGATTACGTCGCGGTGTGCTGATCGCCGAATCGGTGTTTCCGAACAGCGCGCATCACGGCGGTCGCGGAATCAACGTGCTAACCAGCGCGGATTCCGTCGCGCCGCACGGCGGTGCGGCGTTTCACGACAATAAAGTGTGGATTAAGAAGGCTTTACCGGCGCCCGCGAAGCGCGGCTGATATCAATACCAGCACATAGAGCCGCCGATCAGGCGGCTCTCAACGCGCTTCGCGATGCGGTTTTGCGATCTCAGCGCTGGTGGCCGAGGCCGATACCGAGCTTGAGCGCCTTCTGACGCAGCGAGCCGACGGTACGCTTGGTCAGCTTCGCGATCTCGGCGACCGGGGTCCGCGCCTTCGAGTGCGCGCGCAACTCCTTGATGTCTTCCTTGGTGTATTCGCGCCGGGTGATCTTCGTCTTCTTGGCGGGCTTGGCAGCGGTTTTCGCTACGGTCTTCGCCTTCTTCGACTTGGCTGCAGTCTTTGCAGTCTTGGCTTTAGCTTTCTTTGCCACGCGTAGGCTCCTTTAGTGAAGCGCCCTTCTACTACACTCGTTTCGTGTCGACAATTCTCAATTTCACGAAATCTAACTCACCACGATCGCGGCGGTTAGCAATCGCTTAAGTGTGCTTAGTTGAGATTTTGGCGAAAATCAGCACCGCTTAGGTAGTAAATATGGAGCTTGGCGGCCGCTTATTAGGAAGCGGCGGCTCCGGTTTGTGTCGATCTGTGGCTGCTGATCGCCTTGGGTGCGCTGATTCGTCACGATCCGCGCTGATAGCATCCGAAGCGGCGCGCCGCGTCCGCATCGCGGGATATCCGTGCAACCAAAGACGTAGTGAGACTAACGGGAGTGTCCCAGCGGCCTCAGCCGCGCGGCTTCAGCGGCTGCGATAGCAGCGATCGGGCGCGAGCCATGGTCTCGTCGTAGTACTTTTCGCGATCCTGGCGCAGCTTGATCTGCAGATTTCGGAATGCAGCAATGCGTTTAAGGATTTCAGCGCGCTCTGCCGCTTCGCGCGCGGAGGCGGCCGATACTGCGGCATCTACGGGTGCGGGAGCTACGGGTGCAGGAGCGGACAGATCGGGCGCAGGACGGACCGCGCCCGACGACGACAGCGCCTGTTCGGGTGCGGAAGAATGCGAGTGTTGGTCTGATAGCTCAACCGGATGCTGGTCGATCGTGGAGTTGAGGCCTGAAGCGGGTGTTTTGGCTTGTAGCGACTCAGAACGCAGTACGGGCTCGTTATTCGACGATTTCAATGAAGTCATTATGATCCTCGATCGGCGTCATTCAGTCCGCTATTTGCCGGGCGTCAACCCGAATGCGGCCTGTCTTCCGTCTGTCAGTGGATAAATCTGCGGTTCTCTTGCGGCTAAAAGCGGTACCCGGTAGCCAAAGTTGCTTAACTGGAGACACGCGATGACGAAGATTGATCTCGACGCACTCAGCATCGAGGAATTGGCGTCCTTGCGCGATGACGCAGCCCAAAAATTGACTGAGAAGGTTGCGGCGCGGCAGGCCGAGCTCGAAGCGGAGCTCGCAGCACTGTCCCGCTATGGGAAAGCCGTGAAGAAACCGGCGGCCGAGCCTCGGAGGGACACGGGCAAGCACGCCTCCGTCAAAGATCCCGATACGAAGACGCCTTCGCCGAACGCTGCCTGACGGTTTCGGCCGCGATCCGAGTACGTCTGCTCCCGATCGACTGCGCCGGCCGCGCGACCCGGCATTCAAGCCGACTTCTTGTAGCTGCCCGACCGTCATCGATTGAGTCTGCCGCGTGGCGGACGACGACGTGACTTGCAATCTTCTTCTTCATCGTTCTTATTCCCAACGCACACGGTGTCAGCTTGTCTTGACGCTGCACCGTCCTGAGAAGCTGCGTCACCGGGAAACAGCCATGTCAGCTCATCACGGTCCTTTGCGTGTCGGAATTGGCGGCCCGGTGGGCTCCGGCAAGACCGCGCTGATGGATCTGCTCTGCAAGTCGATGCGTGATCGCTACGACATCGCGGCCATTACCAATGACATCTACACCAAGTGGGACGCCGAGTTTCTTGTCCGCTCCGGATCTCTGACGCCTGATCGCATCGCCGGCGTCGAAACCGGCGGCTGCCCACACACGGCGATCCGCGAGGACGCCTCGATGAATCTCGCGGCCGTTGCGGACATGCGCAGCAAGTTTCCCGGGCTCGACCTCGTGCTGATCGAATCCGGCGGCGACAATCTGGCCGCGACGTTTTCGCCTGAGCTGGCCGATCTGACCATCTACGTCATCGACGTGTCGGCAGGCGATAAGATTCCTTCTAAAGGCGGACCGGGGATCACCCGCTCGGACCTGCTGGTGATCAACAAGATCGATCTGGCGCCTCATGTCGGCGCCTCGCTGGAGAAAATGGATACCGACGCCCGCCGCATGCGGGGGGAACGGCCATTCATCATGACCAATCTGAAGCAACGCGATGGCCTTGATCACATCATCAGCTTCATCGAGGCCAGAGGCGGTCTATCACCAACACCGGCGAGCGTCTGATGACGTACCTATTAACCCGTTGGCTTTTCGGCAAAAATTAGCTGGATCCGGAACATTCCAGCGGCGCTCACGTTGTGCCGCTTCGGACCCGAGTTTCGTGCTGCAAGGATGTTATCAGCAATGGTCCCAGTTGCCTTGCGGCGTATCAGTTCTCCTGATGGTTGCAGGCATCGGCACATCGGGATGAAGGGCAACGAAGCCCTCCACCTGTTGATCGAGTAAAAGCGTTGGTTCGGCTGGGATTCATCATTGCGTTGATAGCGACCGTGGGGATCGTCCTTTCGGGTCTCGCGGCCTATCGCATTTACGATCAGGAAGTGGCCATCGAGCGCATTGCGCTCGGCCGCGCGATCGACGTCCACGCCAGCCAGGTCCAGGATCGGTTGACCGAGCGCGAACTGCTCGGGCGCGTAGCCTCGGGGCTGTTCCGCACCCCGGCGGTGATCAAAGCCGACATGCTGAAGCCGCTGCGCTCCTCGATCTATGCGTTCAAGACGGATTTTCTGCTGGCGAGCTGGGTCGTGCGGCTGAAAGGGCAGGAGTTCGCCGCCGCGGAAGCCGAACTCGCCAGCGCCGGCTTCGGCGATACCAAGATCCGCCATTCGGACGGCAGCCTGATCGATCCCGCGACGCAGGATCAGCCGCTCGACGTGGTGATGGATATCGAGCCGCGTAATGCCGAAACCACAACGCTGCTCGGCAGGTCTCTCGACGATCATCCGGTGCTCGGCCGGATGTTTGCGCGATCGCTGGCGGACGGCAAGCCGGAGGCGTCGGATCCGGCACGCCTGCAGGTGCCGGGCGGGCCGATCGGTATTGTTCTCGCGGCGCCGGTGATGAGTGAGGATGCCACCGAGGCGGTGGGCTTCATCACCTTCTCCTACGATCTCTCCGCCCTGATGCTCACCAACGACGACATGTCTCTGTTCTCGGTGGTGCTGAAGGATCCGCGCCAGCAGAATGTCGAACTGGTGGCTGACGAGCGCGGCAAGATCAGCGAGCGACAGGCCAATCCTGACGGCCGGCAGCCGACCATCATCAGGACTGTCACGTTCGGCGATCGCGACTGGTCCCTCGCTTACTATGCGAAGGTGAGCCCCTATGTGCGGGCTCAGCAGGTCGCCGCGATCGTCGCAGCCATCGGTCTGGCGCTGACCTTCATTGTTTGCGGTTTGTTCGGCTACGTGACCAACAGCAACGTCCGCTTGCGCCGCGAAATCGAGATCCGGATCGGGTTCGAGCGCCGGCTGACGGCAGTGATCGACGAACTCAATCACCGCGTGAAGAATATTCTGGCGGTGATTCAGTCGATCGTGACGCGGACGCTGCGGCATGGGTCGGACATGGACGTTGCGCGGGAACTGCTGATCGGCCGCATCCACGCCATGTCCAACGTCGTCTCGCTGCTGAGCGAAAGCCAGTGGCAGGGCGTGATGCTGAAGGGGCTGTTTGAAGCCCGCGCCATTCCTCATGCCGACCGCATCGCGGTGAACGGGCCGGATATCGCGGTCAGCGCCCGTGCTGCCCAGAGTCTGTCGCTCTTGTTCTTCGAGCTTGCCTCACATTCCGACGAGGGATTGTCGCTGGTCGGCAAGCATCCGCACATCGTCGCGAGCTGGGAAGTCAGCGGAGAGGGCGCGGATTCGGTGTTCAACTTCCGCTGGGAGGAGTTCAACACCAGCGAAGCGACCCGCCGGCCCGACAGTGATTTCGGCGTAATCCTGCTGGATCGCGTGGCGCCCGAGGCCCTTGGCGGCGCTGCCAAGCGCTACTTCACCGATGTCAGCTATGTATATGAGTTGACTGCGCCGATGGAGACCGTGGTCGACATGAACGAGCGCGATCGCACCGGTCAGATTTCCGCGCCGCTCCGCCGAGGCTGAAGACCCTTAATCGCCTAGCCGGCCGTCCTCTGAAAACATTGACGATCAGAAACGACGAAGCGGCCCGTAGGCCGCTTCGCGATGCATGGGGAAATTGACCGGATACTAGCCGTTGCTGCCGATCACGGCGCGGACGGTGTCGTCCGGTCCGAAGTCCTCAGCTCCGTCCACATAGAGCAAAGTGCTCAGCTTCGAACGAGCGCGATTGACGCGGCTCTTGATCGTTCCCACGGCGCAACCGCAGATCGCGGCGGCGTCTTCGTACGAGAAGCCCGACGCACCGACCAGGATCAACGCTTCCCGCTGATCCTGCGGAAGCTTGTCCAGCGCGGCCCGGAATTCCTCGAACTCGAGATGCGCGTTCTGTCCCGGCTGCGACTTCAGCGTCTTCGCATAGCTGCCGTCGGCGTCTTCCACTTCGCGGCGACGTTTCCGATAGTCGGAGCGAAACAGATTGCGCAAAATCGTGAACAACCAGGCGGGAAGGTTGGAGCCGGGCTGGAAGGAATCGATATTGGCGAGCGCACGCAGCAGCGTCTCCTGCACCAGATCGTCCGCCCGGTCGCCATTGCCGCTGAGCGAGATCGCGAAGGCGCGCAAACTCGGGACTGCGGCGAGAATATCGTCTCGAAGGGAGTCGGTGAGAGGCATTAATCCCTCCTCTCGCTGTCGACCGCTGCTGTCTCGCCTTGTTGAGGCTCGTCGAGCCGTTTGATCAACTCAGCGAACCGATCAGGCACGCCCTGCCGAACGACGTCGTCGTACATCGCGCGCAACTGGTGGCCGATCCGCGCCTGAATCTCCTGGTTCAGGCCGCCTTTACTGCCAGGCGCCGACTTCTTCATGGTGTTAGCCTTGAATTCTGCCATGACTGATCCAATGTTTTCCCCATGGTCAAGTCCCCTGAAATCCTAGGGTTTTGCTTGATTTTTGAAGGTATTTCCGTGTCACTGGGAGCCTAATTCGACAGCGGCTCTAAAGTTCCCCCGTACGATGGAACTTTTCCCCTGGTCCGGCGTAAGTGGTACTGCAGGGGAGGCCGGCCGCCCCGTTCGATGAAGGGCCGAGACAAGCTTTCGAGATTGGAGTGGGGATGTCGAGATCGCAATTGGTTGCTGAGCATTTACCATTGCTGCGCCGCTACGCGCGCGCGTTGACGGGAAGCCAGGCTTCCGGCGACGCCTACGTGGCGGCCATGCTGGAGGCGTTGCTTCAGGACCCGAGCTTGCTGGACGAACGGCATGGACCGCGCGCTGCGCTGTTCCGTCTTTTCGCGCAGATCTGGAATTCCGTTGCGCTCAATGACGATTCGGAGATTCGCTCGCTGCCGATGCCGTCCGAGCGGCGGCTGTCGGCGATTACTCCGCTGCCGCGGCAGGCATTTCTGCTGTTGTCGCTGGAAGGCTTCTCCGAAGAGGAAGTCGCCTTCGTCCTGCACACCGACGTCTCGGAAGTCCGGCAACTCGCCGATACAGCTGGCCGCGAGATGGCGGAAGAGATCGCGACGGACGTCCTGATCATCGAGGATGAGACGTTCATCGCGATGGATCTCGAGAGTCTCGTCAAGAACCTCGGCCATAACGTGATCGGCGTCGCTCGTACCCACTCGGATGCCATCGCGCTGGCGCGGACCAAGAAGCCGGGACTGATCCTGGCTGATATTCAGCTTGCCGACGGCAGCTCTGGTCTCGATGCGGTGAACGAGCTGCTCAAGACCTTCGAGGTGCCGGTGGTCTTCATCACCGCGTATCCCGAGCGCTTCCTGACCGGCGAACGGCCCGAGCCGGCGTTCCTCATCTCCAAGCCGTTCCAGCCGGCGATGGTCTCCGCCGTTGCAAGCCAGGCGCTGTTCTTCCAGCGCAATTCGCGCAACCGGGCCCCGAACGCCGCCGTATCCTGAGCCTTAGGAAGCTAGAGAAGCCGCTCGTGCGCCAGCACGGGCGGCTTCGTCGTATCTGGGACTTTGTAGGTCGGCCAACCCGCCAACCCACTGAGCGCCGATCGCATGTGAGTGCCAAAAAGAACAGGGCGCAGCTGGCATCACCACAGCTGCGCCCTGTATCGCCGGTTAATTGGGGCAGGGGGACTAACCGGCGCGTGAAGAACATCCGCCAGCCTGATTTCGTTCCCGGGAACGGGCGAAAAACGCCACACACTTAGTTGATCAACCATGATCGAACCTGACGCCCGCTCACGCGATTAATTTGTGCGGCGGGTATTGACAAGCCGCTCAAATCAAGATGCGGCAATTCCGCCGCGGCGACACAACAGCGGCTGGATACCATGTCACACATCGTGCGGGGAATTTTCGGCGCCATCGCGGTCACGGGCACCTTGGGCGTCGCGCAATTGGCGGTCGGCGGAGATCTCGGTCAGCCTAGTCTGCAGCAGCAAGTCGCCGCGACCCAAAACGTCAACCGGGACGGCAAGACCGACCGGGCGACCTTCACCCAGCTGTCTGCTGAGCCGGGCCAGACGTACGGTGTCACATTGGTGGGCCAGTCGGTCCTTGTACGGGTGCCGGACACCCAAGTTGGCCAGGCGGCCCGCCCGCGCGCTCAGCAGCCGGCTGCAGCGCCGCGCCGGATGGTGGCCTGCGAGCCGGTTGTTAGCGTGCTCACCGAAGTCGCCAAGCAACTCGAGCCGGGTCGCTGCATGACCTAAGCTGCTTGGCTCCCGTCTCATTCTCGAACATGTAAAAATCCGCCACCGACGTGGCGGATTTTGTCGTTTCAGCCTTTGCTAACTGCGGTCGCGAGCTGATCAGGCTTCGTTGCCGGGAAGATGCGGAGCGTCTTCGGGCAGCAGGTGCTCCTTCATCACCAAGGCGACGATCAGCAGCGGCGACGCCAGGAAGCCACCCATCGGGCCCCATAGCCACGTCCAAAACGCCAGGGCGATGAACACGGCCAGCGCGTTGAGCTCCAGCCGGCGGCCGATGATGGTTGGGGTGATGAAGTGACCCTCGACGAAGGTGAGAAGGGCGAACCCGATAGGGCCGAGCAAGCCCGCGCCGAGGGTCG
>NZ_JBMDXE010000021.1:0-2972 GCF_048594845.1 Rhodopseudomonas sp. | reverse complement strand
GGAGAAGCGGCGGTCGGCGCCGACAACGAAGCCGCCGCTGGTCGCCTTGGAGCCGGACAGATCGGCGCTGTCGCGGACGCGGGCGTCGCGGCCAAAACCCTGCCCCCAGGCCGACCAGCCGTCCTGCACCCGCTCCGCCGGTGTGACGGACGCGAACGCATTCATCGCCGAAGAAGTCTCCGCACTCATCGTGTTACGGCCGGCGTAAGACAACGCAAAGGACTGTGCAGCACCGTTCTGACCCTGCTCGCCGCCGAGCGCGATGGTGTCCTGACGATCACCAATTGTACCGAGGAAGCCAATGAACGCGTGCAGCGACGAGCTCGACACCGCGGGCTGACCGGGACCTGCGAGCTGTGTCAGCGCCTTGTCGTACTGCGCTTCGGAGCGAAGCCCGTACAGCGCGTCGAACAATGACTTCTCGCGCGCCGAGGGCAGCACGCCGGCGTCCGGGCGGGCACTGTCGAGCGCGCCGGCGACCGAGCGCTGGTTGGCGCCGAGCTGCCCGCTGGCCGCAAAAGTGCTGAAGCTCGCCGGCGTGACCACGAGGGTGAGCGCTGTGGGATCATACACCAGATCAAACCGGGTATTGGCCGCAAGGCCATCGGTCGGCTGCGCCAGCGACGAAAACCTACCAGCGATGCTGGCGCCGTTCTGCGCCTGCACGATCGCGAAGTCGGTACCGAGCGCGGGCGTGTAGTTGCTGACGGTGCCGACGCTTCCGCGCAGCACCGGCGTCAGCGTTCCGGCCGCATAGAACACATTACCCGCCCCCGTGACGAAGATCTTGTCGTAGGTGCGGGGGCCACCGGGCACGATCAGATTGCCGTCGATGTCGATCCGCGTGGTCGCCGCCGAGGTCAGCGTGACGTTGCCGTTGAAGGTCAGCGAGCCGACCGAGTTGCCGGTCAGCACGGTGCCGGACGCAACCGAGCCGTTCGCGACCAGATCGCCGATGTTCGCCATCTTGCCGGGCGACAGCGTGCCGGCAATAACCGCGTCGCCCACCACGGTGCCGAAGCCCGCCAGCGTCGCGGGCTGCGCGACCGACAGCTTGCCCGCGTTCATCGTCAGCGTGCCGTCGACCGCGAGCGTGCCGAGCTGCGCAAACACATTGCCGTTCGCATTGGTGCGGCCGGAGATCGTCAGAATGCCTTGGCCGACCTTGCTGAATTCGCCATGCGTGGTCAGCAGCTGGCTCCAATAGGTCGTCTGGCTGGCACCAACGTTGACCGCAATGTTCGCAGCCAGCGTGGCCGGACCGTCGGTCGCACGATCGAGCCGGATCAGGCCTTGGCCGAACACCGCGTCGATGCCCGGCGCGCCGAGATCCTCGGTGGTCGAAAACAGCAGATGCGCGAGATCCTGAGCGTTGTAGGTCGGATTAGCCTGGATCAGCACGGCGAGCGAACCCGAGACCATCGGAGCCGCCATCGACGTGCCTTCTCTGAAACCGTAGGTGTTGTTCGGGAAGGTCGAATAGATTTCCGGGCCGACCTCACGATCGCCGCCCGGCGCCGCAACGCACCAGCTCGCCGCCACGCCGCAAAAATTGGAGTAAGGAGCGGGCTGCCTCGTCGATCCGATCGACATCACCGGTATGATCTGGCCCGGCAAGCTCTGCAGCGCCGTTCCGTCGAGCTGTCGCCCCTGATCATCGTAGACGCCAAGCGCGGCATGAGCGGGGCTCAGAAATGGCAGAAGTCCGAGACCCGAAGCATTGCTGCCTGCAACGGGATTGTATTGGCGATCATTGCCGATACCCGCAACGATGATCTTCCCCGCCTGCAGCACCTTCAGCGCGGCATCGAGCTCGGCCTCCACGTTGCCGATCGTCCATCGGCTGAGATTGGATTGTCCATTCGTCCCGGGGGCATAACTTGCATTGTAGATCATGGTCCCGGCCAGACCGGAGAAGTAATCCAGTGCTAGCTCTCCCTCCTCGGCATTCGCAAAGAAGACGTAGCCAAAATCGGGGTGTCCCGTCAGCGCGCGAACGGGAATGATATTGGCGCCATAAGCCACGCCATGCGCCGCAACATTATCGAACTTCTCCGCAGCGATGATACCAGAAACGTGGGTCGCGTGAATGTCCTCGACGACAAGCGGACTGATATCAGTTGGATCATAACCCCGCTCCGGTTTGTAGACGAAATTCCGGCGTAGGCCGAGCAAGAGCTTATTGACGAGACCGGCATTGCCGACGTCGAAACCGCTGTCGGCAACCATGACGTTGACACCGGCCCCCGTGAAGCCGCGATCGTATGCGGCTTGCGCACCGATCAGGTTGAGATGCCAAGTCTGGTCTGCAACGCTCGGCTGCGGCACCGGAAGATTAGGCGAGTTGTTCGTGCCTGCCGGCAGAATCGATTGAGCCCAGGAATTCAACGGTTCCGCATGACCGACAGTCGACGCTCCCACGTCGACTACCGCAGAGCAAAGCATGAACGACAGAAACTGCCGTAACTTTATAAAATAGCTCTTCAAACAGCGCCCACAGGTTCCGGATCGCGATCCCGCGACCACCTACAGAACCGGACCGCTCCCGCCGGTAAGGAACGCCTGCCAAACAATTACTTCAACTATACGGGCAGATCGCTACAAGGCAAGAACGAGCGCGTCGCATTTCAACGATGGAACCGAACGGACTATCAATCCGGCCGACGCGGAGGACGACTGCCACAAGGCAAGCTATCAGTCGCCCTCCGTTGTCTTACCAGTTGACTCTCGCACCCGCCGAGACCTGATGGCTGGTCGCATTGCTGCGGTACTCGCCGTTATAGGCGGCGAACAGCCGGAACGTTTCGGTGTGCCATCCGGAGACCTTGGCGCTGACCAATGCGGCGTTGCGGCCGGGCTGAGCCCCCTGAACCAGGAACGGCTGATCGAGCAGTGCAGCCTCGCTGACCAGCGTGGTGTCGCGCAGATCGTAGCCCCAGCCGAGCTTCAGCTCGGGCATGATGGTCATTCCG
>NZ_JBMDXE010000209.1:0-8500 GCF_048594845.1 Rhodopseudomonas sp. | reverse complement strand
GCGATAGAACATCGAGCCACGCAGCGGCCGGTCCGCCATCACGGCGAGCAGCAGCGCCAGCGACAGCGACGCCAGCGCGATCGCGAAGGAGAACGCAAAGGTGCGCAGGATGGCGGCGAAGTAATCCGGATCGGCCAGCAGCTCCTTGTAGTTGTCGAACCAGACGAACACGGTCGACAACCCGAACGCGTCCTGCATCAGGAACGACTGCACCACCGCCTGCCCGGCCGGCCAATAGAAAAATACCAGCACCACCACGAGCTGCGGCAGCACCAGCAGATAAGGCAGAAACTTGGATTGAAAGACGGCCTGCTTGAGCATGGTGCAGCTGCTTACCTGTGGCCGGCAGACTCGACAAGCACTCCATCGTCATCGCCCGGCTTGACCGGGCGACCCAGTACTCCGTGACGCCCCCGATCTTGCCGAGGTGCTCTGGAATACTGGGTGCCCCGCTTTCGCGGGGCATGACGCCAGGGATAACGCGGCTAACGAACCGCCGTCTTTTCGAACTGCCGCAGCATCACGTTGCCCCGGGTCACGGC
Source organism: Rhodopseudomonas sp. (assembly GCF_048594845.1). GTDB lineage: Bacteria > Pseudomonadota > Alphaproteobacteria > Rhizobiales > Xanthobacteraceae > Rhodopseudomonas. The sequence continues at coordinate 7,958 of NZ_JBMDXE010000209.1, read as the reverse complement.
CGCGTCGAGCGCGTCCTTGGCGGTTTTCTTGCCGGCGAGGGCTTGTTCGATTTCTTCGGCCCAGACGTCTCGGAGCTGGACCATGTTGCCGAGGCGGAGGCCGCGGGAGTTTTCGGTGGGCGGCTTGTTGGTCAGTTCCTTGATCGGCGTTTCGAGATAAGGCTGGTCCTTGTAGAAGCCCTCGGCCTTGGCCTTCTCGTAGGCCGCCTTGGTGATCGGCAGATAGCCCGACGCCTTGTGGATCGCGACCTGGCGGTCGGTGTCGGACAGGAAGGCGAGGAACTTGGCGACGCCCTTGTATTCGTCCGGCGTCTTGCCGCCCATCACCCACAGCGAGGCGCCGCCGATGATCGAATTCTGCGGCGCGCCCTGAACGTCCGGGTAGTAGGGCATCGGCGCGTTGGTCCAGGCGAACTTGGCCTGCGACTTGACGTTGCCGAAGAAGCCCGACGAGGTCAGAAACAGCGGGCACTCGCCCGAGGTGAAGCGGCCCTCGCCGGTGTTGGTGCGGCCGGAGTAATCGTAGGTCTTGTCCTTCTGCAGCTCGATCAGCTTTTCGAGATGCTTGACCTGCAGCGGGCCGTTGAATTCCAGCTTCGTGTCGAAGCCGTCGAGGCCGTTGGCCTTCGAGGCCAGCGGCACGTTGTGCCACGCAGACAACTGCTCGAGATTGGCCCAGGTCACCCAGGCAGTCGAGAAGCCGCAGGTCGCGTAGCCGGCGGCCTTGAGCTTCTTGGCGTCGTCGAACACTTCGGGCCAGGTCTTCGGGATCTCGGCGATGTTGGCTTTCTTCAGCGCGTCGAGATTGACCCACATCACCATCGACGACGAGTTGAAGGGGAACGACAGCATCTCGCCCTTCGAGGTCGAGTAGTAGCCGGTGATCGCCGGCAGATAGGCGGCGGGATCGAACGGCTCGCCGGTTTCCTGCATCAGCTTATAGACCGGCTTCACCGCGCCGGTCGCCGCCATCATGGTGGCGGTTCCCACTTCGAACACCTGCATGATGTGCGGCGCATTGCCGGCGCGGAACGCCGCGATGCCGGCATTCATCGTGTCCGGATAGCTGCCCTTGTAGGTCGGCACCACCTTGTAGTCGCTCTGCGAGGCATTGAAGTCGTTCGCCAGCTTGACGACGACATCGTTGTTGCCGCCGGTCATCGCGTGCCACCACTGGATTTCGGTGACGGCATAGGCGGGCGAAGCCAGCGCCAGCGTGGTGGCGACGGACGCGGCGAGCGCCGTCAGGCCGAAGGAGCGAAACGTCATCAAGTACCTCCCGAACGAGCGGTCATCTCGTGTGCGCGCGCGTTAGCAGCGCCGGATGACAGTTACATGACCGTATAGGCGACGTGCTCGTTAGGAGGAAGCGGCCGGAGTGCAAAGCCCGGAAAAAGACCAACGCCACCTTGCGGCAACGCAGCAGGAACTTCGGGAGGTTGCGGAAGATCACGCGGACGCGAGTGCGGCGCGTCCGCGATGGCGGGTAGCGGAGCCGGCGAGGCCCCGCTACCCAAGGGCTTAGCGCTTGCGCTCCGGGCCGCTGACGATGCCGTCGGCCTTGAGCTTGGCGATGTCGTCCGCCCCATAGCCGAACTCGCCCAGCACCTCGTCGGCGTGCTGGCTGAAGGTCGGCGGGATGTGGCGCAGGCTCGCTTTGGTGCGATCGAACCGGACCGGCGAGGCGATGCCCTTGTACCAGTCCTTCTCGATGATATCGCCGCGGGCCTTGACGTGGTCGGAGGCCAGCGCCTTGTCGATCGCCTGCACCGGTCCGGCCGGCAGGCCGGCGGCGAGCAGTTGGCGGCACAGCGGCTCGGCGTCGTGGTTGGCGAGGATCGCTTCCAGTTCCGCGCGCAGCTCGGCGCGGTTGACGACGCGGTCGCGGTTGCGGGCGAAGCGCGGGTCGGTGCCGAGCTCGGGCTTGCCGAGTTCGCGGCACAGCTTGCGGAAGGTGCCGTCGTTGCCGACGCCCATGAAGATGTTGCCATCGCGCGCCGCGAACACCGAATACGGATACAGATTCGGATGCTCGTTGCCGGTGCGCGCCGGCGGCTTGCCGTGCATGAAGAAGTTCGCCGTGTGCGGATGCATGATGGCGAGACCGGTCTCGAACAGCGTCGCCTCGACGAACTGGCCGAGGCCCGACTTCTGCCGCTCCAGCAGCGCCATCAGGATGCCGACGCAGGCGTAGAGGCCGGTCGACATGTCGACCAGCGCGACGCCGATTCGGGTCGGACCGCTGTCGGGCGTGCCGGTCGATTCCATCAGCCCGACCATCGACTGGATGATGGCGTCGTAGCCGGGATGGCCACCATGCGGGCCGTCGCCGCCGAAGCCGGAAATCCGGCAATGCACCAGCTGCGGAAATTTCGCCCGCAGCACGTCGTTGCCGATGCCCCATTTGTCGAGCGTGCCGGGCTTGAAGTTCTCGATCATGACGTCGGCGTCTTCGAGCATCTTCATCAGCACGGCGCGGCCGCCCTCGGAGGCGAGGTCGAGGCCGATCGACCGCTTGTTGCGGTTGGTGCCGATGAAATACGCCGCGTCGTCGTCGTGGAAGGGCGGGCCCCAGTCGCGGGTCTCGTCGCCGGCCGGCGGCTCGACCTTGATCACGTCGGCGCCGTGGTCGGCGAGAATCTGGGTGCAGTAAGGGCCACCGAGCACGCGCGACAGATCGATCACGCGCAAACCGGCAATCGCGCCGGCCATCAGGGGAGAAGTCATGAGGGCTTTCTTATTGAAGCTTTGATGGGGAGGCGAACTTACCGGTCAGAGCCGGGTCTTGGCAAATGCGGCGACTGTTGACCGCCGTGCTCGGGGCGCCCTCACCCTAGCCCTCTCCCGCAGGCGGGAGAGGGGACCGGCCGTGCTCGGGGTGAGGCATCGCTCGAATCATTTCGTGTAGACGCTCAGCCCCTCACCACATACGGCGCGCTCCCTCTCCCGCTCGCGGGAGAGGGTGACGCGAGCACAGCGCGAGCGTATCTGCGCTCAAACCGAAATGTGGGAATGTCAGGAAGCGTTGTCTTGCGGCCTATGCCGCAACGTCCTTCGTTCGCGTCGTTACGAAAGGACGATCGGGTTCTCCGAGCCGTAGCTTGCGAAGCAAGCGAAGGCTGGTGGAGCCAGGCGGGATCGAACCGCCGACCTCTTGCATGCCATGCAAGCGCTCTCCCAGCTGAGCTATGGCCCCGTACCCTGGGTGCGGGCGGTCAAATCAACCGCGCGCGGCATTCGTTGATCACAGTTTGACGAAGAGCTCAAGTCTCCTCATCACCAGAAACGTCACCAATGATGTCAGTGACGTCCTCATCCCCTTCTTCTTCGTCGGCGATGAAGGTCGAATCGTCGTCATCCTCGATCGATTCGTCGATTTCAATGTCGTCTTCCGACTCCGGAACGATCGCCTTGACCTTTCCGGTCTTCTCCTCGGCATCGGCCTCCTCGAGCGACACCAGCTCTTCGGCCTCCATCGCCTCGGGCGCATCGGCGGTATCGGCGGTTGCGGCAGCACGCTGATCGGCACGGCCGCGCGGCGCCGCCACCGGCGCAATCGGCACCACCTCGCCGGTGTAGGGCGAGATCACCGGGTTCTTGTTCAGATCGTAGAACTTTTTGCCCGTCGTCGGGCAAATGCGTTTGGTTCCGAGATCGGATTTCGCCACTTGTGCAACCTTGGGATTTCTTGAAAAACGGTGCTTCACTTGGCTAGTTGCCACGCCGCTGTCAATAGCGGTTTATGCCGTATCGGCGGCCACGCAGCGCGCGGCCCCGCTTCGATCAGGCGCCCGGTGCGCAGAGGACCTCCATCTTGAGCCATTCAGACCAAACCTCGCCGCTCACCGCGCGCAAGAGCAAGGCGCTTGCCGGCACCGCCCGGGTGCCCGGCGACAAGTCGATCTCGCACCGCGCGCTGATTCTCGGCGCGATGGCGGTGGGCGAGACCCGGATTACCGGCCTGCTCGAAAGCGAGGACGTGCTCAACACCGCCAAGGCGATGCGCGCATTGGGCGCACGCGTCGAGCGCACCGGCGATTGCGCCTGGAGCGTGCATGGCGTCGGCGTCGCCGGCTTCGCCCAGCCGGACGCGCCGCTCGATTTCGGCAATTCGGGGACCGGCTGCCGGCTGGCGATGGGCGCGGTGGCGGGCTCGCCGATCACCGCGACGTTCGACGGCGACGCCTCGCTGCGCGGCCGGCCGATGCGGCGAATCGTCGATCCGCTGGCGCAGATGGGCGCCAAGGTGGTGTCGAGCGCCGAGGGCGGCCGGCTGCCGCTGACGCTGGCGGGCGCGCGCGATCCGCTCCCGATCACCTACCGCACCCCCGTGCCGTCGGCGCAGATCAAATCCGCGGTGCTGCTAGCCGGGCTGGCGGCGCCGGGCATCACCACGGTGATCGAGGCCGAGGCCAGCCGCGACCACACCGAGCTGATGCTGCAGCATTTCGGCGCCACGCTGGTGACCGAGCCGGAGGGCCGACTTGGCCGTAAGATTTCGTTAACCGGTCAGCCCGAACTGCGCGGCGCGCCGGTCGTGGTGCCGGCGGACCCGTCCTCGGCGGCGTTCCCGATGGTGGCGGCGCTGGTGGTGCCGGGTTCGGACGTGGTGCTGACCGACGTCATGACCAACCCACTGCGCACGGGACTGATCACCACGCTGCGCGACATGGGCGGCGCGATCGAGGAAAGCGAAACCCGCGGCGATGCCGGCGAGCCGATGGCGCAGTTCCGGATCCGCGGCTCGCATCTCCGCGGCGTCGAGGTGCCGGCCGAGCGGGCGCCGTCGATGATCGACGAATATCTGGTGCTGGCAGTCGCGGCCGCCTTCGCCGAGGGCACCACGGTGATGCGCGGCCTGCACGAGCTGCGGGTCAAGGAATCCGACCGGCTCGAAGCCACCGCCGCGATGCTGCGGGTCAACGGCGTCGAGGTCGAGATTGCGGGCGACGACCTGATCGTGGTCGGCAAGGGTCATGTGCCGGGCGGCGGCCTGGTCGCTACCCACATGGATCACCGCATCGCGATGTCGGCGCTGGTGATGGGTCTGGCGTCCGACAAGCCGGTGACGGTGGACGACACCGCCTTCATCGCCACCAGCTTCCCGGATTTCGTCCCGATGATGCGCCGGCTGGGGGGCGAGCTGGCCTGATTGCGGTCAGGCCGGCTCGACCGGCTCGCGGCCGACCAGCCGATCGGCGGCTTGCTGGACGGCGGTCAGCGACGCCGACAGACGGGCGCCGAGTTCGCCGCGGTCGGCCTGGCCGTCGACGATCAGCGGCTCGCCGTACCGGATCGCGATCATCGAGAACAGCCCCGGCAGCAGCAGCCGGTCCCAGCTCTTCAGCAGCTTGCCGCGCTGCATGCTGACGCCGGCCGGCACGATCGGCAGGCCGGTGAGCCGCGCCAGATCGAGAATGCCGTCGTGGTTGATATGCATCCGCGGCCCGCGTGGCCCATCGGGCGTCACGAACAGGCTGTGGCCGTCGCGCGCCAGCCGCATCATCTCGCGCGCCGCCCGCATGCCGCCCTTGGAGCTGGAGCCGACCACGGTCTTGATGCCGAACACCGAGCCGACCTTGCTGATGATCTGGCCGTCGCGATGGCCGCTGATCAGGGCGATCAGCGGCTTGCCGGTGCCCCGCAGCATCGGCAGCATGATCAGCCGGCCGTGCCACATCGCCAGGATGTAGGGCTCCGGGATCGGCAGCGGCGCGCGGTCGAACCGACCGGTCCACAGCACGACCTGAAAGTAGATCGCGGCCGGGACTGTCGCGGCCCACTGAAAAGCGTCCGTCCTCAGGATCCGTTTGACGAAAGCAGGAGTAGCCATTCCGAGGAGTGTCCGGGCAGTGATCTGGTGCGGCGCGCCGGGCTGGTGTCGGCGGCTCGCGGGTTTATACCGGCCACCGGCAGGCTGCAAACAACCCGGCTTGAAATCCCTCTAGCGGCGGTGTTGAACCGCAGCCGCGCCGCGGCGCCGACCACCACGGATATGGGACAGCATGATCATCGCCATCGACGGACCCGCTGCCTCCGGCAAAGGCACACTCGGCAAGCGGCTGGCCGCGCATTACGGTTATCGGCACCTTGATACCGGACTGATCTACCGCGCCGTCGCCAAGGCGATGCTCGACGCCGCCGCCGACCTCGCCGACGAGGCCCGCGCCACCGAGATCGCCCGCAGCCTCGATCCGGAGACGTTCGGCGACCCGGCGCTAAAGAGCCAGACGGTCGGCGAAGCCGCCTCGGTGGTGTCGGCGCATCCTGCCGTACGCGCCGCGCTGGTCGAATTTCAGCGCCGTTTCGCTGCCGATCCGCCCGGCGCCGTGCTGGACGGCCGCGACATCGGAACCGTGATCTGCCCGGATGCCGACGTGAAGATCTTCGTGGTCGCCAAACCCGAGGTCCGCGCCCACCGCCGGGCCCTTGAGGCGCAAGGCCGCGGCGAGCCCGGCGACGAGGCCGCGATCCTCGCCGACATCCTCAAACGCGACGAGCGTGACAAGAATCGCAGCGCCGCACCTTTGAAGCAGGCCGAGGATGCAGTCTTGCTCGACAATTCCTATTTGGATATAGAAGGCGGCGTCCGGGCCGCCATCGAGATTGTCGAGGCCGTTCGAGCGGGCCGGCGTCGGGTTTAAGCACCAACCGACGCCGTCATTGGAGGAACGCCCGCTCCACGGTTTTCAGCGATGGTCGAACGCATCCAGGCTGAGCGCCTTTTTAGCTGTGAGCCTGCCGTTTCGTTCGCTGCCGGACCGTCTCTTGGAATGCTCCTTCTTGGAATGACTGATTGCTGCGATCCGATGATGTCGGATCAACGGCTCGACCGTGCAGGCATGCTGCCGGCCCGCTCCGCACTCCAATGCGGAATGGTCGTCAGGTTCGCGGACCCCTGACACTGCGCGCGCGAGACGTCCCTCAACCGAACTGCCGGCGACATCCGCATCTGGAGAACAAATGGCTTCGACTGCTACTTCGTATAACCCGACCCGCGACGATTTCGCCGCGATGCTCGACGAGTCCTTCGCCGGCGGAAACCTTCAGGAAAGCTCCGTCATCAAGGGCAAGGTCGTCGCGATCGAGAAGGACATGGCCGTCATCGACGTCGGCCTGAAGACCGAAGGCCGCGTCGCTTTGCGCGAATTCGCCGGCCCGGGCCGCGACAGCGAACTCAAGGTTGGTGATACCGTCGAGGTGTTCCTCGACCGGATCGAGAATGCGCTCGGCGAAGCCGTGCTGTCGCGCGACAAGGCGCGCCGCGAAGAGAGCTGGGGCAAGCTCGAGAAGGCCTTCAACAACAACGAGAAGGTGTTCGGCGTCATCTTCAATCAGGTCAAGGGCGGCTTCACGGTCGACCTCGACGGCGCCGTGGCGGTCCTGCCGCGCTCGCAGGTCGACATCCGTCCGATCCGCGACGTCGCGCCGCTGATGAACAACTCGCAGCCGTTCCAGATCCTCAAGATGGACCGCCGCCGCGGCAACATCGTGGTGTCGCGCCGCACGGTTCTCGAAGAGACCCGCGCCGAGCAGCGCCAGGAGCTGGTGCAGAACCTCGAAGAGGGTCAGGTGATCGACGGCGTCGTCAAGAACATCACCGATTACGGTGCGTTCGTCGACCTCGGCGGCATCGACGGCCTGCTGCACGTGACCGACATCGCCTGGCGGCGCGTCAACCACCCGACCGAGGTGCTGACGATCGGCCAGACCGTGAAGGTCAAGATCATCAAGATCAACCACGAGACCCACCGCATCTCGCTCGGCATGAAGCAGCTGCTGGATGATCCGTGGCAGGGCATCGAGGCCAAGTACCCGCTCAACGCGCGCTTCACCGGCCGCGTCACGAACATCACCGACTACGGTGCGTTCGTCGAGCTCGAGCCGGGCATCGAAGGCCTGATCCACGTCTCCGAGATGTCGTGGACCAAGAAGAACATGCACCCCGGCAAGATCGT
>NZ_JBMDXE010000208.1:0-3582 GCF_048594845.1 Rhodopseudomonas sp. | reverse complement strand
GATCAGTCCGCCGAGCGGCGCCCACCACGGCATCTTGGCGAGACCTTCGGCGGTCGGCAAAGGATGCGGCAGGCACAGCGCGACGCAGGCGAGCGCGAACACGACCGGCAGGAACGAGATCACGCTGGCCATCCACGGATTGCCGACCGCTTCGCGCAGCGCATTGTTCATCGGCGGGCCCCACGCCTGCAGGGCGCCGGCGATGAGGATGATCGGGTAGAGCCAGACGGCGCTGAAGTTCTGCATGCTCACCATTTCCTGCCGTTGCGGTTCGGGCCGAGCTGCGTGCCGAACAGATGACGATCCGGCCACGCGCCGATGCTGCCGGCGTCACTGCCGCTCGAGCTCCGCGCGGTTGCTGGTTCGACCTCGACGCGGTCGTGGCCGAGCGCACCGGTCTCGTCGGTGACGCGCACCTCGAGGTCGAAGCTGTCGCGATCCGACTCGAGCGAGGCCTCGAACATGCCGCTGCCGAGATCGCGCATCGGACGCCAAGCACCGTCATCGACCCGGCATTCCGCCGCGGTGATACGCGACGCGCCCCACACCGAGGCTCTTACGCGAGCATCAGGCGCGCGCTGCTCGAAGCCGAGCCTGCGATCGGCGGGCGAGGTGATCATCACGAACGGCCAGGGCGAAGCGAGCGGTTTGAACCGCCAGCTGACGACGTCGCCATCGAGCGCCATCAGGCTGAAGCCGACCGGGCCTTCCTCGATCTGTCCGGTGGAGCGCGTCGCCGCGTAGATGGTGCGGCCATCATGCGTGATCTCGTTGTAGTGCGTATGCCCCATCGCCACGAGCTGCGTGGTGCTCGTATCCAGCAGCCGCGCGACCTCGTCTGCATGCTGATGCAGGTCCGCCGGATAAGCGTGCATGAACACGGCGCATCGCTGGCCGGCTCGTTTGGCGTCCGCAAGCTGATCGCTCAGCCAGGCGAGTTGCCGGTCACCGAGCCGGAAGTCCGGTCCGCCGCTGCCGTTCGAGACGATGTCGAGAAACAGGCAGACGCGGCCGCGGATCTCGGCGCGATACGGCAACTGCGGGAGAGCGAGATCACGATAGAACGCGGCGAGGGATCGCGGCTTGAAATCGTGGTCGCCAGGAATGACGTGATACGGCAGGCGGAGCTGATCGAGCCCTTCGCGGACCAGGGCGAACTGATCAGCCGTGCCGTCGTCTGCGTTGTCGCCGGGCAAGTACACGAAGTCGAGACCGGATCCGGCGTTTCGATTCAGCTCCTGGACGATGGCCTTGAAATCGCTGTGATTGGGAAGCTCTGGATCAGTCAGATGAAGGTCACCGATCTGCGTGAAGCGCAGCGGCATCTCAAAAGCCTCGGTCATGTGGGTGCGTACCTTGCCGTGTCTCGGCTGGATAATCGGTGCCAAGATGTCGCAGTTCCGGAGGGCGAGTATTTTCTTTCTGCAACGCAGGGAAGTAATTCAGCTCAGCCTGCCCCGTCGGAAGACGGTGCAGGCTGCTAACCGGGTTGTTAGTTCGATCGCATCCGAAGCCCTGGCCTCGACTACAACGCCCGCGGAGGGGGCGGCGGCGGGACGTCTGCCCGCGGCGGTCCGGGCGGCGGTGGCGGAGGCGGCGCATCCGCACGAGGCGGCGGCGGGGGAGGGGGCGGAGGTGGTGCGTCTGCTCGCGGCGCCGGAGGCGCACCGGGCGGCGGCGGAGGCAGCGGGGCATCTGCGCGTCCCGGACGCGGCGGGGGCGGAGGCGGCGGCGGACCGGGAGGCCCGAAGGCTTCGTTGCGGCCGTCGGCATGCGCGACGATCTGGGCGCGCACCACGCCGCGGTCGAACACGCCCTGCACGGTGACGGCCTCGCCGCGTGTCACCGCGTTGACATCGTCGCCGCGCGGCCCGAGATCGACCAGCGCCCGGCCGCGGCCGTCGTCGAGAATGAACTTGTTGCCGAAGATCTCGGCGACGCTGCCTTTCACCGCGACCGGCTGGCCCGGCTGCATCTGATCGATGCCGGTCGGCTGCAGCAGCATCACGCTCGGCGCCTGCCAGTTCTGCGCCAGTTTCACGCCGCCCGCACCAGCCGCGGCGCCGACGGCCAGAACCGCGAGTGCGATGCCGCCCAGAAGGCTGTTACGCCGGTTAAGGCGGCGCGGGGGAGGCGTCTGTGAAACGTTTGTATCAGGTTCGCTCATGGCTCCATCTCTCGTCAGTGAGGATGGCCGAAGCCTAGATCGCCGCCCCAAATCCAGCCTGAACCGTTTCGTTCAGCTTGGGTTAAGCTCGGCGACGTAGTTCCGAGGCGAGGTTCACGCATGAAAATCCTTCTGGTCGAAGACGATCGCATGCTCGCGAAAGAGCTGGCGCGCGCGCTGCGCGAGGAGAATTTTGCGGTGGACATCGCCGAAACCGGAGAGGACGGGCAGCATCTCGGCGAGACTGAATCTTATGATGCCGCCGTGCTCGATCTCGGATTGCCGAAGGTGCCTGGCGTGGAAGTGTTGCAACGCTGGCGCAAGCAGCAGCGACACTTTCCCGTGCTGATCCTGACGGCGCGCGATGGCTGGACCGACAAGGTCGAAGGCTTCAAGGCCGGCGCCGACGATTATCTCACCAAGCCGTTTCGCGTCGAAGAGCTGGTGATGCGGCTGCGCGCGCTGGTGCGCCGCGCGGCAGGGCACGGCGCCTCGCGAATTTGTTGTGGCGCGCTGACCTTCGATACGCCGACCGGCCAGTTCGAACTCGACGGCCTGCCGCTCAAGCTCACCGCCTTCGAGTGGCGAGTTCTGGAATGCCTGATCATGCGCAAGGAGAGCGTGGTCGAGCGCGGTCTGCTGTCGGAGAAAGTCTATGAAGGCGACGTCGGGACCGACTCCAATTCGATCGAAGTGATCGTGGCACGGCTGCGCCGCAAGATCGGCAAGACAATGATCGAGACCGAGCGCGGCCGCGGCTACAAACTCACTGCGGGAGCGTGATGGTGCGAGGGACCGCCTCCCTCAGCAAGCGGCTGCTGATCGCGGCCGGTGCGTTCATCGCGGTCGCGCTGATCGTCGCGGCGGTGCTGATCGCCTTCGTGCTGCATCGCTTCGTGCAAAGTCAGATCGATCAGCGGCTCGATGCGCAGATCGCCTTTCTGTCATCGATGCTGCAGGTCGGCAAGGACGGGCAATTGCAACTCGCGGGCACCGCCGACGGCCCGCCGTTCGATCGCCCGATGCGTGGCTGGTACTGGAAAATCTCCGGCCCCGCGAACGTGCTGCGCTCGCGTTCGCTCAGCCCCGCCGATTTCGAACTACCGGATCTCGGCAATCGCCCCGCGCCGCCGCCGCCGCCCCCGCGCCCGCCGCCCGGAGATGATGCTCCGCCGAGGGATCGACCGACGCCTGCGGATGGCGTCGGTCCCGATGGCCAAATGCTGCACTACCGGATCGCGACCCAGACGATTGCGGGCACGCGCGTCACCATCGCGGCTTCCGCGCCGCGCGACGCCGTGCTCGGCCCGCTCGGCGAAGCGATGCGGACGCTGGCGATTTCGCTGGCTATGCTCGCGATCGCGCTGATCGCCGCCATGCTGCTGCAGGTGCGCCTCGGCTTGCGGCCGCTCGAA
>NZ_JBMDXE010000207.1:0-1583 GCF_048594845.1 Rhodopseudomonas sp. | reverse complement strand
CGGATGTAGGGCGGGATGAACGCCTCGCCCGGCCAGCCTTCCGACAGGTTCTCGAACATCGGGTAGCGACCGCGCAGGTGCACGTCGATCGCCTTGATGAACTTGCGCTTGAACTTCAGCGGCAGCGCCCAGATGAAGCGCTGCAGGATGATGCTCATATCATCGCCGCGGGCGAGCAGATTCCACAGCGTGGTGGTGAAGGTTTCACCCAGCTCCGGCTGCTGGAATTCCCAGACGATGGCCTGGGTGCCGTCGGCGATGAACATGTTGCGCAGCGACGCCGGGTCATTGACCAGCCGCTTCTGCAACAGCGCAAGCTGCTTCTGGAATACGCCGACCGCTTCGCTGGCCTGCAGCTCTTCCAGCTCGGTCTTGGAGCTTTCCAGCGCGCTGCGCGCCTGCTGATAGCGCAGCACGTCGCTCGGTGCGGAAACGCCGGTCATCGGATGATCTCCGCATCGCAGTTCGCCGCCGCGCGGCTGAGCTTGGCCGACAGTTCGGGCGTGATCTTGATCTTGTCGAAGACGCCCGGGATCACATGGGCGACGTCCTTCGACGCGCCGCCGACCACGATCTTGGTGAGCTCGAACACTTCAGGCACGTCCTGGTAGCAGCTCTTGCAGTTGGTGCATTTGTCCAGGTCCGCATCGTCGATGTGGATCGGCTCGGCACCATTGCCGTTGGCCACCTTGGCACCGTTGGTCGGCGCCGCCGCGAAGCCATTCATCAGCGCGCCGAAGCCGCCGGCCGCCGGTGCGTTGGACGAAGCCGCCAGTTCGCTCATGCCGCGGGCGATCTGATCGAGCGAGCTCTCGCGCGCTTTGACCTGCTCTTCGTACTGGTGCTGCAGCGCGTCGAGTTCGGCGCGGTGGCTCTCGTCGAGCGCACGGACGTCGAAGCCGGCGAGCACCTGCAGCGTGCGCCAGTATTTGCGCCGCTCTTCGACCAGCGCCACGACGCTCTCGCCGACCGAAAGCTTGACCAGCTTCTTGTCGCCGTCGGTCGCGTAGATGAACGGTGTCTTGCCGGCACGCGCAGTTGCGTCGAGCGCGACATACTCATCGATCGGCATGCCGTCCGCATCCTTCTTGAGCGGCTTGAACTGCTTGCGGAAGCGGACTTCGGTGTGGGCGAAGTCGGCCGGCGTCAACTTGGTTTTGAGCAGCTGCGTCGCGCCGTTGTCGTCGATGTATTCGATCGACTTCGAGGCCCAGTCCTGATCCGGTTCCGGATTGCCGTCGAGCGAGAACGCACGCTCGTTCTTGCCGACCTTGCGCGGATCATGGACGAACACCGGATTCATCCGGCTCTCCACCGCGAGGCGGGCCTGACGGCTCGCCGCGGCATCGCCGATGCCGTGCTCGGCCTGGCACGGCGTGTAGACGTCGAGCACCGCGGGCGACGAGGTGTGATTCAAAAACTCCATCACGTTCTTGAGGAAGTGGCCCTGCAGCGCGGTCGCGGTCTGCACCACGAACACGCTGGGATGGAACGAGGCGATCAGGCCGAGCTCCTTGCGGGATTCCTGCTTGCCGTGCTGGGCGACGCCGAAGCGCGACAGATCGGAGTCTTGCCCGGTGAGG
>NZ_JBMDXE010000206.1:0-19502 GCF_048594845.1 Rhodopseudomonas sp. | reverse complement strand
CGATCTCAGCCGATTCGACGGCGACGCCGTACAACGCACCGCACTACTGAACGAGATCAGAGCGGCCGCCTTCGGCCCTGGCTTCTTCTATCTGGTCGGCCACGGCATTGCCGACGACCTGATCCGTGCTGTGCTGGCGGCATCGCGCCAGTTCTTTTCGCTGCCTGAGGCCGACAAGCTGGCGATCGAGATGGTCAACTCGCCGCATTTCCGCGGCTATACCCGGGCCGGTCGGGAGTTCACCCGCGGTCAGCCCGACTGGCGCGAGCAGCTCGATGTCGGGGCGGAGCGCGAGGCATTTCCGTTTAGCCTCGCGGCGCCGGCTTGGACGCGGCTGCAAGGACCGAACCAATGGCCGCACGCTTTGCCCGAACTCAAGCCGCTGCTTCTACGCTATCAGCAGGACGTCACCAATCTGGCCATTCGGGTGCTCCGCGTGTTCGCGGCGGCGCTCGGCCAGCCGGAGGATGTGTTCGAACCGGTCTATGCGCCCTTGCCCAACCAGCTCATCAAGCTGATCCGCTATCCGGGCCGCACCTCGGGCGAAAGCGACCAGGGCGTCGGCGCCCACAAGGACTCCGGCTTTCTCACCATCCTGTTGCAGGACACGGTCGCAGGCCTGCAGGTCGAAACCGACGATGGCTGGATCGAGGCGCCGCCGCTGCCCGGTTCGTTCGTCGTGAACATCGGTGAGCTTCTTGAACTCGCCTCAAACGGCGCGCTACGCGCCAACGTCCATCACGTGCTGTCGCCACCGGCGGACACCGACCGGCTGTCGGTCGCGTTTTTTCTCGGCGCCCGTCTCGACGCCACTGTACCGGTGTTGACGCTGCCGCAGGATTTGGCTGCTTACGCGCGCGGCGTCACCCAGGACCCGCAGAATCCGTTGTTTCGCGACGTCGGCCGCAACTATCTCAAGGGCCGGCTGCGCTCGCATCCCGACGTGGCGCAGCGCCACCACGCCGATCTGCTGCAGGAATACGCCATCAAGCCAAGCCTCGCCGCCGCTTATTAGCGGCAAGGCCGCCCGCGCTCAGAGGATCGCCAGCGCCTGCTCCAGATCGTCGGTCAGGTCCTCGACGTCCTCGATGCCGATCGACAGCCGGATCAAATTCGGCCGAATATCGCGCGCGAGGCGGTCGGCTTCCGGAAGCGAGCCGTGGCTCATGCTCCAGGGTTGCCCGACCAGGCTCTCCACGGCGCCGAGGCTTTCGGCGAGTGCGAACAGCCGAAACCGGCTCAGCACCGCGGTGACCTGCTGATCGTCACCTTTCAGATAGGCCGCCACCATGCCACCGCCGCCCTGCATCTGCCGCACCGCGAGCGCGTGCTGCGGATGGCTGTTGAGGCCGGGATAGATCACGCGTTCGACTTTCGGATGCGCATCGAGCCAGCGCGCCACCGCCAGCGCATTGCTGCTGTGGCGCTGCAGGCGCAGCGGCAGCGTCTTGATGCCGCGCAGCGCCAAAAAGCTCGAGAACGGGTCGAGGATGCCGCCGGTGGCGTTTTGCAGGAACGTTAGCTTCTCGGCCAGCGCCGGATCGCGCACCACGATGGCGCCGCCGACGATGTCGGAATGGCCGCCGATGTACTTCGTCACGGAGTGCACCACGATGTCGATGCCGTGGTCGAGCGGCCGCTGCACCGCCGGCGACGCAAAGGTGTTGTCGACCACCGTGAGCACCTTGCGCTCGCGCCCGATCTCCGCGATGGCTTCGAGATCGGCGAGCTTGAGCGTCGGATTGCTCGGCGTCTCGATCCAGATGAAGGCGGTGTTCGGCTTGATCGCGGCGCGCAGCGCGTCGAGATTCGCGGCGTCGACATGATCGATGCTGAGTCCCGCTGAGTGGCTGCGGACGCGGTGGAACAGCCGCCAACTGCCGCCATAGAGATCGTCGGACGCGACGATGTGGCTGCCCTGCCCGGCGATCTCCAGCAACGCCGCCTCGGCGGCGAGCCCGGACGCGAAGGCGAAGCCGGCATGGCCCCGCTCGGCATCGGCGATCGCCGCCTCGAAGGCGGCGCGCGTCGGGTTCTGCGAGCGCGCGTATTCGTAACCCTTGTGTACGCCCGGCGCCGACTGCACGAAGGTCGACGTCGCATAGATCGGCGTCGTCACCGCGCCGGTGGCGGGGTCGTAGTGCTGGCCGCCGTGCACCGCGCGCGTGTTGGCGCCGCGCGGGCGCAGATTGGTCGGCTTATCCATGTCGGCGAACCTCGTCAGTGAACCTTGCTACGTAGATGATTGATCAGATCGATCCTGGTGATCAGCCCGAGGAACCGCGTGCCGTCGACTACCACCACGACATGGCCACGGTTGAACACCGGCATCAGGCTTTGGACTGAAGCCGATGGCGCTACGGTTTCGACGCGTTTGCTCATTGCCAGATGGACCGGCTCGGCGAATTTCGACGGATCGCCGATCGTCGCGACCAAGAGGTCGGACTCGTCGATGATGCCGACCACGCTGTCGCCCTCGAGCACCGGTAGCTGCGACACCTCGTACAGCTTCATCCGCGAATAGGCGAAATTCAGTGTGTCGTCGGGCGCGACCGTAATCGACGCACCCTCGTCGTGTCGGCGCACGATCAGGTCGCGCAGATCGCCATCGTGGCGGCGCGGGGCGAAGCCCTGATCGGCCATCCAGGTGTCGTTGAACATCTTCGACAGATATTTGTTGCCGCCGTCCGGCAGCAGCGTCACCACCCGCTTGGGGCGATCCTGCTCGCGGCAATAGCGCAGCGCTGCGGCCAGCAGCGTGCCCGACGACGAACCGGCCAGGATGCCCTCGAGCCGGAGCAGATCGCGCGCCGCATGGAACGACTCCGCATCGCTGATCGTATAGCCGCGGGCGATCAGTTGCAGATCGGCATTGTCGGGCACGAAGTCCTCGCCGATGCCTTCGACCAGCCAGCTTCCGACAGCGCCGGGCGGGCGCCCTTCGACGACATCGACCAGGACCGACCCCTTCGGATCGGCCAGCACCATCTCGGTCGACGGCGAGGCCCGCGTGAAGAACCGGCCGATGCCGGTGAGCGTGCCGCCCGATCCGATGCCACACACCACCGCATTGACCCGGCGATCCATCTGCTCCCAGATCTCCGGCGCCGTGCCGGCTTCGTGCGCCAGCGGGTTGGCCGGATTAGCGAACTGATTGACGAACACGGCGCCCGGCGTCTGGCGCGTGATCTTCGCGGCGAGATCCTGATAGTACGCCGGATGGCCCTTGCCGACATCGGAGCGGGTCATCACCACTTCTGCGCCCAAGGCCTTGAGGTGCAGGACCTTCTCCCGGCTCATCTTGTCCGGAATGACGAGCACCAGGCGATAGCCCTTCAGCGCAGCGATCAACGCGAGGCCAAGGCCGGTGTTGCCGGCCGTCGCTTCGACCAACGTGCCGCCGGGGCGCAGCTCTCCGCTGCGCTCGAATGCCTCGATCATCGCCAGCGCCGGACGATCCTTGATCGACCCGCCGGGATTCTGCCCTTCCAGCTTGGCGAATAGCCGGCAGCGCCCGGTGTCGAGCCGCGTCAGCTCGACCAGCGGCGTGTTGCCGATCAGGTCGAGCACGCCTTTGGGCGCGCCCGTCTTCCATTTGGCGAGTTCTGCAAGGCTCACGATCGCGTCCCACAATTCCGCGTGATGCCGTTCCGGCTGGTTTCATCCGCTAAGTGATTCCTGCCGGATGACGCCGTCAATAAGGCTCGCTTAGTTCGGAAATAACGCAGCCTGTCGGGCGATTTCGCAGGACGTTCGTATCGTCACGCTTCCCGAAAGATGATGTTGTTCTTCACTGAACCGAAATGCCACCGTCTCACATCACACCACCGGTGGCGGTTCCTGACTCGCGCGCGAGCAATCTGTGACAGCGCAGCTCGCGAACCTGCGTCGCAGCGGCAGTGGCATACCGCGCACCATCGGACGTAGCATCGGACTATACGCCGGCCGCGTTCACGCAGAACACGCATCATTTCTTGAAGCCAACAACGAAAGCCAATCCTCTGGCGAATGAGTTAGCTAATCAGATGTCCGCAATTCGCGGTCGTTCGCGTTGGCGCCATATCGCCTTGGATGACTTCGCCCATGACAGACTCGGGGTCGATCAAGATAGCAGTCGCGACAGGCAACGGCGTCGGCGTCACCGAGCACTTCGGCTATGCGTTGCAGTTTCAGATCTGGGATATTGCCAGCTGCGTGCCTCAATTACTGGAGACAAGGCGCAACGTTCCCGGCTGCGGTGCGGCGCGTAGCGACAATCGCCGCGACCCGCTCGACGTCTCGGTCGATCTCGTCGCCGACTGCGCGGCCGTGGTGGTGGCGCAGATCGGCGAGTGCGGGGTCAATCGCCTGAGCGCGCTCGGCATCCTGGCGTTCGAGACCGACGACGCGGTGGACACGGTCATCCGCGAACTGAAAGCCAGCGATCTGCTGCGAAAACGGCGCGCGGCATGACGATCCAGCTCAAGACGATCACGCCCGACCAGACGGCGCCGACGCCCGCCTTTCCGGCGCTCGAAGGCCGGCATCCCTGTTTCAGCACAACGCCCGAAGGCCACGCCCGTGCCGCGCGGCTGCATTTGCCAGTCAGCCCGGGCTGCAACATCGACTGCTCGTTCTGTAAACGCGACCTCAATCGCAGCGACCAGCGGCCCGGCGTTGCGACGCGGCTGCTGTCGACCGAACAAGCGCTCGACATCGTCGAACGCGCGCTCCAGCTTTGCCCGCCCCTGTCGGTCGTCGGCATCGCCGGCCCGGGCGATCCGCTGGCGACCGATCATGCCCTGGAGACGTTCTTGGCGGTGCGTCGGCGCTGGCCGCAACTGACTCTTTGTCTCTCCACCAATGGACTGATGCTGCCCGAGCGCGTCGACCAGATCGCCGAGCTCGGCGTCGAGACGTTGACCGTCACCGTCAACTCGGTCGACCCGGCGATTCAAGCCAAGATCACTCCCAAGATCGCCTGGCAGCGCCACCGGCTGGACGACATTGCGGCGGGCGAGCGGCTGATCGCCAATCAGCTGGAAGGCATCGCTCGCGCCGCGGCGCTCGGCCTCACCATCAAGATCAATACCGTGCTGATCCCGACCATCAACGAGGATCATGTCGGTGATATCGCCGCAGAGGTCGCGGCGGCCGGCGCCCGGCTGATCAACATCATCCCGCTGATCCCGCAGCACCGCTTCGCGCACCTCCCGGCGCCCGGCCTGATGAAGCGCTATGTCGCGCGGGCCGAGGCCGAGCGCCATTTGCGCGTGTTCCACGACTGCAACCAATGCCGTGCAGATGCCTGCGGCGTCCCCGGTGTTTCCGACTACACCGCCCAGCTCTACGGCGACGGCCTCAGCGCCGAGCCGACATTCTCGCACGGCTGACGCCGGTCGCATTTTGTCTGATCAGGAGACGCCGATATGGCCAGAACGCTTAAACAGATCGCAATCTACGGAAAGGGCGGCATCGGCAAGTCGACCACCACGTCCAACATCAGCGCCGCGCTGGTCGAAGCCGGCTACAAGGTGATGCAGTTCGGCGCCGATCCGAAGGCGGACTCGACCAACACACTGCGCGGCGGAGCCTACATCCCCTCTGTGCTCGATCTGTTGGCCGAACGACGCCGCGTCGACGCTTACGAGGCGATCTTCCAGGGATTCGGCGGCATTTACTGCGTCGAGGCCGGCGGCCCGCAACCCGGCGTCGGCTGTGCCGGCCGCGGCATCATCACCGCTGTCGAACTCCTCAAGCAGCAGCGCGTGTTCGAGGAACTCGACCTCGACTTCGTGATCTACGACGTGCTCGGCGACGTCGTGTGCGGCGGCTTTGCCGTGCCGGTGCGCGAGGGCATCGCCGAGCACGTGTTCACGGTGTCGTCGTCCGACTTCATGGCGATCTACGCCGCCAACAACCTGTTCCGGGGCATCGAGCGCTTCTCCAATTCCGGCGGCGCCTTGCTCGGCGGCATCATCGCTAATTCGATCAACACGGACTTCCAGCGCGACGTTATCGACGATTTTGCGGCCCGCACCGCAACTCCGATCGTCCAATACGTGCCGCGCTCGCTGACCGTCACCCAGGCGGAGCTGAGCGGTCGCACCACCATCGAGGCGGCGCCGCAATCGGCGCAGGCTGACGTCTATCGCCAGTTGGCACGGCGCATTGCCGACCACACCGAGTCCAAGGTGCCGACGCCACTCGACCCGCATCAGCTCCGTGAATGGTCGAGCGGATGGGCCGACCGCCTCGTCGCCGCCGAACGCGCCCAAGCCGAACGCGAACCGGCGTGATTGACTACAGCAGATACCAACGACCCACGGAGCACGACACGCGATGGCGAGACTAATCTTCGAAGACGGACGCGAGGGAACTGACGCAGATCTCGGCGCGCTGGCGAGCGCGCACGGCATCGTTGTCGAGCACCATCCCATCACTCCGAAACTTGGTCCACTTCTCGCGCGTCCGCTGCTCGACGACGAAGCGACGCGGGACGTGCTCGCGGCGCTTCCGCCGCGCCCCGAATTCCCGTCGCGCGATCTGATCATGCTGCATCCGGATCGCCGCGACAACGAGCAGCTCGCTACCAAATTCGAGGATTGGCATCGACATCCCGGCAACGAGATTCGTCACATCCTGGACGGCGAAGGCGTGTTCGGGGTCATCGTCGACGGCCACCGCGCCGATCTCTTCGTCGAACCGGGCGACTTCATCGTTGTCCCGGCGGGCCTCGAACACAACTTCCGCCTGACCGCGACACGACGCATCAAGGCGGTGCGCTACCTCAGTGATGCATCCGGTTGGGTCGCCGAGTTCACCGGGCGAGCCGCCTGAGCGCAAGTTTGGGCTTCGCCACGCACAGCACGCGAGAACGTGCGCCCTGCCAAGAGAGGCTTGCGAAGTTCACCGTTCTCGCGCGAACCCACCGCACAGAACCACCTTTCAAGTTGCGTTGCGTCCGTTGTCACAGCGGCTGATCGATCGTTAGATCGCGCCAACGGCATCCGTTCGGGCTGCACCGGCGGTGCCGTTCGTATGCCTACGCAATTGTCCGAGCCAGCCAAATGCCGAATGTTCCGCCCTCTCGATAGCGTCGATCTCAAGATCCTGCGTTTGTTGCAGGAAGATGCCACACTGTCGGTGGCGGAAGTCGCTGCTAGCGTAAACCTGTCGTCGACACCATGCTGGAAGCGCATCCAGCGTCTCCAGATGGACGGCGTCATCACCGGACGGGTCGCGATCGTCGATCAGGTGAAGATGGGCCTCGGGCTTTCCGTCTTCGTATTCATCGAAAGCGGTGACCATTCCGCAGAATGGCAGACCTCGTTCGCGGTCGCGCTGAAGCAGATGCCGGAAGTCGTCGAGATGTATCGCCTCACCGGCGACTTCGACTACGTGCTGCGCGTGGTTGTTCCCGACATGAAGGCCTATGATCAGTTCTACCGCAAACTGATCGGAACCGCGGCGCTCAGGAACGTCACCTCGCGCTTCGCCATGGAGAAGATCAAGTCCATCACGGCGCTACCGATGCAACTCTCCGAGCAGCGCAACGGACCCACGATCGGAATTTGAGCGACCGCGAGTCGCTTTCGGAACGTCAGTAGTAAATCCTTCCTGCCGCCGATTATCGCGCGGAAATGACCTGCCGCAAGACGGCACCGACGCGACTATAGCTTTGTTTTCTCGCCGCAGCGATTGTCAGCGCGTGCTTTCTGGATCACCATTGCCCATCGATGAATGAAGACGAGGCTTCCGTGTCGGCGCAATCGGCGAATGTAATCGATCTCTCCACCTATCGGGCGCAGCGCAAGGCGGCGGCCTCGGTCGGCACGTTTCCGACACTGGATCAATATCAGCCGTTTCCATTCCACGGCCAAGCCTACTTCTTCGGCTTCTGGCCAGCCTGGGTGATAGCGCCGATTCCGATGATCGGCTGCTACGCGCCCGGAGCGGTGGAATGAGCGACGCCACCTTCCGGCTCGAGTCGAGCGAAGGCGATGGCGATGCCAAGGACGTTTTGGTCGATCTGGCCGCGATCGTCGGAAACAATCTGCGGCGGCTACGGGTGCGGCAAGGGCATTCGCTCGAGCGCCTGGCGAAGCAATCCGGCGTTAGCCGCGCCATGCTCGGGCAGATCGAGACCGGCAAGAGCGTCCCGACCATCGGCACCCTCTGGAAAGTCGCGAGCGCTCTGGGCGTCCCCTTCGCGCGGCTGATTGCCACTGAAGGCGGCCATCGTGCGCAGGTGCTACGGCGCACCGAGGCCAAGCTGCTGACGTCGAACCAGAGACAATTCACCTCCCGCGCCCTGTTTCCGTTCGACGGCGAACGGCAGGTGGAGTTTTACGAACTGCGACTGGCCCCGCTGCATCGCGAGGACGCCGAGCCGCATGCCGCCGGCACGCGCGAAAATCTGGTGGTGGCCAAGGGCGCCGTCGAGATTTCCTCCGGAAGCGAGCGCCCCGTAGTGCTCAGCGCCGGCGATGCCATCCTATTCGAAGCGGACGTACCGCACAGCTATCGCAATCTCGGAGTCGACGAAGCCGTGCTCTATCTTGTGATGACCTACGTCGAAGCGGTTGGATGATGGCGACAGAAACAGGGCCGGCATAGATCCGGCTCTGCTGACATTCTGGCGATCGATGCGGCGAATTACGCCTTGGCCATCGTCCCCATCATCATCGTGCCGCCGCAGTTCATCATCATCGGCATGCCGCTGTTCATCATGGTCATCATGGTCTGGCAGCACTGCATGAACATGTCTTTCATGGCCGGATCCATCGGCGCCATCTCGCAGGTCATCATGCCGGCCGGCGACATCGTGCAGGTCATTTTGCACATCATCATTGGCATGGCCATTCCCGGCATCGCCATGTCCGGCATGCCCATCATCGACATGCCCGCTATCATCGGGTTCATCATCATGGGATTCATCATACCCGGCATCCCGCCCATCATCGGCATGGGCATGGGCATCGGCATCATGGGCATCATCTGCATCGCGGTGTTCATTGTTCTCTCCATCGGTTGGGACGAATTTGCTTCGTCTGTTGGACTGAAGAGTAAGATTGCGACGCTAATCACTCAATCACGAATAGGATCTTCCCTGCGCTTTCCTCCAACAAGTCGGCGGCAGCGCCAAGGTATTGGCAACGATGTCCGCTATGGTGGATTTTCGTCTGCTATATTGGCGTAGGCCGAGGGTGACGCGCCCGGCGAGACCGAATTCCACGTAGCTACGTGGTCACGACACCAGGAGAGTCGGCATGAGCGCGGACGCCACCACTCCGATCATCTCGCTCGCCTTCAATGAAAACCCGCTCGGCCCCTCGCCAGCGGTGCGCCGGGCGATCGAGACCGCTGCCGCGGCTTAGCACCTATGTGGGCGACGAATGGAGCCGGCAGGTCGGCCTTGGTCTTGAGCGATACGCGCGACATGGTGTCTCCTGTGTTGACGCCCGGGATAGATGGCCCCCGGTTTAGTGAAATACCACGGCCGACGTTCGCCCTCTTCAGCGGACGACAAGCGGACGTGGGTCTTGCTCCGCTGTTTAGCTGCTGCGCGCCGCCAGCCGATACAGCGCGCGGGCGCCGGCATCAAGCAGGAAGCCGAGCAGCCCGATCAGCAGCACCATCGCCATCAGCTCGGAATAAGCCAGCCGGTCGCGCGTATCCAGGATGAAGTAACCGAGCCCCGCCGACACGCCGAGCATTTCGCACGGCACCAGCACGATCCAGACGATGCCGATCGCGAGCCGCAGCCCGATCAGCACATGGCCGAGCACACCGGGAATGATGACGTGCCGCAACGTCTCCCACCGCGTCGCCGACAGGCTGGCGGCGAGCCGCAGCCAACTCGGCTCCAGCCGCCGGACGCCGTCGGCGGTCGACAGCAGGATCGGCCACACCGCGGAGAACGTCAGCAGGAAATAGATCGGCCGATCGCCGACGCCGAACACCATCACGGCGATCGGCATCCACGACAGCGGCGAGATCATCCGCAGAAACTGAAAGGCAGGCGACGTCGCCGCGTTCAGCACCCCCGAGCGCCCCACCACGAGCCCGACCGGCACGCCGATCAACAGCGCAAAGCCGAGCCCGATCAGAATGCGGCGCAGGCTGACCAGGACATGCACCGGCAGATCGGATTGCGTGACGAGTTGCGCCAGACTGGCGAACGCGCTGGTCGGCGAGAAATGTCGCAGGAAGCTGCCGGGCGCCGCGACCAGATCGGTGCCGATCCACCACAGCATGATCAGCACGATCAGTCCGGCGGCACCGAGCAGGCCGCTGCTCGCCGCCGCGCGCCAGCGCGGCCGCGCTGCGGCTTTCACCCCGGCTGTGCTCCCGCGACCGCCCGGCGCGACGCTGACCTCGGTGCTGGTCCAACTCGCCGTCACGCCACCACGACTTCTGTTCGCGTAAACGAATTCGGCAGCCCGAACGCGGCGAGGCCACCCGCCGCGGTGACAGCCGCTTTGACGAACCGATCATCGACCAGCTCCTGCGCCGCCTGCGCCGGATCGAGCGCCGCAAGGAAGCTGCGGTCTCCTTCGATCAGCGTGTCCTTCAGCCGGCGCACCAGCTCCTCGGTGTAGCTCGGGAACGGATAGGGCTGGAAATCGATGCGGCGCTCGCGCCAGTCGGCGTTGCGGATCGCACCCGACTTGACGTAGGCGTCGACGTCCGTGTCCGGCGCGGCCAGCACCTTCTCCAGCACCGCGGTGCCGTGCGGCGTGTACTTGTTGGCGCCTTCCTTCGACAGCAGCGCCGCCGTCTCGGCCCGGTGGTCGCGGATCCACAGTTGCGCCTTGACCTGGGCGTTGACGACTTTTTGCGTCCACTCCGGGCGCTGCTGCAGATCGCGCTCGTGCATGAACACCACGCAGCAGGCGTGATTTTTCCAGACGTCGCCGGTGAAGCGCAGGATCTTGCCGACGCCGAGCGTCTCCGCGGTGGCGTTGAACGGCTCGGCGACGATGAAGCCGGCGATCTGATTGGACGCCAGCGCCGGCACCATGTCGGACGGCGCCATCACCACCAGATTGACTTCACTTGCGGCGGGCTCGCCGGAGCGCTTGGTCACCGGCGTCAGGCCGTTCTCGCGCAGCAGCGCCTGCAGCACGACGTTGTGGATCGAGTACCAGAACGGAATCGCCACCGTCTTGCCGCCGAGATCCTTCACGCTGCCGATCTGCGGTGCCACCGTCAGCCCCGAACCGCCGGTGTGGTTCCACGCCACGACCTTGGCGGGCGCCTTGCTGCCGAACCGCGCCCACACGGTGATCGGCGACAGCAGGTGCACGACGTTGACCTGACCGGAGATGAATGCCTCTAGCAATTGCGCCCAGCTTCGCAGCAGCACCGGCTTCTCGGCCTTGAGACCTTCGGCTTCGAAGAATCCCTTGCCGTGCGCCACCAGCAGCGGGGTGGCGTCGGTGATCGGCAGATAGCCGATCCGCACCGGCGCGTCGGCCTCCTGGGCGCGCGCCTCAAAGCTGCGGAGCAGCGGCAGTGCACCCGACGCGGTGAGCAGCGCCGACAGCTTCATCAGGTCGCGGCGCGAGAACTGGTCTTCGAATGCCATCGTGGATTTCCCCCTTAATGTCGTTTTGCGGCGTCGCGCAGCGTGCGCAGGATCTCGATCCGGATCTGGCCGAGTTCGGCGACGTAGTCCTCGCGCGGCTTCGGCAGATCGATGGTCCAGGCGCCGATCTCGCAGGCCGGCGCGCCGCCGAGCAGCAGCACGCGATCGGAGACCAGCAACGCTTCGTCGATGTCGTGGGTGATCAGCACGGCGGCGGTGCGATGCAGGCGGACCACCGCCAGCAACAGATGCTGCATCTCGCTGCGCGTCACTTCGTCGAGCGCGCCGAACGGCTCGTCGAGCAGCAGGATCTCGGGCCGGCGGGCCAGGCAGCGCGCCAGCGCGGTGCGCTGCGCCATGCCGCCGGAGAGTTGCGCCGGATAGTGGCGCCGCGCGTGCGACAGCCCCACCTCGTGTATGGCGTCGTCGACACGCTGTCGCGACTCCGCCGCAGGCAATTTAGGCTGGTGCTTGAAGTCGAGCCCGAACGCGACGTTGCGCTCCAGCGTCAGCCACGGCAGCAGGCTCGGATCCTGAAACGCGATCGCGACGCGCGGATGGGCGCCGTCGACCGCGACGCCGTGGACCCGCACGGCGCCGTTGGTCGGCCGCTGCAATCCGGCCATCACCCGCAGCAGGCTGGATTTGCCGACCCCGCTGGCACCGAGGATGCTGACCACCTCGCCCGCCTGCAGCGCGAAGTCGAATCCCTCCAGCACGGCCGGGCCGTGGCCGGTGTAGTTGAGCGCGATGGCGCTGGCTTCGAGCACCGGTGATGCGCTCATGCGAGCTCGCCGACCGCGGAGGGCTGTTCGTGCGCGCGTAGCGCGGTCTTGAGTTGCACCAAGCTCGGCGTGATCACCGGGATGAAGGCCGCCTCGCGCCAGCGCCGCTGGAAATCGCGGCCGGGCTGCGACAGATAGGCTTTGCCGCCCGCGGTCGACAGCTCGAGCTGAACCGCTTCCAGCGCGATCTCCGCAAGCCTGATGCGCAGCCGGAATAATGGCGCCGGCCGGGCTTCGAAACGGCCGTCGAGCAGCCCTTCGAACAGCTGCGCCTGGGCGCGCGCCAAGTCCTTCGTCAGTTGCTTGAGTGGCTCCGCAAGGATGTCGCGCCCGGCGTCTAGGCTATGCGAAGCCTCGGCGATCGCGCGCCGCGCCAGCCCGATCGACATGCCGCATTGCAGGCCGAGAAATGCCGGCCGCACCTTCGGCAGCCAGGCCCGCGCGTCCGGATGCAAGATGCGATCCGCAGCAATGGCCACGCCATCGAGCGCGATCGCCGCCGTACTGGTGCCGCGCAGCGCCATCAGATCGAGGTCCGGCGACCGCTGCAACCCGTCGTCGTCGGACGACAGGCTCGCGACGAAGGCCGTGCCGCGTTCGTCCTCGATCGCCGCGGCGACGTCGAAGCCACACGGCTGCAGATTGGTGACCCAGGGCAGCTTTCCGTGCAGGCGGATCGCGCCGTTGTCGTCGCTTGCCTTGATCTGCAGGGCCTCGAACCCCGACAGGTATTTCATCGCATTGGAGAGCCCGGTCGCCCCTGCCCGGCGTCCGGCCAGTAGATCGGAAAGCTTGTTGTCGCGTAGCGCGGTGTTGGGACTCTGCAGCAGATACTCGATGAAGGTGCGCTGCCCCCAGAACACGAAGCCGGCCGCGAGCGACAATTCCGACACGGCGGCGATCGCCGCGACTGCGTCGGTGACATCACCGCCGGCGCCGCCGACTTGCACCGCAACGCCGACCCGGAACTGGCCGGATTCCCCCAACCGCGGCAACACCTTCGCAGCCAGCGCGCCGCTGCTATCGAGCGCGCCGGCCTCGGACGTCAGCCAGTCCTTCAATCGCGTGGTGACGCCGGACATCTGATCAATCGGCACGATGCTATTCGGCCGCCTGGGCGGAGTTCTGCCAGGCGAACGGCTCGAGCTGCGGATTGAGCGCCGGCTGGCCGAGATTATTGGCGAAGTTGCACAGTGTTGCGAGGCTGACACCAAGCACGACTTCGAGCGCGGCGGCTTCGCTGAAACCGGCCGCAACGAACGCGGCAAGCTCATCATCGTGAACCGCGCCGCGCGACCGGATCACGGCCCGCGTGAAATCCGCGACCGCGTTGAGCCGCGCGTCGGCGCCGTGCACGCCCTCGCGCAGCGGCGTCACGACATTCTCCGCGAGGCCGGCCTGCTTGTAGGCGAGCGCGGTGTGACCGGCGACGCAGAAGCCGCAGCCGTGAACGGTGGCCGCCGTGATCTGCACCGCTTCGCGCTCGGCGAGCGTCAGACTCGCACGCGCATTGATCGCCCCCAGCGTCTGATATGCCTCCAGCGCCACCGGCGCATTGGCGAGTAACCGGACCAGGTTGGGCAGAAAGCCGTTGTTGTTCTCGGCTGTCGTCAGCCGTGCCTTGGCGTCTTCGGGCGCATCTTCAATCGTTCGAAGCGGAAGTCTCGTCATGATCCTGCTCGATGCGACGCATGCGCGCCGCGATCGTCCCTATGATCCCTACTCATCGCCCTCTTATGTGCGATGCCGATGCGGCCGTGCATAGTCACCCCTCGAAAGAAAGAAACTCATTCGCAATAGCCAAGTTATTTTGGCAGGACATTCCGGCCGAGACGTGCGCTACAGCACGTCCTTCGTCTCCAGGCCCGCCAATATCCTGCAATCCGGAGCATCACGGATGAGGGCCCCGGCACCCGCAGTGCGAGGGCCAAGTGTATTTGCCGTGAGCGTGCTACACCAATGCCGACGGATCAGATGCAGCATGTCATGACGCCACTTCACTGTTACGCAGGATCGTCACCGGACGGTTGTGCTGCACGCTCGTTGTCGGCGCCGCCGCGGCCGCCGAGCCGACGCAGGAGGATAAAGCGTTGCAGGCGGCGATTGCCGGACCGCAGCGCAGCGAGCTTTTCGTCAAGCGCCACGCCGTCCGCCGCCCCCCACGAGGAGTTGCGTTTCTTCGGGCTCACGCCGCACAGCAGGCGTGATCGAGATCTAGCCGGGTGGCGGCTATTGGACGGAGATCCTCGCACCCTATCTCCGCGACCACGGCACCTACTACACGGCGATCGAGACAGGCGCAGACTCCGCCTCTTTCACGGCCGCCTGCGTCGCACCCGGACCGTTCAAAACAAACATCAATGACGGGCGCTTCTTCAACGGCGACAACGAGGCGCGCGAAGCGGCGACCGTTCCCCTCGGCCGCATCGCCCAACCTGACGAGATCAAAGGCCTGGCGTTGTTTCTGTCGTCCGCCGCCGCCGGTTACGTGACCGGCGCGGTAATTCCGATCGACGGCGGAAAGACCGCAGGCGGGTGAAAGACGACACGTCGCTTGCGAAAAAGACCTCGTTCGCTAGGCTAACAGTCTAAAGAGGACGCCGATGATCACTGCAATCGTGCGCTATCGCCTGCCGGCCGAAATCGATCGGGCAGCGTGCCGCGCTCATTTCGAAGCAATCGCTCCCGGCTTTTCTGAGGTGAAGGGACTGCTCAGCAAGCACTTCATCTGTAGCGAGCGCGGCGTCGCCGGCGGGGTGTATCAATGGCGGAGCAAGGCGGACGCGGAGGCGTTCTACTCGGGACCGTGGTGGGACGGCATCATTCAACGCTACGGGATGGCGCCGGAGATCGAGTTCTTCACCGTGTTCGCCAAGACCGACAACGAGGCCGGAACAGTCACCATCGTCGAAGCCGCCCCGGCCGACGCCGCGTCCGCTGCCGAATGACGCGGCCAGCGGCGGGCGGCGGCTGCTCGGCGTCTTCGCCTCAGATCACCGCAGGAGGCAGGATCGGCGGCCGCCCCGACTCGACCGCCTGCTCCAGCAGATCGAGCCGGTCTTGCCCCCAGAACGGCTCGCCCCGAAAGAAATAGAACGGTGCGCCAAACAACTGGCGGTCGTTCGCCTCCGCGGTCAGTCCGGCTTCGCACGCGATCAGGTCTGGATCGGCGGCGCGCTCGAGCAGGCGACCACCGTCGAGGCCGCTGCGGTCCGCGAGCGCGACTAACGTGTCGGGATCCTCGATGTTCAGCTCATCCGCCCACACCGCTTTCAGCCCGGCATGTACGAACGCCGACACGTCGGCGCCCTCCGCGATCGCGGCGAGCATCAGGCGGTGTCCAAGCGATGGGTCGGCCGGGTAGAACTTGGGCCAAGTCACCAGCGGAATGCCGCGGATCGCTTTCCAGCGCTCCATCTCCACTAGCCGATAGGCCTGCCGCTGCGGCGGCCGCTGTCGGACCGGCTTGCCGCCGCCGGCGGCAAACACCGCGAGAAGATCAATCGGCTTGTAGACGACCTCGACGTCGTGGCGACGGACGAGGTCTTGAAACACCAGGCTGCCGATATACGACCACAGCGAAATGAAACTGAAGAAGTACTCGACCCGCGGGCGCTGAGCGGTCATGGCAGTTGAACCTTGCTGATGGGCGTTACAGTCCGAGATAGGCGGCGCGGATCGAAGGATCCTTGGCGACAACGGCGGCGGGGCCCGCGGCGATCGTGCGGCCCTGGTCGATGACATAGGCGCGATCGGCAAATTCGAGCGCGGTCGCCACGTCCTGCTCCACGACCAAAAGACTGGTGCCATCGGCGTTGACCCGCCGCAGCGCAGCGATCAGTTCGTCGACCACCAAGGGCGACAGCCCCAACGACAATTCGTCTATCAACAGCAGCTTCGGCGCCGCCATCAGGCCGCGCCCGATCGCGCACATCTGCTGCTCGCCGCCGGATAGTGTCGTGGCGTCCTGCCTGCGCCGCTCGCGCAATCGCGGAAACAGCGAGAACACGCGTTCGATGTCGGCGGCGATGGCGGCCTTGTCGCTGCGCAGAAACGCCCCGAGCATCAGATTGTCGAACACCGACAGACCGGGAAAGAGCCGCCGCCCTTCCGGAACGTGCACCACACCACGGCGGACGAAGTCGGTTGGGCGCGCCGCCGCCAGACGCTCGCCCGCAACCGCGATGCTGCCGGCGCGCGTCGGCAGCAGGCCGGAGATCGCACGCAGCAGCGTGGTCTTGCCGGCGCCGTTGGAGCCGACCAGAGCGACCACGCTGCCCTGCTCGACCGTCAGATCGACCTGCCAGACCACCTGCACATCGCCATAGGCGACCGCCAGGTCGTTCACCTGCAACAACGGCGCCGTCATATTCCGGCTCCGCGCTGGGCTTCGGCATAGCGCCTGCCGAGATAAGCCTCAATCACGCCGTCGTCGGCCATCACGTCCGCCGTCGGGCCGTCGGCGATCAGCCGGCCTTGATGCAGCACCAGAAGCCGGCGGCACGAACGCGACACCACTTTCATCAGATGCTCGATCAGCAGCACGGTGATGCCACGGTCGGCGATCTCGGCAATTAGCCGCAATGCGTCGTCGATCTCCGCGGCATTCAAGCCGGCATTGACCTCGTCGAGCAGCAACAGCTTCGGCCCGGCGGCGAGGCTCTTGGCGAGTTCAAGCCGCTTGCGTCCGGCCAGTGTCAACGAGCCCGCCGGCTTGTCGGCTTCGCGCGCCAGCCCGCAAAAGGCGAGATGCGTATCGGCGACGCGGCTCGCCTCGGCGGGTGTGTCGGCTCCGCCGGCGAACAGCGCCGCTGCCGCGACGTTCTCCCGTGCGGTCAAACGCGGGAATGGCTGGACGATCTGGAAGGTGCGCGCGATGCCCGCCCGTGCGACTCGGTCGGGCCGTATCCCGTCGATCCGCTTGTCGCGGAAGTGCACGGTGCCGGACGACGGCGCGAGCACGCCGGTGACGACGTTGACGAAGGTCGTCTTTCCGGCGCCGTTCGGCCCGATCAGGCCGATGATCTCGCCTTCCTTCAGGGTGACCGTGACATCGTCCAGCGCCAGCAGACCGCCGAACTTCTTCGATACGGCCGAGAATCGGAGCAGCGCCGTCATCGCAGCCGCCCCCGCAGAAGCGCCGAGGTAAGCCACGTCCAGATCCCCCTGCCCTGCAGATCCCGCAATCCGCCGGGCAAGAACAGCACCAGCGCGACCACCAGAAGCCCAAGAAATCCGGCGTGGAATTCCAGGCTGTTGCGCCAGATCAGTTCCTCCAGGCCGAGAAACGCGAGCGCGCCGATCACCGGACCGCCAAGCGTCCCGACACCGCCCAGCATCGCCATGATGATCGGCTTCACCGAGAGCGACACGTCGTAGACGTCGGTGGGATCGATGTAGTTGACCCAGGACGCGTAGATCGCCCCGACCGTGCCGATGAACAGGCTGGAGATCGAGAACGCCGCGACCTTCGCGGTGCGCGTATCGATGCCGATCACTTGCGCCGCGTCCTCGTTCTGCTCGATGCAGCGCAGCGCGACGCCGAGCCGCGCGCGCCAGATCCACCACGACGTCAGCCAGGCGGCCACCGCGACCACCACCATGGCCAGCCACACCACCCGCGCTTGCGTTGCCGGACTGCCCATCAGCAGCGGCACGTTCAGCCCCATGCCACCGCCGGTCAGCGACGTCCACGTGGTGGTGACCTCGCGCAGCACGTCGGCGATCACCAGACTGCCGATCGCGAAGTAGTGTCCCCGCAGATGCAGGATCTCCAGCCCCAACGCCGAGGCGAACGCCGCCGTCGCCAGACCGGCGCCGACCCAGGCGACGTAGAGCGGCACGCCATGCGACAACGACACGCCGCCGACATAGGCGCCCAGGCCGAAGAACGCCGCGGTGGCGAATGAGGGATAGCCGGAAAAACCGCCGACGATATTCCACGCGATCGCCAGCGTCGCATACATCGCCGCCGTCGATGCCAATCGCAGCACGTAGTTGTCGCCGATCGCCAGCAAAGCCGCGAGGGCGAGCAGGGTCATGCCGGCTGCGAACACTCGCTGGAGCATCAGCTGAATCCCTTTCGACCGAGCAGCCCCGTCGGCCTCACCACCAGCAGCACCAGAAGCAGCACGAACGAGATCGTCAACGCATGCTCCGGCCCGAGCGCAACCGCCCCAAAACTCTCGATGATGCCGAGCACGAAACCGCCAAGCACGACGCCCGGAATGCTGCCGAGGCCGCCCAGCACGCAGATCACGAAGGCCTTGCCGAGATAGCCGCTCGACGACACCGGCGAGATCGGGAAGATCCCGGCCAGCAGCGCACCGGATGCGCCCGCCATGAAAGTCCCCAGACCGAACGCAATTGCATACGTCCATTTCACGTTGATGCCCATCAGCGCCGCCGCATCGCGGTCCATTCTGACAGCGACGATCGCGCGGCCGAGTTGCGTCGAACGCAACAGCAGCCACAGCGCACCGACCAGCACCAACCCCTCGGCGGTCGCGTAGAGGCGGTCCATCGGAACGATGATGTCGCCGATCTCAGCCACGCCGAGCGGTGGCTGCAGGTTGATCTTGCGATAGTCGGCCTTGAACGCCGCCAGCATGGCGTTGTCGAGGAACAGATTGAGGCCGAAGGTCAGCACCAGCGTGATCAGCACCGGCCTGCCCATCACCGGGTTCACGACGAAGCGCTGCAGGCCATAGCCGAGCAGGAAGGTCGCCGCGCCCGCGAAGGGCGCCAGCACGAACGGGCTGACACCGAACTGTTGATGAGCGAAGAACGCCAGATAACCGCCGAGCACAATCAACGACCCGTGCAGAATATTGATGATGTTGAGCACCCCCCAGACCAGGGAGAAACCGGCCGCAATGCAGGCATACAGGCCGCCGAGGGCGAGCCCGTTGACCAGCACCTGTATCCAAAGCATCGCTAGACCTTCACAACCAGACGGACACGGGCGTACGACTGTCGGATCGCCCGATCAGTCAGCGACGTTCGCGCGGAACGGAGCCGTCGCCAGGTCGGCAGGAAGCACCACCTGAACCTTGCCCTGCTGGATTTGATAGACCGGCGGGATGTAGGAGTTGGCGATCCCGGTCGGGCCGAACGACACCGGCGCGAAGAACGTCTTGAAGTTG
>NZ_JBMDXE010000205.1:0-7719 GCF_048594845.1 Rhodopseudomonas sp. | reverse complement strand
TACTCACGCCGTCATGGCCGGGCTTGACCCGGTCATCCATCGGAGAACGACAAGCCCCGGAGCGATGCTCCGGGGCTTTCTGCTGTGTACCTTGGATGTCCGAGGCCCGCCTTTCGTCCGTCATTCCGGGGCGCGCGGCACGCGCGCCCCGGAATGACGAACGAGGGTTGGACGACGAGGGAGCGATCATCGCATAGTAGCCCGGGTGAGCGAAGCGACATCCGGGAGTCTCGATTGCGTGACGGCCTGCTGAGTAGCAGCACTCGCCCCATATACACTCGTGCTAGCCATCTTCATGCGCCCCCTCTCTTTGGATCACCTTATTGATTTTCCTTATCAGGCCACGAACCAACCATGAGACCAAATAGACGAGCGCCATAACGCCTTCTGTCGAGAACAAAACACCAGCACAGAACATGAATGCCATCAGACAAACAAAGCCCATCGGCAATGCAATCGAGAGCGACCGAAGCGAATCTGCCGACATCACCATTTCGAAATTCAATGACTCGAATGTCGCAATCGGCCCAAGCATTAGCGCGGCGAAGATAAACGACAGAGTCGACCGCCCTCCAGATTTCCACGCTTCAAGCCTCTCACCGGCAATCCGAATTGCGTCATTCGAAAACACTCCAGTCAGCACTCGAACAACTGCAAGGAACAGAATACATACAATCACGACGTCAAAAGTCGCAAAAAGCATCTCGATGTGTCCGCGGTCCAGGCGACCGGCCATGAACTGGCGTTGCTTCCATAGCAATCGCGGAATACCCAAATTGACCGCGGTAGGCTTGAAAACGTGCGCAGACACCGCCACTACAAAGAACAGCACGACAACAGCGAATGGCGAAAGAACCAGCGCCTTTGTACAAAGGCGATGGACAAACTCTAGTTGCTCAGCGCACCACGATTTCCGGCGTATTTGACGCGCATCTTCCTCGTGCATTCTGCCCCCCAAACCCCGACGCTCGTTTTCCGCACGTCTACCAGTCACAAGCTCGTCGCGGAAATGCCGCAGCAGATCACTTGTTGTGAGCGGGGTGCATGGTCGCCCGGGCGAGCGAAGCATCTTGGCCCGTAGGGCGGATTAGCGCAGCTTAATCCGCCATTACGCCGATACAAGCCCAGCGGTCGTTCGGCGGGTTACGCCTTCGGCTAACCCGCCCTACGATGGCACGTCGCTCGCGTGGCCCGAACAACGTCCGGCGGCGATCAGGCACGTCACAGCTGAGGATCGCGCATCCGCATGGCCTCGCGCGAAAACTCGCCGTCGTCCTGCGGCATCGCAAGCAGTTCGTTGGCCGTGGGAGAGGGATCGCTTCGGCTCCGCCACCACAGCCACAACAGCGCCCCGCCAATCACCGGAATGCCAATATCCGTGTAGAACACCACCCCCGCATTCCCCGCGGCGAAATTGTGCTGCGTCAGCATCTGGTAGATGTGACCAATCGCGGCGCCGAGGCTGAACACGCTGGGGCCGAGGATGGCGGCGAGGCGGAGGTCGAAGCTGCGGAAGGCGGCGAGGAAGCCGACGACCGAGAAGCCGAGGCTCGCGGTGGCGACTTCGAACTGGAACGGGCTGTCGGCCCAGCCGATGAACGCCGCGGACATCTTGCCGAAGAAGCCGTGCATCACGAAGTTGTACAGAAAGCAGACGCCGATCGACCAGAACACGTGCCAGGCCAGCAGCCGTTCGATCACGTCATGGAACCGCAGCGGTTTCGGTGCACGCGCGACCGCGACCAGCGCGAACAACAGGCCGATCACGAGGAAGCTCAAGGAAAAATTCGATAGCACGAAGACGATGGTCGCCTTGATCAGTTCCGCCACGCCGTGTTCTCCGCTTGGTGGTGAGGCTCGCCGCAACGGAGCTGAAGCGGCGGGATGGGGGGTGATGGTAGCACCCATTCGAGCAGCAACAATGAAGCGCGACGATCCGCCGGACGATCGCCGGGCGAGGGCGCTCTGCTAGGCGGTGAAGTGCTCGACGTGAAGTTCGGCGGTGCGGCCGAGATACACGGCGCGGCGTCCGCTGAGCGACACCACATCACAGGCGCAGCCGGCCGCCATCACCCGGCGGCAGAAGCCCGCATAGCTGTAGCCGTGCAGAGTTGCTGCACGTCGCGGATCGCGGCCTGCACCGTCGGGCGTCAAACGCTGTCGCGACCGGGCCCTCGTGCCGCAGCGTCGGCAGCTCGATGCTGTCGCCGTCGGGCGATAATAGATCGCCGTGGCGCGGCGGAAGTCGATCGCGTAGCTCTCGAGACCGGCGTCGATCAATGCGCCGACGATCTGCGGGAAGGTCATGGTGTCGTCTTCGGCCGCCCGCAGCGCGTTCGGCGAGACTCGTGCTGGTGAACCAACGCTGCTTGGACTGCTATCAGATCATTTGATCGACGAAATTGGTAGCAGTTCCGCTGTATGCGAATTGGCGATTTCTTAACCGTGCCCGTTCATCGTCGCCGCAACGCAACAGGAGTTTCCGATGCAGGACATGGACCAAGCGATCCGCGAGCGCGCCTATCATATGTGGAACGACGCCGGCCGCCCGGAAGGCAACGCCGACGCATTCTGGCTGAGCGCGCAGCGCGAACTGCTGGCGCAGTCGCTGACCCAGATCGCCACCGTGACCGCCGCACCGAAGAAGGTGGCCGCGAAGAAGACCTCGTCGCGCAAGCGCAAGGCAGCGTGAGCCTCACCAACCTTGCAACGTCATAACGCCGCCCGCGCACCGCTCCGCAGTCGTCCGGCTCGTCCGGGCGATGAGTAGTGCGGAGTGCACGGCGCGGAGCGCGCTGAGGCGGATCTTTTTGCGAAAGCGGACGGATTGCCGGGTCAAGCCCGGCAATGACGACGGAGAGAGTTCACGGGCGCTCAGCCGCGAAACTTCTTCGCTTTCTTCTTGAACGCCGGGCTCTTGGCCGATGGATCGGCGCGGCGGGCCTTGCTGACATAGGCCGGCTTGTCGTCGCGCGACTTCGACTTCTTCTTTAAGCCGTCGGGCTTGAAGCCGGCCGGCTTGTAGCCGTCGCCATCACGGTCCGGCTTGCGGCCGCCCTTGTCGAAGGGCTTCTTCTTGAAGCCATCCTTGCCGAACGACGCATCCTTGTGACGTGGCGCGCGCTGGTCGTCGTAGCTTTTGCTCCGCGGTCGGTCGTCGCGGCTGTCGCGGCGCGGATCGGCCAGCGGCTCGATCTGCGGCGACCATGAGTCCGGCCGCTTGCTGCGCCGCGTCTCGCGCTCGGATTTGCGCTCGTAGGGGGCCTTCGCCTCGTGCGCAGGCTTCGCCTCGTACGGAGCTTTCGCCGGCCGCTCGGCGCGCTCCTCGATCGGCTTGGCGCCGATCAACGGCTCGATGCGGATGTTGTCGTCCTTGTCGGGCCGCTTGATCTGCGCGGCGAAATCGACCGCGGCCGCCGCCGAGATTTCGAACTCGGTCGTGGTATCGAGAATCCGGATCGCGCCGATGTCCTGCCGCGTGATGCCGCCGCGGCGGCAGATCATCGGCAGCAGCCAGCGCGCCTCGGCGTTCTTGCGCTTGCCGATCGCGGCGCGAAACCACACG
This sequence comes from Rhodopseudomonas sp., assembly GCF_048594845.1. Classification (GTDB taxonomy): domain Bacteria; phylum Pseudomonadota; class Alphaproteobacteria; order Rhizobiales; family Xanthobacteraceae; genus Rhodopseudomonas. Next base: position 4,154 of record NZ_JBMDXE010000205.1, on the reverse strand, counting down.
CCATCTTGCATCGCATGCTTCTGCGCCGCCTTGGCCGAGCGCGGCCGCGGCTCGCGCGGGCCATCGCGGTCGTCGCGCGAACTACGCGACGCACGCTCGTCTCGGACGCGCGGGGCGCGCTCGCCGGGATCGAGAATGTCTTCCGGCGCCGGCAGCCGCGCGCGATACAGGCGAGCGAGCGCCACCGCGATCTGCTCGGCGCTTCGCTCAGCGAGCAGCGTCTGCGCCAGTGCCTGATCGTCGGCACTTGCTTCCTCGGTGAACAGCTCGTCCTGCAGCATGCGCTGCTGATCGAGCGCGCGGATCTCTTCGGCCTGCGGGGCGGTGCCCCACACCGCGTCGATGCCGGCGAGGTTGAGCAGCATCTCGGCGCGCCGCCGCCGTGCCGGCGGGACTAACAACACGCTGATGCCCTTCTTGCCGGCGCGCCCGGTGCGGCCCGAGCGATGCTGCATCACTTCGGGATCGTTCGGCAGATCGGCGTGGATGACGAGGCCGAGATTGGGCAGGTCGATGCCGCGCGCCGCGACGTCGGTGGCGACGCAGACGCGGGCGCGGCCGTCGCGCAGTGCGTTCAGCGCATTGGTGCGTTCGTTCTGGGTGAGTTCGCCCGATAGCGCCACCACCGAGAAGCCGCGTTCCAGCAGCGCGGTGGTCAGATGCGTCACGCCGTTGCGGGTGGCGCAGAACACGATCGCGGTCGGGGACTCGACGTAGCGCAGCGTATTGACCACCGCGTGCTCGGCGTCGTTCGGCGCGATCCGCACCGCGCGATATTCGATGTCGGCGTGGCCGCCGTCGCGGCCGGCGACTTCGATGCGGAAGGCATCCTGCTGATAGGTCTTGGCCAGCGTGATGATCATGCGCGGCAGCGTCGCCGAGAACAGCAGCGTGCGGCGCGTCTCGGGCGTGGTCTTGAGAATGAACTCCATGTCCTCGCGGAAGCCGAGATCGAGCATCTCGTCGGCCTCGTCGAGCACCACGGCCTTCAGCTGCGAGACGTCGAGCCGGTGGCGGCGCAGGTGATCGCACAGCCGGCCGGGCGTGCCGACCACGATATGCGCGCCGGCTTCGAGCTCGCGCTGTTCGCGGCGCGGATCCATGCCGCCCACGCAGGAGACGACGCGCGCGCCGGCTTCGCCATACAGCCAGCCGAGCTCGCGGTGCACCTGCAGCGCCAGCTCGCGGGTCGGCGCCACGATCAGCGCCAGCGGCGCCGCAGCGCGCTCGAACCGCTCATTGTCGCCGAGCAGGTCGCGGGCGATGGCGAGGCCGTAGGCGACGGTCTTGCCGGAGCCGGTCTGCGCCGAGACCAGCAGGTCGCGGCCGGCGGCGTCGGGCGCCAGCACGGCGCTCTGCACCGGCGTCGCCTCGGAATAATTGCGGGCCGCCAAAGCTCGCGCGAGCGGCGGGGGAGAAGACGAGAATGGCACGGGCAGGCAACCTTCTGGGCGATGACGCCGAATGGGAAATCCCGGCGGCTCCAATGGAGCCGGACGATGCACGGCCGCAAAACGGCGGGCGATGACGGGAGGTATGGAACGTTTAAGCCAAGACGGGCCAAAGCGCCAATCATTCCTCCGCGCGGGCTCCGGCGGGCACGGGGCACGGGTACGTCGGCCTGGGTCCGGCCGCCGGCCGCGGAACCGTGGGCCGTGTCGCTGCAGTCACAGATTACCTCTAGTCCGGCTTCTGCAACCTCGCGTATGGTTGCGGCGCGGGCTGCCCGCGGATGTTTTCAGCCGCTCGCGCCCAGATCGTCAGCGCCATCCCGTGCCCCGATGTCCGTTTCCGACCCTCACAGCGTCGTCCAGCCGGTTGCGGCCGATCAGCCGGGCTCGCTGATGCAGCGGGTGGCGCGGCTGATGCAGCGGATCGGGCTGCGCTTCGCGGATCCGGCCGATGAGCTCCGCTTCGTCGAGACTTTCGTGCGCGGCAGCCTGCGCTGGACCCAGGCGGCGATGCTGCTCGGCGCCGCCACCTATGCGGGCTACACGTTCTGGGATTGGGTGCTGTATCCCGAAGTGGTGCCGACCACGCTGGCGATCCGCGGCGGCACGGCGCTGCTGGTGCTGCTGCCGCTGACCGTGCTGATCGCCTTTGCGCGCAGCTGGACCGAGCCGATCCTGCTGCTGTACTGCGTCATCCCCGGCTGCGTGCTGCCGTTCGTGTATCTGGTGCTGCCGTCGGGCTTCACCTTCGCGTCGGCGGGCATGATCATCGTCATCCTGTTCGTCTCCACCATGCTGCCGCTGCGCGTCGGCTCGCTGCTGGTGTTCTGCGTCACCACCTGGCTGGCCTTCGCATTCGTCGAGTGGATCGCGCCGTCGCTGCCGACCGGGCTCGGCTTCATCAATCACTTCCTGATCGGCAATGCGTATCTGTTGTCGCTCTACGCGGTCGGCGCCCGCGAGTATCGCGCCCGCCGGCTGTTCGAGACCACCGAGGCGCTGCGGCTCGAAACCGCGCGCGCCGAGACCTCGCTGCAGGCCTTGCAGGCGACGCAGGCGCATCTCGTGCAGGCCGAGAAGCTGGCGTCGCTCGGCCAGCTCGTCGCCGGCGTCGCCCACGAGGTCAGTACGCCGCTCGGCCTGGCACTGACCGCCTCAACGACGATGCAGGGCGACGTCAAAGGCCTGTCGCAGATGGTGGAGAGCGGACAGGTGCGCCGCTCCGAGCTGGTACGCGGCATGGGGCGGCTGGAGCAGGGGCTGCAACTCACCTGGCAGAGCCTGCACCGCGCCTCCGAGATGATCCACACCTTCAAGCAGGTCGCGGTCGATCACGCCAACGAACAGCAGGACACTTTCGAGCTGCAGGGCTGGCTGGCAGAGACCTTCGACAAGCTGAAGCCGCTGCTGGCGCGGCGCGGCCTCGCGGTCGAGGTCAGCGCGCCGCCCGGCATCATGCTGCACAGCTATCCCGGCGCGCTCGGTCAGCTGATGAGCATCCTCGCCTTCAACGCCGCCGAGCACGGCTATCCGGACGGCGCCGGCGGCGTCTTCACGGTGACGGCGACGCAGCCCGATCCGGCGACACTGCGCATCGTCTGCGCCGACCGCGGCGTCGGCATCGCGCCCGAACTACGCGATCGCATCTTCGACCCGTTCTTCACCACGCGTCGCGACAGCGGCAATGCCGGCCTCGGCCTGCACATCGCCTTCAACCTGGTGGTCTCGACCCTCGGCGGCACCATCGAACTGATCGAGCAGGACAGCGGCGCCGCATTCGCAATCGAGATTCCCACGCAGCGGCCGGGGACGTAGTCGCGGCGGTGACTCTTTGGCGGTTGCACTGCGAATCCTGAGACTGAGCGACAAGCCCGAACTCGCCCCGCCGCCATCAATCGGTGACTACGTCGTCTGTTCTCTCGTCGCTCAGTGTATCGTCGCCGTTGTTCACGACTAAACATATCTCCGTTGCCGGACGCCCATCGGTATTTGACTTGCATCAATACGTCACGCGACTGTTAGGCCGCACAAATAGTTCGCTCGGTTTGTGACGTATCAAGTGAGCCAGCTACGACGACGTCCTGGTAAGGATACGTAGCAGGGAGGGGCGTGGCATGCGTAACCCCGGCGTCCACAATTCATTCGCGAAGATCCTGTTTCTCGACATTCCGAGCCTGATCGACAGCGCTTGGCGTCGCTTCGATTTCCACGCGCATGCCGAGACGATCTACCGGATCGATGATCCCGGACATCCCGCGCCGCGTCCTTTGTGGACGATGCCGCATTACGTGATGTTCGTCCTGCTCGTGTATTTCGTCAGCTATGGCCCGAATCCCAACGGGCTGTGCGCGATCGCGTCGGCGGAGATCGTCGCGCTCCTGCGGATCGCCTTCGGCGTCGTCATCGCCGCCGCAACGCTCGTCGTCGCCGTCCGCTATCGCAGCATACCGGCCGATCTGGTGCATCGTCGGTTCCGGCGGCTGGTCGCCAATGGCGAGGCGGTTTCGCCTGCGCGCGAGCTGATCGTCGTCGTCCTCGCGCGGTTAGTGGCGCTCGTTCCAATGGCCGCGGCGCTGTGGAGCGCGGCCTATCTCGCGGGCTGGCGCAGCGGGCCGATGGTCTGCGCTGTTCAGCATGCCGACAGCTACGCCCAGCTCCGCTTCGCGCTGTGCCTCGTCACCGTCGTTGCAGTCGGCGTTATCG
>NZ_JBMDXE010000204.1:0-3578 GCF_048594845.1 Rhodopseudomonas sp. | reverse complement strand
CCGGCGACGCTCGTGACTTCCGCAACGACTGATCTTGCGCCCCGCGATCAGCTCCGACGACTGCACAGCCCCGCAATGAAGAGTTCATTGGCCGTTTCGAAGACGGCTTCGGGCTTGAGCGTCAGATAAGAGCGGGCCTGTTTTTTCAGCGCCGGAAATTCGGCCGACGGCAGCGCCTCCATCTCAGCGACTTCGCTCTCGCGCGCCGGCCGGATCAGTCCGCCGATCTCCGCAGTACACATGCCGAACACCCCAGCATACCAGGCGAGACAGATCGCCGGAGCCTCAGCCTCGCTGACGCCGGCATCGGCCAGCGCGCGGTGGACCATCTCGATATGGGCGAAATCCGAGACGCCGGTGTTGAGGAAACGCTGCAGCAGCGGAAACGTGTGCGGATAGCGCAGCGCGAGCGCGCGATAATCGCGCGCATGGCCGCGCAGCCGATCCTGCCAGGATCGATCGCCGTCGATCGGAGGCAGCTGCGCCACCAAGGCGTCTGCCATCGCGCGATACATGCCGTCCTTGTTCTTGAAGTGATAGAGGATCGCCATCGGATCGCAGCCGACCCGTTCGCCGAGCTTGCGCAGGCTGAACGCTGCCTCGCCCACCTCTTCCATCAAGCTCACGGCGGTGTGCAGGATCTCGTTTTTCGCAAGACCGCGCGGGCCGGAACCCGCGCGGGCTTTGGTAGTCGGTTTGGCCTCTTTGGTCGGCGTCATTCTGCCCATTCAGGATCACCCGTGAAAACGATGGTCAGCCATCGATCCGGTCCTTCGTCGCCGACCAGATCTCCGATCTCGTCACGCAGCGCGTCCCATTCGCCGATGGTCCGCGCCGGCGCATCGGCCGGAACGATGAAGTACAACTCGATCACCTTCGAGCGTCCGACGCGCGCCGCGTAGGCGCGATGCGAGACGAAACCCTGCTTGTCGACGAAGTCCGCTGCGACCTTGTCGAGATGCGCCTTCAGATCGGTCGGCGTGATCAGGAAGATGTCCGACAGCGCCTGGCGGATCGTTGCGACCGGCAGCGGAATAATCAGCGCACACACCACCGCGAGAACCGCGGGATCGATGTAAGGCGAGATCCACTGCCATGACGTTCCCTGCACGGCCCAGCCGATCAGGAATGCGATCAGCAGCGCCGCGGTAATGCCGGTGGACATGATCCAGCCGCGGACATCCAGCCTGATAAACTCGGACTTGATGGTCCGATTGGCGCGCCATTCGACGAGCGCGATGGCCGAACAGACGATCACGGTCACGACCGCGTAGATCAGCGCCGCACCGAACTCGAGATCACGCCCGCCGCGCAGCAGGCTTCCGATGGCAGTGACCAGCGCATAAAGCGACGCGCTGATCAGCAAGGTGCCGTTGAGCCCCAGCACTATCGGCTCCAGATGCCAGAGGCCGAAGGAAAACCGCTCCCTGAGCTTGCGCGACAGATGACCGGCCGTCGCATAGGAGGTGATGAGGTTCACCACCACCAGCGACAGCAGGCTCATGCCGCCGTCGAGCAGCGCATAGACGCCGTCGAATGCGATCGAGAACGAGCCCGAATACAGCCCGAAGCCGATGCCGAGAGAAGCGATGACGAATGTCACGGCGATCGAGGTTCGAAGCACGCCGCGTTCGTCCGAAAGATCGAAAAATGTGAGCTGTCCGCTCATGATGCGCTCGCAGTCCAAGCTGCGCGTCGCGAGTGGCCCCGACGCATGTCGCGGCGCTCCGCAGATGCGCCAGAACCGGCCATCAGCAAAAGAGCATGATTGAGGAATCGCGCAGAAGGTCTGCGATGCCAGCGTGAGGCGCCCTCGCAACGCTTACGGCACCTGACGACGCGCTATTTCTACACTGTAGAAATCACGGGGTCAAGCCGCCGGGTCGGCGGGCATCTGGACCGCGCGTCCGACAAACTCACCCGGCCCCGAATGGCGGCCTGGCGGCTTGCCGTCTCTGAATGTGAGAATTCCGGGAGAGCTAGGACGACAGCTTGGTCTCGGCGACATGAACGCGGTCGGCATGCAGCGACCATTCATGCAGCCGTTCCATTTCGCAGAACTTCTGCTTGGCGATTTCGGTCGCCTGATGCTGATCGGCCGCCTCGACTTCGAGCAAGCCCTGGCAGACCTCGGCGTGCCGGCCGTTCTCGCCGAGAATGTCCTTCATGAAACGTACAACGTAATGAGCCATCATGCCTCCCCATCGGGCTCTCGGCGCTGCAATCGCCGTGCCTGATTATCGGCTTGGAGACCGCGGGCTTTGCCTCGGCGGTCGTTCGGCGGCCGCCTTTGGATCGCCTACAGATTGCAGACTAAGTCTTCCTCCCCCGCGCAGCAAAACAAAAGTCCGAGACCTGGCTTTACCGGAACGGAGTTTCCCGCGTCGGGTTGTCGCGCGCGGGCAGGTTCTTTTGGGAGGTAGACGACATGACCAATCGCTTTCTGATCTCCGTCGCCGCCGCTGCGCTGATCGCCAGCGGCGTTGCAGCGCATGCGCAGGGAACCGGGACCGCAGGTGGCTCGATGGGCGCCTCGCCCTCAGCCGGCTCGTCCGCTCCGGCAGAGCGCGGCTCGTCCGCGCCGCAGATGAACAAGTCCGAAGGCGCCGGGTCGGGCATGACCTCGGGTCCGTCGGACCGCGCCCCGGGCGGGGCGATGGGCCAGCGTGCGCAGGACACCGCGCCCAAGGGCTCGATGAGTTCCGACAGTGGCCGCACCGGCAAGGATATGAAGGCGGAAGACCGCAAAGCCGGCGACATGGATCGCAAGGCGGGCGACGAGCGCGAGCAGATGAACCGCAACGCGGCCGACAAGGATCAGGGGCGCGGCGGCCAGATGAACAAGAACGCCGACAGCCAGCGTGACCGGACCACCACGGGTCAGGCCGGCGCAGGTGCCAAGCTTTCGTCCGAGCAGCGCACCAAGATCACCACCGTGATCAAGAACCAGCGGATCGAGCCGCAGACCAACGTCAATTTCTCGATCTCCGTCGGCACCCGCGTGCCTCGCGAAGTGCATTTCCACCCGCTCCCGACCGAGATCGTGACGATTTACCCGGACTGGCGCGGTTACGAGTTCTTCCTGGTTCGCGACGAGATCGTGGTGGTCAATCCGCGCACGCTGGAGATCGTCGCGGTGATCGACGCCTAACGGCGCGGCACATCCAACAGATGAGCAAGGGCGGCCTTCGGGTCGCCCTTTCTTGTGCACGGCCACTGGGCACGGTGCGGCACCCCGGAACCCGACGCGAGAGATTCGCAAGATACGGCGGTACTTTGCGGGATCATGCTCTCCCAAAGCATCAGCCGATTCATGTGGCATGGGAACATGTTGAGGCTTCCCCTCAGCCGTGAGGTTACCTATAACGCCCGCAATCAAGTGAATTTCGCCAGGAAGCCGGCTCCTGCAGAACCGGATTTTGGCCCGAACGGCATCTTCCGCCGCGGACCCTTCGCTGACATTGCCGGACCTTCGGATGCTTCAACCGATTTACGTGCTCAATGGCCCGAACCTCAATCTGCTCGGGACGCGGGAGCCGGAAATTTACGGCAAGGCCACTTTGGCCGATGTCGAACAA
>NZ_JBMDXE010000203.1:0-6625 GCF_048594845.1 Rhodopseudomonas sp. | reverse complement strand
CCCCGCCCACAGATCCGGCAGGAGGATCTCGGCACGGCGCGGGGCCGCCGCCGCGGGGGTGATCACCGCGTGGTCGCTGGCCCCGCTCCGGGCGGCGCCGCCGACCAGCCGGCGCGATGCCGCGGCGGCGCGGCGATACTCCGCCAGCGCATCCGAAAAGCCGACCGCGATCTCGTGCGGCAACTCGGTCTCCTGCGCCCGCGTCAGCCGCGACGGCGCGCCCTTGTCGGGCAGCACCAGGTCGTCCTCGGTGAATTCGGCGATCGGCGCGCCGCCGCGCTGGACGAAGCGCAATACGCCGTCGGCCGCGGCGGCGTCGAACCCATAGGCCATGGCAAGCGGCTCGATCATCGCCCGCGGCGTCATCGGCCGGTCCACCACATAACCCTCGCAGCTTTCGCGCAGCGCCGACGCATCGACGCCGCCGACTGCGCTGTCGGCGAGCAATTGCCCGACCAGCGCATCGAGCGGCGCGCCGCCGAGCCGACCGGTCAGCCAGTGCCCGGTCTGCCAGTTCGGCTCGTCGCTCCAGACGTCCTCGGCGCCCGGAAACACCGGATAGGGCCGCGCGTCCCAGGTCCAGAGATGGATCGCCGCGGGATCGATCATTCGCCCGCCATACAGCGTCGACACCGGATTGCGCGCATCGCCGGCGCCGAACGCCGGATCGAACGCGCCGAGGATCGCCTCGAGATAGCGGCGCTGGATCAGGTCGTCGCGATCGCCGCTGGAAAAATACGGCGCAAAGTTCTCGCTGGATTTCGGATCGGGAAACACGCTGGGCTGGTTGGCGCCCTTGTCCACCGCCGGGCAGCCGACCTCGGTCAGCCACACCGGCTTGCTCATCGGCACCCACGCCGTCGGCGTCGCCAGCTCCGCGCCGCCGACGCGTTCGTGATGCGGCTGTTCCCAGAAACTCCGAATATCTTTGACGCGAAACGTCCACGGCTTGCCCAGGCCGTCGGTGATCGGCGTGCGGCGCTGCGCCGCGCGGGCGCTGTCGTTCGCGTAGTACCAGTCGAACGCCTCGCCGGCGGTGACGTTGCGCGCCAGGTAATCGCGGTCGTAGGTCGAGACAGCAACCGCTGCATCGAGATGGCCGGCATCGTCGCGCCAGTCGGCGAGCGGTGCATAGTAATCGATGCCGACCGCCCCGATCGCCGGCGACGCCCACAGCGGATCGAGCGGAAACCGCACCTCGCCGGCATCCGGCGTCACCACGTCGGCGCCGTATTCGGTCCAGTCGGCCCCATAGGTCACCAGCGTGCCGCCGCCGACGATCGCCTTGACGTCGGTCGCCAGCGCAACGAGCTGCTGCACCGCCGGATACACGCCCGGCCCCGAGCGGATGCGCGTCAACCCGCGCAGCTCCGAACCGATCAGGAAGGCGTCGACCCCGCCCGCGTCCGCGCACAGCCGCGCGTAGTGCAAGATCATCCGCCGATAATTCCAGGCTCCGCCGGCGAAAAAGCTGTTCACCTGCCCCGCCGCGCCTGCGGTGCCCTGCGGCGAGGCCGGCTGCCCCGGCGCCGGATCGCAGGTGATGCGACCACGCCAGGGATAAGGCGGCTGCGGCCCCGCGCCGGTCCACGGATTCGGCAACGCGTTGTCGGCCGGCACGTCCATCATCACGAACGGATAGAACGTCACCTTGAGGCCGCGGCCTTTCAGGTCGCGGATGAGATGCGTCACGCTGTCGTCGGTCGGCGTGCCTCCGAAGGCCGGCCGGCCGCCGACCTGCGACACCAGCCAGGCGTCGTCGCGGCTCGCGCCATCGACCGACCAGGTCGTGAGGCCGAGCCATTTGTCGCGGCTTTCCACGCCCGGCCGCACCGTGCATTGCCCGGCGCGCAGGTCGGAGCCGAACCACGCCACCACCACCGCGATACGCTCGAGTCGCGGGCACACGCCTTGCAGATCGTCCAGCGCGGCGACGACGTCGGACGGCGCCTGTACGATGTGGCGGTTCTCCGGCTTCGACGTGCCCTTGTCGACGAGCTGCACAAGCGTCGTTGGCTCGTAGCCGAATTCGGTGGTGCCCGGGATCAGCGTCACCGCACGCACCATCTGTTCGAGCAGGCCGACGGGACGGATAATCTCGAATGAAAGCTGCGGAATCCGGTTGCCGAAATCGGCCAGCGGCAGCCGCTCGAACACCACGTAAGCGAGGCCGCGATAGGCCGGCGCATTGCCGGCGCCCTGCTTGGCGACGATCAGCCCGTCCGGCTCCTGATCCTCGCCACCACGATAGACGCGCAAGTTCAGTCCCGCCTGATCGAGCGGCTTGCCGTCGGCCCAGATCCGCGCGACGCGGCCGATCGGCCCTTCGCATAGTCCGACAGCAAAATTGGCGAAGTACGTATAGGTCGTGGTCGTGGTGGTCGGGCCGCCAAAGCCCTTGCCGCCCGCCGAACTCTCCTCGTTGCTGATCACTTCCTCGAGCTGCGTCGCCCAGATCACCTGCCCTGCGAGCCTCGCCCGGCCGTACACGCGCGGGATCGGCGCGCCTTCGGTCGAGGCCATCACGTCGAGATCGGCAAGGCGCGGCCCTTCGACCTTACGGGCACCGCCGCCGAACAGCGACTGATCGAGCGCATTGCCGACCAGCGCGCCAGCGATCCGCCCGGCGATCGCCCCCGCGGGCCCGAACAACGAACCGACCGCAGCGCCGGCGACGGAAAGCACGAGAGCAGCCATGAGATTCAGCCCTAAAGAAGTGGTTTGCCCGCAGAAGAGACGACCCGCGCAGCAATGCGTCATGGCCGGGCCTACCCGGCTATTTGCATCTTTGCCGCGGCTTCGCCCGGAAGCCGGGATACCCGGGAGCCGGGCATCACATGTTGACGGGTCGCCCGTCGTTCTTTCGTCGATGCGTTTTGCGGATGAGCGGACGCGCCGAGCGTCCGACTGAGACGGATTGATTAGTCCCGCCGCATTGACGGATATCGCGGTATTTGCATCGTAGCGTCGTCGCGGCGGGGGCCGTCACGGGATCGTAAAATGCAGGAATTGCTGGCAGGTGCGGGAGCCGCGATCGCGGCGTGGTTTGCCGTGTATTTCATCGGCAAGCCGGTGGTCGCCTTGCAGCAGCAGCGCATTGCGGCCTTGCAGGCAGCCGAACGCTACTACGCGGTCGATGTCTCCTCGAGCGAAGCGGAGCGGGACGCCGCGGCCAAGGCACTGTTCGAAGCCGGCGTGGCGCTGCGCGCGTATCATCGCGGCTGGTCCACTGCGGTGCGGATGTGGAGCTGGGCCTGGGGCTACGATCTCGATCTTGCCACGCAGTGCCTGTTCGGCCTCGCCGAAGGCGTGCGCAGCGACAAACCGACCTCTCCGGACGCGCGCCGCAACACGCTGCACGCGCTCTACATCGCTCTCGCCGCCCATAAGCATCTGCCGCGCGAAACCGTCGCCGCGATCCGCCGCATGATCACCCAGACCCAGTCCGCCAACCACGACACCGCGCCAGCCGGAGGCGCGCAGTCTTAGCAATGCGGCTATAGCCACACCATTGCACGACGCGATCCCCACGGGCGCACCTGATTATCAAGCCGCCATAGGCTCTCGTCACACGCTCACACCCGGAAACGCAAACGCATAGGCCAGTCTCCGCCGCCACCACGGTGCGATCGCGATCTCGCAGACCGCAGCGCCGTCATGAGCGTGGATCATCGTGGTGGCCGAACTCGCGATCGCGGCGTGCTTTGCGACGCACGTATCGGCCCAGCGAAACAGCAGCACATCGCCAGCGCCGAATGCGTCGCAACCAACCGGCGCCAGATGGCGCAGCGCTGCCGCGGCGAGCGCCTCCTCGCCGCGCGCTTCCGCCCAGTCCGGCGCGTAAGGCGGCGGTGCCTCCGGCTCGTCGCCGATGCAGCCGCGCCAGACGCCACGCACCAGCCCGAGACAATCGCAGCCGACGCCTTTCACCGACGCCTGATGCCGATAGCGCGTGCCGATCCAGCTGCGCGCCTCGGCGACCAGCGCGTCGCGCGTGATCACTCTACTCATGGAATTCATCCCGTGATGGAACAAGCGTCGCCGTCAGCCCTTGAGCGACCCGCCGCCGCCGGAGGTGCCGGGCACCGGATAAGCGACGACGAAGTCGTTGCCGGGGATCTGCGGGAAGCCGCGGAAATTGGCGGCGTTGCCGAAGCGATCGCGGCAGGTCGCGAAATTCTTGTCGCAGCCGGCGGTGATCACGAAGCCATCACCGGGCGCGACCGGCTCGGCCATCGCCTGCCACAGCGACAGCCGCACCTCTCCGCCGACGACGCGGTGCTGCTTGATCTCGATCGATGCGCCAGCATTGGCGCCGCTGCGCCAGCTCAGCCGCCCACCGGTGAACAGTCCCGCCGCAAAACCGCCGAGCCCCGCCACCGCAAAGGTCGAAACGCCGAACGCCGCCGCGACGCTGCCTTCGCCGCGCCAGGCGGCGCCGCCCAGATCGACGCGGCAGCGCCCGTCACCGAGATCGGCGCCGCAACTCGCGGTGTAGAGCCGTCCGCTCTCCTGCGACAGCAGATCGGCGAGCCCGCGCAGTTCGGCGGTGAACGCCCGTCCCTCGCGCCGCACTTCGCCGAGCCTCCCGCGCGCGGTCAGCAGCCGCAGCGCCGGCTCGGTCCAATCGACCAGCCAGCTTTCGATCGCTGCCGCATCGTAATGCCCTGCCGCGAGATCGGCTTCGTTGAGCAGATCATCCGCGAGGGCGCCGGAAATCTCGGCGCCGTCGACCGACAGATCGAACCGCTGCGCGGCCTCCGACGCCGTGAAGCCCGTCCCGGCGCGACAACTCACGCCCTCGATCGCCAGGTCGCGATCATGATCCGTGAATCCGAGCACGGCTCCGTCGCGCCGCCGCACGATCCAGCACTGCGCCAACGTGGTGACGCCCGAGTCGAGTTTGGCCTGGAGAGCGTTGGGAATGGAGCGCATGGGGTGATCCAATGTTGGAGGTCAAGGCCTCGGTCGCGCGCAGTCACATCAGTCCGACGTCACTGCAGCGACAATTTCACCACGTGCAATTATGAGCGACGCGCGACGGCGATCATGTCGGCGAGTTCCGCGCCGCTGAGCGCACCGCTTGTGCGCGAGCCTTGCTTGAATCCGATCAGCGACGTCGAAGTCGCTCCGAGCGCTCGGATCGGCGAACGCACGCGCATTATTCAAGCGCTGAACTAATCATTTGCAGGCCGCAGCATTTGTGTGCAGCCGGGCTTACCGCATCAACAGAATTCATGTAGAGAATTATTTCCATGAATTTGACTTAAGTCAACGACGCGATAATTTTTTCGACATGAACGCGAGACAATCAACAATGCTGCGCCATCAACTAACGAGCCGCTGCCCGGCTCGCGTTCGAGCCGAATGGTCGATCCGTTGATCGCCCTCCCTCCTCCGACGCACTGCAGGGAGCGGCCGACCGGCTGATGATTCCGATGACGCGCGTCGCAATCGAGCACGGTCTGGTGCTCACCATGGATCATTCCGGCCGCATCATCCAGGATGGCCGCATCGTCATCGAGGGGCGCGACATCATCGCGATCGAGCGCTGCGGCGACAAGGCCGCGACGCCGTGTGACCAGGTGATCGATGCCACCGGCCGGATCGTCATGCCGGGGCTGGTGAACTCTCACACGCATCTGTGCATGGCATTCGGCCGCACCATCGGCCCGGAGCGGCGGCTGCTTGAATGGCTCGATCTCATCATGCCGATGATGGCGGCGATGGATCCGCACGCGCTCTACAGCGCCGAGCTGCTGGGCTGCGTCGAGAAGATCAAGAACGGCAATACCAGCCTGGTCGAAAACATCTTCATGCCGCCGAACGGCGCGGACGTAGAGGACTGGGCGTTTCGCGCGATGCAGGACAGCGGAGTCCGCGGCACGGTGGCGCGCGCCACGCAGGCGCGTCATTTCGCCCCGCAATTCTGCGAGACCTCGGACGAGCAGGCTGAGCGCGTCGGTCGGCTCGCGGCCCGCTGGCACGGCAGCAATGGCGGCCGGCTGCGCCTCTCGATCGGCCCGCTGCTACCCTGGGTCGTCGATGAGGACGGCTTCCGCAAGACGCGCAAGATCGCGCGCGACAACGGCATCGCGCTGCACATGCACGTCGCCGAGTCTCCGGAATTCAATCTGCTGATCGAGCGCCATTACGGCCGCGCCATCCGGCAGGTCGAACTGCTCGACGAAGTCGGCTGCCTCGGCCCCGATGTGCAGGCGATCGCCTGTTCCGACGTGTCGCCGCGCGAGATCGAACTGCTGGCGCAGAGCGGCACCGCCGTGTTGTTCGACCCCCCGACCCGGCTGTTTTGGGGCACAGGCTTCCCGCCGATCCGCGACTTCCTCACCGCAGGCATCACCTGCGGCCTCGCCACCAACGGCGCGGCGGCGAACTGCGGGCAGGATCTGTTCGAGAGCATGAAATACGCATGCGCGACCGCGAAGACCGCGGCCAACGATCCGCAGGCGCTTACTGCCGCGCGGGCGCTGCGCATGGCGACGGTCGAGGGCGCCCGCGGCATCGGGCTGACCGAAACCGGATCGCTCGAAGTCGGCAAGCGCGCCGACCTGATCACCATCGACGCGCGGCAACCGCATCTGTCGCCGCTGTTCGATCCGGAGAA
>NZ_JBMDXE010000202.1:0-24360 GCF_048594845.1 Rhodopseudomonas sp. | reverse complement strand
CGAGGCCGTAGCGCTTACGCAGCGTCGCGGACAGCGCCGCCAGCCGCTCGTGCAGCGCCTGCAGCCCGCCGGCTTCGTTGAACACCGGCACCACGATCGACAGCCCCAGCGCGACGGAGTTTGCACCGGCGTTCAGGCCTGACAGGTCGCTCCCCATCTTCATCGTCGGTTCCGGCTTCGCTCTGTGTCCAGGTTGTCGGAGGCTAACTATCCGGCATCATATGGTGACAACGCGGCGCTGTCGCCATCGGCGACGGAACCGCGCGGCGGGCATTATTGACGCAGGAAAGCTTCAAGTTTGCTGAACAGCGGATTGTCCTTGTCGAACACGTAGTCCAGCGAGGCGACCGACACGGTGTCGGCGCCGTGTTCGCGCAGGAAGCTGCCGAGGCCGTAGAGCTGCGCCGGCGGGCAGTGCAGCGTCAGCATCCCCGACGAAGTCGGACCGCCGAACGGCGACACCACGCCGAACCGCTGATGCGCCTCGGCCAGCAGCGCGTCGTTGCAACCGGCGAACCGGGTACGGACTTCCTTGTACTTGCTGGCGCGCGCACGCGAGGCGATCTGGTCCAGGATCACGCGCGCAGTCTCGCGGGCCGCGTCCGACCAGTCGGCCTCGCGCGACGCGACAAGATTGGCCTGGCTGCGCAGCATCACGCCGTCGTCGAGCACCTTGAGGCCGTTGGCGGCGAGCGTCGCGCCGGTGGTGGTGATGTCGACGATCATCTCGGCGGTGCCGACCGCGGGCGCGCCCTCGGTTGCGCCGGCGCTCTCGACGATGCGGTAGTCGACGATATTGTGCTGCGCGAAGAAACCACGCGTCAGGTTGATGTACTTGGTGGCGACACGCATCCGGCGATTGTGCTGGGCGCGGAAGCCGGTCGAGACGTCGTCGAGATCCGCCATGGTGCGGACGTCGATCCAGGCCTGCGGCACCGCGACCACCACGTTGGCGTAGCCGAAGCCGAGCCCGTCGATCAGCAGCACGCGCTTGTCGGCCTCGGCGATGTTTTCGCGCAGCAGGTCTTCGCCGGTGACGCCGAAATGAACCGCGCCGCGTGCCAGATTGGCGGCGATCTCGCTGGCCGACAAATACGCCACCTCGACATTGTCGAGGCCGGCGATGGTGCCGCGATAATCGCGGGCGCCGCCCGGCTTGGTCAGCGCCATGCCGGCGCGGGCGAAAAAGGCTTCGGCGTTTTCCTGCAGGCGGCCCTTGGACGGGACCGCGAGAACGAACGGCGCGCTCATGCAGCACCTCCGGAAGTCTGCGTCATCGCCTCGATCCAGATCGAGAAGCCGACGGCGGGGATCGGGTCGGCGGCGCCGAGCTGGCTCATCAACCCGTCATAGCGGCCGCCGGCGACCAGCGGATCTTCGCCGTTGCCGAGGCGGTGCAGCTCGAATTCGAAGCCGGTGTAGTAATCGACGCCGCGGCCGAATGCGGTGGAGAACCGCACCTTCGACAGATCGATGCCGCGGCCGGCCATGAAGCCGATCCGCGCTTCGAACTGATCGATCGCTGCGTCGATCGACAGCTTGGCGTCGGCGGCGAGTGCGCGCAGCGCCTTCAGCGCGTCGTTCGGTGCGCCGGCGATCGCCAGGAAGCGCTTGATCTTATCGAGCGCGTCGCGCGGCAGCGCGCCGCTCTTCAGCGTCGATTGTTCGAGGAAGCGGTCGGCGATCTCCGCCACCGAGCGACCGCCGAGCGTGGTGGCGCCGGCGATCGACATCAGGTCGGTGACCAGCGCCAGCGCCGCCTTGCGGTCGGAGCCGGCCAGCGCCGCCAGCACGCCCTCATATTCGTTGCCGCCGGAGGGCGCGAGCGTCAGCCGCTCGAGATCCTGGGCGAGGCTGACCTTGCGGTTGAAGTCCTTCATCAGCCGCCGACGCCACACCGGCATCAGGTCGAGCGCGTCGATCAGCGCGGCAAACAGCGCGACATCACCGGTACGAATGTCGACCTCGGACACGCCGAACGCCGCGGTGGCCTGCAGCCCCAGCGCCAGCATTTCGGCATCGGCCGCAGCGCGGTCCTGGCGGCCGAAGGACTCCAGGCCGGCCTGCAAAAACTCCGTCGGCTTGCCGCTGCGCTGGCGGAACACCGGGCCGAGATAGCAGAACCCGGCGGGCCGGCCGGCCTCGGCCGACGCCAGATAGTCGCGTGCCACCGGGATCGTCAGGTCGGGGCGAAGGCAGAGTTCCTCGCCGCTGGCGTCGGTGGTCAGATAGAGGCTCTTGCGGATGTCCTCGCCCGAGAGGTCGAGAAACGGGTCGGCGGGCTGCAGGATCGGCGGCTCGGCGCGGACATAGCCGGCCTGGGCGAACGATTGCAGCAGCGCCTCCGCCCACGCGGCGGATCCGGTCGCGCCAGCAGCGGCGGTCTTGGTCATTGTCGAAATTCCTGCGGTCCCGGGCAGGGGAGGGTCAAAAACGATGTCGGCGCAGCCCTTAGCATGGCCGAATGACAGTTTCGACCGTCATCCGAGCGGTGGGTGAAGGCCGCCGGGTGGCAATGGTCGAATGTCACCTAAATACCGACGTTGCCTTTCCAATCTCCCACCACGGCCTGCACCAGCGCCAAGGCCGCCACCGCGGCGGTATCGGCCCGCATGATCCGGGGGCCCAGGGCCAGGCGCAGAATGCGGGGCTGGCGCAGCAGAAGGTCGCGTTCGTCGGCCGAAAAGCCGCCTTCCGGGCCCACCAGAAGGTCGACACCCTCGGCAGCTGCGGCGCTGGCGCCCTGCAGCGCGGCCACCGGATCGGCAATCTCGGCGTCCTCGTCGCAGAACACCAGGAGGCGAGGCCCCTCGGCGCGCCGAGCCAGCCAGCGGTCGAGCGCGGCCGGCTCGCCGACCTCGGCGATGCTGAGGATGCCGCATTGTTCGGCGGCCTCGATCACATTGGCCCGCATCCGCTCGGTGTTGAGGCGGTGCACCTGGGTGTGCTGGGTAAGCACCGGCTGGAGCCGGCTTGCGCCCATTTCCACAGCCTTTTGAGCCATATAGTCGAGCCGCGCGTGCTTCAGCGGGGCGAACGCATAGGTCACGTCGGGTAGCCGGTCCTGCGGCCGGGTCTGTTCGGCGACCTCCAGTTCCTCCGGCCGCTTGCGGCCCGACACCACGGCGCGCCATTCGCCGTCGCGGCCGTTGAAGGCGAGCACAGGCGCGCCGGCCCCGAGCCGGAGCACGTTGCCGAGATAATTGCTCTGGTCCCGGTCCAGGGGCACGCGGCCCCCGGCGGCCAGGTCGGCGTCGACAAACAGCCGCGGGCTGCGAAAATCGTATCGTGACATGGCGTTTCTCAGCGCCGTTCTAGTCCAAAGGTCCAGCAAAATCAGCAGCTAAACGTGGCGAAGCGCCGCGCTGCCGCCCTATTCCACGGGTTGTTAAGGCCACGCGGGAATCGTAAAAGGCGCGGGGCGGCCATTTGGGCCCCGCGCCTGACGGACTCGTCGGGGTCTCTTCCGAGATCCTTTCCGATTTTTGGGGACAATGGGGACCATCGAACCTTGCCGGAGGAGCAGCCTTGATCATCCGCCGTTTGATTGTGCCGACGGTCGCCGCCGTTTTCACGATGCACAGCCTGCCGCTCCATGCGCAAAGCGCCTTCCCGGCGCCGCTGCCCAATCAGGCTGCCTCTCCATTCCCGGCGCCGCTGCCGAACGAGAGCGCTTCCTCGCCGTTCCCGGCGCCGCTGCCGAACAAGTCGTCGGCTCCCGCCGCCACGGCTCAGCCGTCGGCGTTCCCGCCGGTCGGAGCGACAGGGGCATTCCCGGCCGCCGGCGCAGCGCCGATCGCCGGTGGAGGCGGCGGGTTTGCGCCACCGCCGCAGGCTGCCCCGATGGGCCAGCAGGCCGCCGGCGAAGAGTGCATGAACGAGTTCGTTAAGCTGCGTCAGGAAGCCGAGAAGCGCGGCGCTGCCATCCAGGCCGCCGGCAAACGCAAGGCGCCGGCGTCCGAGGCCTGTAAGCTGATCACCGCGTTCGCGGCGTCCGAAACCAAGATGATCAGCTACGTGGTGACCAATTCGAAGCGCTGCGGCATTCCGGGCGAGATCGCCGATCAGCTGAAGAAGGGCCATCAGAACACCAGCGGCATGCAGAAGAAGGTCTGCGACATCGCGGCTCAGCAGCAGCAGCGCGGTCCGGCCGGTCCGAGCCTGGCCGACGTGCTGGGATCGTCCACAGCGGCGCCTGAGGCCAACACGTCTGCCAAGAAGTTCGGCGGCACCACCTTCGACACGCTGAACGGCAACGTGCTGCAGCGATGACCGGCCTTCCGATCACCGGCGCCACGGCGCCCGTTGCCGATTCCACCGGCAACTGGGTCGACAGCCATGCGCCGGAATGGTCGCGGCCGTATCTCCGTCTCGCCCGGTTCGATCGACCGATCGGCTCCTGGCTCCTGCTGATGCCGTGCTGGTGGGCGGCTGCGCTGGCCGCCGGCATGGCCCGCGACCTGAACCACCTTCCGCTGTATTGCGCGCTGTTCTTCATCGGTGCGTTCGTGATGCGCGGTGCTGGCTGCACCTGGAACGACATCACCGACCGCGATCTCGACGGCAAGGTCGAGCGGACCCGCTCGCGTCCGATTCCCTCCGGTCAGGTCACCGCCAGGCAAGCCGCCGCCTTCATGGTGACGCTGTGCTTCATCGGCCTCGCGGTGCTGTTGCAGTTCAATGCGTTTGCGGTCGCTACCGGCATCGCGTCGCTGATCATCGTAGCCGCCTATCCGTTCATGAAGCGGATCACCTATTGGCCGCAGATCGTGCTCGGGCTCGCCTTCTCATGGGGCGCCCTGATGGGATTCGCCGTCACCTTCGCGCGGCTCGATCTGGTGCCGTTCGTGCTGTATGCCGGCTCGATCGCCTGGGTGGTCGGCTACGATACCATCTATGCGCATCAGGACGCCGAAGACGACCTGATGGTCGGCATCAAGTCCACGGCGCTCCTGTTCGGTGCCAGGACGCAGACCGCGCTCTCGGTGCTGTATGCGATCGCCGTGACGCTGATCGGCACCGCCTTGTGGCTGGCGGGCTCCGGCTGGATGGCGTGGATCGGCCTCGCAGCTTTTGCGGCCCATCTGGTGTCGCAGATCGTCCGGCTCGATATCCGCAACTCGCCGCTGTGCCTCAAGCTGTTCAAGTCCAACCGCGACGCCGGGCTACTGCTGTTCATCGGCCTCGTCGGCGATGCCGTCGTCCGGACGATGATGGCCTGACGCTTACGTTCGCAGCATCTTGCTAATCGCCGCGCTGATGCCGGTGAGGTCGTAAGGCTTGTTGACGACGACGACGTTCTTGTTCTGCTCGGTGCGCTGCATCTGTTCGCCGTAGCCGGTGGTGAACATGAACGGCACACCGCGCTCCGTCAGCCGTTCGGCGATCGGCAGGCTGCTTTCCTGCCCCAGATTGACGTCGAGCAACGCGATCTCGAACGTATCGCGGTCGATCTCCGCGAGGGCCTGCGCGACGGTGGCGGCCGTCGCCACTCGCGAGGCGCCGAGACGCAGCAGGATGTCCTCCGCGTCCATCGCGATGATCAGGCTGTCTTCCACCAGCAGCGCGGCGCCGCTCAGCAGCGTTTTCTGCTCGGGGTTCTCTGCGAAGATCGGCGGTGCGTTTTCAACCGTCGCCGGCTTGGCGTGCCGCTGCTCGCTGACATGCCGCGCGGGCACGCAGAGATCGACTTCCAGTCCGATCAGCTCGTAGCGGACCCGCGCTTCGCCCCCGAGATCGTAGGGGATCGAGCGGTTGATGATGGTCGAGCCGAAGCCTTCGCGGCTCGGCGGCCGCACCGGCGGACCGCCGCGTTCGCGCCATTCGATCTGCAGGTCGCCGTCGATATCGATCCGCCAGTCGACCGTGACACGGCCGCTGTCGGACAGCGCGCCGTATTTCGCCGAATTGGTCATCAGTTCGTGGAACACCAGCGCCAGCGTCGTGAACGCCTGCGGTTGTAGCAAGACGTCCGGGCCCGACACTTCGATGCGTTCGCTCTTGCCGCCGAGATACGCAGCGGCCTCGGTCTCGATCAGCAAGCCGAGCGGCGCCGGGCTCCAGTTGTCCTTGGTGATCTGATCGTGCGCGCGGGCGAGGCTCTGGATCCGGCCGTCCAGCATGTTGAGCGCCGGGTGATATTCGCCGGGCTCGCGCGATTGCCGCAGCAGGCCGCGGATCAGCGCGAGAATGTTGCGGACGCGGTGGTTCAGTTCGGCGATCAGCAGGTCCTGGCGTTCGGCCGCGCGGCGGCGCTCTTCCTGCGCCTCGTCGGTCATCCGCAACACGATCTCGATCAGCGAGATCCGCAGCATTTCGGCGACGCGGATTTCGGCTTCGGAGAACGGCTGCGAGCGTCCGCGGACTTCCTGGCTCCACGCCTCGAAGCTTTGCCGCGGCGTCAGCCGCGCGCCGTGCGGGCCGTAGCTCGCCGGCTTCTGCGGATCGCCCGCCCAGGTCACGGTCCGGATCTTCTCCTGCCGGAACAGCAGCACGTAGTCGCGCGGCGTGCGCGAAATCGGAATCGCCAGCACGCCGGCGGCGACGTCGTCATAGGCCTGCGCGGTCGGGATCGTTCCGGCGAGGTGGTCTGTCGCGTAGATTCGGCCGGCCGCCATGGCGTTGAGGCGGCGCACGATGGTGCGCAGTTCGCCTGCGGGCGGCGTAAGGCCATCCTGCGCGACGCGCCCGTCCATCCAGATCGCGATGCCGTCGTTCGGCACAGTGTCGTGCAACATGGAGCCGAGCCAGTCGGGATTCTCCAGCAGCGTGGAGTCGCCGGCGATCGCCGCCAGCAGCCGGTCGCTTGCCGCGCGTGCGCTGTTCTCGTAGCCCGCCATCGCCTTGCGCTCGCGGCCTTCCAGCTTCAGCGCGAACATCTGGCCGAACAGCTCGGCGATCGAGCGACGCTCGAAGCCGGGCAGCCGCGGTCCGTCGTAGTGATGGCACGCGAACAGGCCCCAAAGTTTGCCTTCGATGACGATCGAGATCGACATCGAGGCACGCACGCCCATGTTCTTCAGATACTCGATATGAATCGGCGACACCGAACGCAGCACCGATAGCGACAGGTCGATCGGGTTGCCGCGCTCGTCGAGCCGCGGATAGATCGGCGCCGGCACGGCGTCGACATCGGCGATGATCCGGAACGGCGTGCGTAAATAGAGCTGGCGAGCCTGCTCGGGAATATCCGACGCGGGGTAACGCAGATCGAGGAAACTGCCGATGCCCGCGCGCGCGGACTCCGCTGCGACGGTGCCGGAGCCGTCGGTATCGAAACGATAGACCATCACCCGGTCGAAACCGGTCAGCGCGCGAACCTGGCGTGCGCCTTCGTGCAGAAAGGATTTTTCGTCGCTGGTGGCGTCGAGACGCGAGATCATCGCCCGGATGGTGCTGGCGGTGTCGGGCTGGGTTTCTTCCACGCACGGCTCGGCCTCGACGATCACGCTGCGGCCGGAGACGTGAACCGCGAAGTCGTAGCGCTTGCCCTTGCCGGGCAGTTCGTAGCCGAACACGCGCTCGACCGCGTCCAGCCCGCGCAGCAGCGTCAGCCGGTTCCGCAATGTATGAACTGTCGAGATACCGAGATGGTCGGCCGCATGCGTGCCGAGCATCTCCTCGGCGGAGATGCCGAAGAAGTCGGTCACGTTGGTGGACGCGCGCTGCACCAGCCAGTCGGTGGATAAGGCGAGAAGGAACCCGAAGGGCTGGATCGCCCCGAGCTGATGGATCGGCTCGCGATCACAGTTTGTCAGGTCGACTTCAAAGTTGTTCGTGCTATCCGCCACACTCAGCCTTTTCGAACCCACGCCGGCGGAGCGCATTCTCGATGCGCACGCGCTTGCCGACATTTGTCTGATTCAGTGCCTCTGGGTGGGAGGCCCCGCACTCGGATGTTCGGCAAATTGCCGACGCTCCCACTTGGCGAGACGTGGTGCATGATGGAACCTTAACCGGCACCATGCGCCGACGGAGGCCGTAACCTGGTCGCCGCTGATAACGGCAAAGGCTGTCAGGAAGTTCCTTGCATCGTCTGCCGGCAGACAAGCGAGCAGACGAAAACGGCCGCGCCGGGTTCCATTCAGGATCCGGCCGGCCGTCTGTATCTCGCAGTGCGATTCAGGTTCGGGCGATGATCTCGCGTTCGCCCGCATAGCAGCGCGCCGGTTCGAGCAGTGCGCCGACGCGTCGGCGGACCAGGAAGCGCGGCCGGCGACGGCTGATCACGCAGCGGCGGCGGCGGCGCGGAGCCGGCAGGCGCGGCGTGTCGTCGGGCAGCAGCGGCAGCGACAGGATCTCGCTCCACAGCTCCCGCACGCGCTCGATCTCCTCGGCATCCTCGCTGATATACAGCGGCACCGACAGCGACGGATCGCGATGCACCAGCATCAGGATGCGGGCATCGTCGAGGCCGCGGCAGACGATGCCGCGGAAGTCGCTGACCTGTACCTTGATGGCCATCCGCATGCCGGCCACGGCGCGGTGCAGGATCACCCGTTCACGATGCAATTCGATTTGCCGGACGCCGCCGTCGGCGCGAATATCGTGCGCGTCGTAGCGGATCGGCAGTGTGAGAGGGTCGAGCCGCAGAGCACGGCTCGACCCGACGGGATGACTCCCGCCTGTTGTTGTTTGACGCCTCACGGCTGTGTTCTCCCCGCCGAAATTATGTTTTCGGTCGATGCGAGGAGCTTGCCAGAGCGGTGTCCGGAATCGCTTAAAAAGGCTGGTTAATCGATGCTGACTCGGCTTGCTTCGGGACTCATGATTGACAGAAGCTTGGCCGGCATGATTGACGAAAACTTGCGCCGAAGCCGACAATGTTTGGTTCCGGCTGTGCCTAAAGTGCTTGAAGTCCGCGCCGAATAGGCACATCTCTGCTGTCTCGGGCTCCGCTTCCGGGGTCTGCATCGTCTGCTTCCAGCCTTCAGGATTTTGTTTGTGAACTCTTCACCAGGCGCGGCATCGTCCTCTCCCACCTCTGTGGATCAAGCTCTGTTCGATCAGTCGGCGCTGAGCGAACTCGCGCAGCGTCTGGTCGAAGCCGCGCGGCGCGCCGGCGCCGATCAGGCCGATGCGGTCGCGGTGCGCGGCATCTCGCACGGCGTCGAACTACGCGAAGGCCGGATGCAGGAGTCCGAGCGCTCCGAAGGCGACGATGTCGGCCTGCGTGTGTTGGTCGGCCGTCGGCAGGCGGTGGTATCCACTAACGACATCACCGGCGATGGCGTGGCGCGGCTCGCCGAGCGCGCGGTGGCGATGGCCCGCGTCGCGCCCGACGACAAGTATGTGGGGCTTGCCGATCCGTCATTGCTGGCGCGTGAGTTTCCCCAGCTCGACATGCTCGATCCGCAGACGCCGTCGACCGCCGAACTCGAGCGCCGCGCGCGCGGCGCCGAGGAGGCGGCGATGCAGGTGAAGGGCGTCGCCAAGTCGGGCGGCGCGTCGGCGTCCTCGGGAATCGGCGGCATGGTGCTGGTGACGTCCACCGGTTTCCACGGTGCCTATCTGCGTTCGAGCCAGGGCGTGTCGATGACCGCAATTGCCGGCGAGGGCACCGGCATGGAGCGCGATTACGAATACACCACGGCGCCGCATGCCGAGGACCTGATGTCGCCCGACATGGTGGGCCGCATCGCCGGCGAGCGCGCCGCAGCGCGGCTCAATCCGCGCAAGGTCGAGACCTGCAAGGTGCCGGTGATCTTCGATCCCCGCGTCTCCGGCTCGCTGGTCGGTCATCTGATCGGCGCCATCAATGGCGCCTCGATCGCGCGCAAGACCTCCTTCCTCAAGGACCGGCTCGGCGAGAAGCTGTTCCGCGACGGCATCCGCATCGTCGACGATCCGCTGCGCAAACGCGGG
Organism: Rhodopseudomonas sp.; assembly: GCF_048594845.1. GTDB lineage: Bacteria > Pseudomonadota > Alphaproteobacteria > Rhizobiales > Xanthobacteraceae > Rhodopseudomonas. The sequence goes on along the minus strand of NZ_JBMDXE010000202.1, from coordinate 14,496 downwards.
TTGCGCTCGCAGCCCTTCGACGCCGAGGGCGTCGCGGTGAAGCCGCTCGCGGTGGTCGACGACGGCGCGCTGACGTCGTGGCTGCTCGATTGCGCGACGGCGCGTGAACTCGGCCTCTCGACCACCGGCCACGCGCATCGCGGCGTGTCGTCCTCACCGTCGCCGGGCGCCTACAATGTGCATCTCGAAGCCGGCTCGGTCACGCCGGCCGAACTGATGAGTGACATCAAGCAGGGCTTCTACATCACCGACCTGATCGGCTCCGGCGTCAACGGCGTCACCGGCGACTACAGCCGCGGCGCCGCCGGCTTCTGGATCGAGAACGGCGAATGCACCTATGCGGTGAGTGAAGTGACCATCGCGGGCCATCTGCTCGAGATCTACAAGACGCTGACGCCGGCGAACGATCTGACTTTCCGCTACGGCGTCAACGCGCCGACGCTGCGGATCGAGGGGCTGACGATTGCCGGGCGCTAGTCCCGATATCGGATACAGCGCCGGGGCGACCTCGCGCGACGCGGCCTTGCTGGCCGACACGGTTCGCGAAGCCGGCGCGCTGGCGCTGTCGATGTTCGGCACCGACGTTCGGAACTGGACCAAGGGCGCGTCCTCGCCGGTGTCGGAAGCCGACATCGCCGCCAACGATCTGATCCGCGACCGGCTGCAGTCGGCGACGCCGGACTACGGCTGGTTGTCCGAGGAAAGCGCCGACGATCCGGCGCGGCTGGGCAAGCAGCGCGTGTGGATCATCGACCCGATCGACGGCACGCGCTCTTATCTGGCCGGGCGCAGCGACTGGTGCGTCTCGGCGGCGCTGGTCGAGAACGCATCCCCCATTCTGGCCGCCGTGTTCGCGCCGGTGACGGATGAGTTCTACTTCGCGGCGCGCGGCGAGGGCGCGACCGTCAACGGCAAGGCGATTCGTGCCAGCACCGGCGCCGAGCTGGCGGCGGTTCGGGTGGCCGGCCCGAAGCCGCTGATCGAACGGCTGAAGCTGCCGGCGGACGCGCAGATCCTTCCACGGATCGGCTCGCTGGCGCTGCGCCTGTGCGGTGTGGCCGATGATCGCCTTGACGTCGCATTCGCGGGCGGGCAAAGCCGGGACTGGGACCTTGCTGCGGCCGATTTGATCGTGCACGAAGCGAATGGTAAACTAACCAGTCTCGCGGGCGAGCCCATCGTCTACAACCGTCCGGAGGTCACGCATGGGGTGCTGGTGGCCGCCGGACGCGATCGTCATGCTCGAATCGTCGAGCATTTCCGCATTCGTCCTGGGAGCTGACCCGCTTTCGCCGTTTGCCGCTGAGGAAGTTTGATGCCCGACAATGCGCAGCAGTTGCTCCACCTCGTAATCGGAGGCGAGTTGGAGGATCTCGAGAACGTCACCTTCCGCGACCTCGACAAGGTGGACATCGTCGGGGTGTATCCGAGCTATGCGTCCGCATTCGCGGCGTGGAAGGCCAAGGCTCACCAGACGGTCGACAACGCCCACATGCGCTATTTCATCGTTCACCTCCATCGCCTGCTGGATCCCGGCCAGGACGCGAAGCCGGCGCATTGACGAGGCTTGCTTTGCGATGACGAGCGCGTCACCTCCGCGGTGGCAGGCGGGGCCGTTGGCGGCCGATCCGTTGCCGATGACGTTGCGCGTCTATCAGGCGCTGACCGCCAGCATCGCGCCGCTGGCGCCGCTGCTGATCCGGCGCCGTCTCAAGCAGGGCAAGGAAGAGCCGTCCCGGGTGGACGAGCGCCGCGGCGTCGCCGCGCATGTGCGGCCGTTCGGCCCGTTGGTGTGGATCCATGGCGCCAGCGTCGGTGAGGTGCTGGCCGCGGCCGGCCTGATCGAGCGGTTGCGGGCGCTCAACCTGCGCATTCTGCTGACGTCCGGCACCGTGACCTCGGCCGACGTGGTGGCCAAGCGCTTCCCGCCCGACATCATCCATCAGTTCATTCCCTACGACGCGCCGCGGTTCGTCGAGCGCTTCCTCGATCACTGGCAGCCGTCGCTGGCGCTGTTCATCGAATCCGACCTGTGGCCGAACCTGATCCTCGCGTCGTCGGCGCGGCGGCTGCCGATGGTGCTGATCAACGGCCGGATGTCGCCGCGCTCGTTTCCGCGCTGGCAGCGCGCCTCGGCGACGATCGGCACGCTGCTCGGCAAGTTCGATATCTGCCTGGCGCAGTCGCAGATGGATGCGCAGCGCTTCTCCGCGCTCGGCAGTCCCAACGTCGTCACCACCGGCAATCTCAAGATGGACGTCGATCCGCCGCCCGGCGATCCGGCGCGGCTCGAGCGGCTGATGGCGGTGACGCGCGGCCGTCCGGTGATCGTCGCGGCCTCGACGCATCCGGGCGAAGAAGAAATCCTGCTCGACGTGCACCGCACGCTGGCCGGCGTGTTTCCGACGCTGCTGACAGTCATCGTGCCGCGGCATCCGCATCGCGGCGAGCAGGTGGCCAATCTCGTTCAGGCCGCCGGGTTGCAGGCTGCGCTGCGGTCGCGCGAGCAATTGCCGACCGCCGCGACCGCGATCTATGTGGCCGACACGATGGGCGAACTCGGGCTGTTCTACCGCTTGGCGCCGATCGTGTTCATGGGCGGCTCGCTGATCCAGCACGGCGGCCAGAATCCGATCGAAGCGGTCAAGCTCGGCGCCTCGATCGTGCACGGGCCGCACGTGGCGAATTTCAGCGAGGTGTATCGTGCGCTCGACGAGGCGCACGGCGCCTTCATGGCGGCCGATGTCGATACGCTGGTGCGGCGGTTCGGACATCTGCTGTCCGACGCGCCGGCGCGCCAGGCTTCGATCGACGCCGCGAACCGTGTCGTCGAACGTCTGGGAGGCGCGCTGGACCGCACCATTCTGGCGCTGGAGCCCTACCTGCTGCAATTGCAGATCGAGCAGGGCGCCGCCAATGCGTGAGCCGGCCTTCTGGCACCGGCCTCCGTCCCTGCTGTCTCGCCTGCTGCTGCCGCTCGGCGCGGTCTATGGCGAAGTCACCTCCAATCGCATGCAGAAGGCCGGCCTCGACTGCGGCGCGCCGGTGATCTGTGTCGGCAACTATCATCTCGGCGGCGCCGGCAAGACGCCGACCACGCTGGCGCTGATCGAACTGCTGCGCGAACTCGGCGAGCGACCGGTGGTGCTCAGCCGCGGCTATGGCGGACGCCTGCGCGGCCCGATCGGGGTCGATCCGGCGCGTCACGCCGCCGAGGACGTCGGCGACGAACCATTGATGATGGCGGCACGCGTGCCGGTGGTGGTGGCGCGCGAGCGGATCGACGGCGCCGCGATGGCGCGCTCGCTGGGCGCCAGCGTCATCGTGATGGACGACGGCTTTCAGAACCCCGCGCTAATCAAGCACGCCTCGCTGATCGTGATCGACAGCCACCGCGGCGTCGGCAATGGCTACGTATTTCCCGCGGGCCCGCTCCGGGCGCCGCTGCCGCTGCAGATCGCGCGCACCGATGCGCTGATCGTCGTCGGCGACGGCGAGGCGGCGGCCGGCATTGCGGCGCAGATCGCTGCGCGCGGCGGCCCGGTGGTGCGGGCACAGCTTCGGCCGGACGAGGGATCGATCGCAGCGCTGAAGGGGTGTCGGGTCTCGGCATTCGCGGGAATCGGCGATCCGGCCCGGTTCTTCGCCACGCTGCGGGCCAGCGGCATCGACGTTGCCCGGGAGCAGTCGTTCCCGGATCATCATCCGTTCACGCCCGGCGAGCTCGCACGCCTTGCGGACGACGCACGTCGCGACGGACTGACGCTGGTAACAACCGAAAAGGATCTGTCGCGGATCGGTGCTGCGGCCGCATCACTCGGCGCCGCTGTCGTCCCGTTCGCGGTGACGCTTGTATTCGAAGACGTCGCGCCGCTGCGCGCGCTGCTGCTTGAGCGGATCAATCAGGTCCATTCGCGCCGGCTGTCGCGCGGCTGAGTTCAGGACTTCAGCGTGCCGGCATCCGGGAAGTGACGCTGCAGCACGGCGGCCGGCGTCGCGTAGGCCTCCTTGAGGTCCACGCTCCAGTATTTCAGCTCGTCGAGCGGAATCTGGACCCCGGTCACGGCACAGCGCACATAGGTGCCGGGCGAGATCACACGGAAATCGCCGTCGAGATACTGCACCTGCGCTTCGCCCGAGCCCGATGGGCCAAATTTGTTGAGCACGGCTGTCTCCTGAAATCCTGGCTTTTTCGCGCGAAGCGTCCGCGCGGACAACGTCCGACACATAATGCATTTCGGCGGAAATCCAAATCGTGTGCGTCCGAGGTCAGGGCCGCAGCCGCTGCATGCGCGGGCATCACTCTGCTACCCGGCGGTTCGTCGTCGCGCCGTGCGCCCTGTGGCGGCCACCGACTTGTGATGGTTCGGGTGCGCTGCCACATGATAATCTTCTCAATGGCAGGTCTTTGGACGTCTGGAGCTTTGCCGGGACTTTGATGATGCGCCTGCCTTTCCTGCTGTCGATCGCTGCCTTGATGTGCGCCGGCCATGTCGCGGCCGCGGCACCGGCTGCGCCGGAAACGGTCGAAATTTCCCGCTCGGGCGGCGTTCTGCGCGCGCAGCTCTACAAGCCCGAAGGCGACGGCCCATTTCCGGCGGTGATCGCGCTGCACGGCTGCGGCGGGCTGGGCAGCTCTTCGGCGCCGGTGCGGCCGCGCTATGCCGATTGGGCCGAGCAGCTCGTGAAAACCGGCCACGCGGTGCTGCTGCCGGACAGCTACGGGTCGCGCGAACTCGGCCCGCAATGCCACGCCAAGACGCGCCGCGCGGCCGGACGGCGCGAGCGGTTGGCCGATATCAGCGCCGCCCGGCATTGGCTCGCGGAGCAACCCTGGATCAAGCACCAGCGCATCAGCCTGGTCGGCTGGGACACCGGCGGCAGCGCGCTGCTGTGGGCGGTCCGGCCGCAACTGGCGCTCGCCAAAGGCGAGCCGGAGTTCAGGTCGGCGGTCGCATTCTACCCGGATTGCCGCTCCTCCGCGCGGCTCGGCTGGAGCGCCCGGGTGCCGACGCTGGTGCTGATCGGCGGCAGCGACGACGTCACGTCGCCGTCCGCCTGTCGCACCATGGTCGAAGGCGCACAAGGCCGCAGCGCCTTGGCGCGACTGGTGGTCTATCCCGGCGCCTATCACGATTTCGACCAGAGCGGCCTCGCGCCGCGCCTCACCAATGCGGCCGATCCCGAATTGCCGGAGCAGGGCCATCTCGGCTTCGATCCCGCCGCCCGCAGCGATGCGGAAAAGCGGCTGGCGCACTGGCTCGGCCGCTAGCCGAGCGTTTCTTTCGACCTCAGAACAGCGAGCCCTGATCGGCCGGGTTGGCCGCACGCTTGGCTGCGGGTTTCGGGGGGGCAGCCTTGGCGGCCGGCACGGGCCTGGTTGCCGCCTCGCCCGCGGGGCCGCCGTCCGCAGTAACGCCGATCCGGCCGTCGGCGAATTCGACGCTCAGCCGGGCGCCGGCACTCACCGCTGCGGCGGCATGGACGGCGTGACCGTCGGCATCCCGCACCAGAGCGAATCCTCGCGCGAGTACGCCGCGATAGGACAGCGCGGTCAGCAGCTTGCCGGTGGTGTCGACGCGGGCCTGCTGGCGGTCGAGCAACGTCGCCAGGGCGCGTCGGGCGCGTTCGGCGAGCCGCAGCATCCGCTCGCGTTCGCGGGCGATCCGCATCCGTTGCGCCTGGTCGTTGGCGAGCTTGGAGGCCTGCAGCCGGATCGCCAGGCTATCGAATCGGTCGCGGCGATGCCGCAGCACCGCGCGGGTGCAATGCTGCAGCCGTTGCCCGCTCACCGATAAGCGGTGCGCGCTGTGCGCGACCTGGGCGCGGAGAACCTTGAGCGTCATGCCCGCGGCCGCCGCCGCGAAGCGACGGTGATGCGCATGCGTATTGGCGCGTAGTGCGCGGGGCAGGCCGGCGGTTGCGCCGTCGAGCCGTTGCCGCGGCACGGCGAGCAATTCGTTCGCGGCCGGCAGCGCCCGGGCGGCGGCGCGGAGTTCGTTGCGGCGGGCGTCCTGGCCGCGCGACCAGCACAACATCATCCGCCGCGAGAAGCCGCCGACCTCGACGAACAGTTCGGCCCGCACCGGCACAGCCATCTCGGCCGCGGCAGTCGGGGTCGGCGCGCGCTTGTCGGCGGCGAAGTCGATCAGCGTCACGTCGGTCTCGTGGCCGACCGCGGAGATCAGCGGGATCATGCTGTCGGCTGCGGCGCGGACCACGATCTCCTCGTTGAACGACCACAGATCTTCCAGCGAGCCGCCGCCGCGTGCGACGATTAGCAGATCGGGACGCGGGATCGGTCCATCGTCGGGCAGCGCGTTGAAGCCGTTGATGGCAGCGGCGACCTGCTCGGCCGAGCCTTCGCCCTGCACCTTGACGGGCCACACCAGCACGCGGCGCGGGAAGCGGTCTTCGAGCCGATGCAGGATGTCGCGGATCACGGCCCCCGTGGGGGATGTGACCACGCCGATCACCTCGGGCAGCCACGGCAGCAGCCGCTTGCGCGCCTCGTCGAACAGGCCTTCGGCGCCGAGCTTGCGCTTGCGCTCTTCCATCAAGGCCATCAGCGCGCCGACGCCGGCGGGCTCCAGCGCCTCGATGACGATCTGATATTTCGATGAACCGGGGTAGGTGGTCAGCTTGCCGGTGGCGATGACCTCGAGGCCCTCCTGCGGCTTGAACCGCATCCGCCCGGCAACGCCCTTCCAGATCACCGCTTCGATCTTCGCGCTCTCATCCTTCAGGGCAAAATAGCAGTGCCCCGACGAATGCGCGCCGCGAAAGCCCGAGATTTCGCCACGCACCCGGACGTGCCCATAAGTGTCCTCCACCGTCCGCTTCAGCGCCTGCGACAGCTCGGAGACGGTGAATTCGCCGACATTGGCGAGGGCTTGGGGAGCGAGCGTGCGGGCCATCCGATTCGGTATCCTTGGTTCGCGGGCACGTTAGGGATTTGCGCCGCGGCCGCCAATCAACCCTTGCTGACCATTGCACTCTGTAATACAGAGTTCTCTATCATAAGGCTGCGGAGTTCGAAATGGCTGTCGTTCGCGGAGCGTTGCGTGTCGGGCTCTACGGCCTGGGTGCTGTCGGCCTGGTGGCGATCGGGTTGGCCGCTGCGATTGCGGTGCCGGTGACGACGCCCGCGCCGCTGGCGTCGATCGACGAAGGCGCCCGGGCGGTCGATCGCAGCGGCATGCTGGCACTGTCGCGGTTCCAGGCCCGCGACGGCACCGAACTGGCCTACCGCCGCTACGCGCCGCAGCAGAATGGCGTCCGCGAGGTCGCGATCGTCATCCACGGTTCGGCCGGCTCCAGCGTTGCGGTCCACGCGCTGGCCAAGGCGCTCGCCGCGCGCGGTGTCGAAACCTTCGCGCCGGATATCCGCGGCCACGGCGGGTCAGGAACGCGCGGCGACATCGGCTATCGCGGTCAGCTCGCCGACGACTTCGCCGATCTCGTGGCGATGGTGCAGGCAGCGCGTCCGGGCGCGCCGCTGGTGCTGCTCGGCCATTCGTCCGGCGGCGGCTTCGCGCTGCGGATGGCCGGCACGCCGGCCGGCCGAGCCTTCGTCCGCACCGTGCTGCTGGCGCCGTATCTCGGCTACCGCGAGCCGACCAACCGGCCGCAAAGCGGCGGCTGGGCGGCGCCCGACATGCCACGCATCATCGCGCTCGAGACGCTGCGCGGCTTCGGCATCGCCTGCTGCGATCAGCTGCCGGTAATCGCCTTTGCGGTGCCGCCGGGGTCGGGAAAATACGTCACCTCGGCCTATTCGTTCCGGCTGCTGACCGGCTTCGGCCCGAGCCGCGATTTCCGCACCGATCTCGCCACGGCGACGAGCCCGATCACCGTGATGGCCGGCGCAGCCGACGAACTGATGCGGCCGGAGAACTACCAGTCGACGATGGGCGAGCGCGTTCGCGTCAAGCTGTTGCCGGGCATCGACCACATGGGAATCGTCGCCGACCCGGCGGCGCTGTCGAGCATCGTCGATGTCGTCGTCGGGACGGGAGCCGGCACATGAGCGGGATCGACGCGAAACAAGCCGCCGCGGCGCTGTCGGACATCGACGCGACCGTCCAGCGCGTGCGCCAGTCGCGAATCTACGAACTCACCAGCCTCATCCTGATGCAATGGGGCACGCTGATACTCGTCGGCTACCTCGTCTCCTATCTGTGGCCGCGCTCCGCCGGTTGGGTCTGGATCGCGGTCAACATCGTCGGCGTCGCAGGAACGTTTGCGATCGGCACTTGGGCGCGACGCCGCAGCGGCGTTCGTTTCGACGCACGGATTCCGCTGGCGCTGCTGCTGTTCTTGGCGTTCGGCTATCTCAACTGCTACCTCGGCCATTTCGGCGCGCGGGAGCTTGGTGTGTTCTGGCCGATCTATTTCATGACGGTCTACAGCATTGCCGGGCTGTGGTTCGGCCGCGCCTTCGTGGTGATCGGCGTCGGCATCATCGCCCTGACGCTGATCGGTTATTTCTACGTCGGGGCGTGGTTCGACCTGTGGATGGCATTCGTCAATGGCGGCGGCCTCATCCTCGGCGGCCTGTGGATGCGTCGGGACTGACGATGGCCGAGTTCGACGATATCATCCACCAGCCGCTGCGGCTGAAGATCATGGCGGCGCTGAACGCGCTGCCCGTCGCCCAGGGGCTGGAATTCCCGCGGCTCAAAAAGCTGACCGGCGCCACCGACGGCAATCTCGGCGCCCATATCGAGACCCTGGCGAAAGCCGGCTACGTCGCCGTCGACAAGGCGTTCGTCGGCAAGAAGCCGCAGACGACCGTGACCGCCACCCCCGCCGGCCGCAGCGCCTTCGCTCGCCATGTCGTCGCCCTGCAGGAGATCATCGCCGCGACCGGCGGGGACCGGTAACGACATATCCACATGCGCGCGGCGGGCCGTTGCCCCGCGTCCGAGGCGTGTTACACCCCGGCTTTGGATCCTCGGGCACGATCGGGCTGCCGCAATGAACATTCTCCTCCTCGGTTCGGGCGGGCGCGAACACGCGCTGGCATGGAAGATCGCGGCGTCGCCGCTGGTCACCAAGCTGTGGTGTGCGCCCGGCAATGCCGGCATCGCCCGCGAGGCGATCTGCGTGCCGCTCGACGTCACCGACCATCGCGCCGTGATCGAGTTCTGCAAGGACAAGGACATCGAGCTGGTGGTGGTCGGGCCGGAAGCGCCGCTGGCGGCCGGTATCGTCGACGATCTCGCGGCGGTCGGCATCAAGGCGTTCGGCCCCAGCAAGGCGGCCGCGCAGCTCGAAGGCTCCAAGGGCTTCACCAAGGATCTGTGCAAGGCGCACGACATCCCGACCGCCGCCTACGAGCGGTTCGGCAACCCGAACGAGGCCAAGGCGTACATCCGTGCCCAGGGCGCGCCGATCGTCGTCAAGGCCGACGGCCTCGCCGCCGGCAAGGGCGTCGTCGTGGCGATGACGCTGGCCGAGGCGGAGGACGCCATCGACATGATGTTCGGCGGCGGGCTCGGCGACGCCGGCGTCGAGGTCGTGGTCGAGGATTTCCTGATCGGCGAGGAGGCGTCGTTCTTCGTGCTGTGCGACGGCGAGCATGCGCTGCCGCTTGCCACCGCGCAGGATCACAAGCGCGCCTATGACGGCGACAAGGGTCCGAACACCGGCGGCATGGGCGCCTATTCGCCGGCGCCGGTGATGACCGACGCGATCTGCCAGCAGGCGATGGACCGCATCATCACGCCGACGCTGAAAGCGATGAAGGCGATGGGCGCGCCGTTCAAGGGCGTGCTGTTCGCCGGGCTGATGATCACCGACGAAGGCCCGCAACTGATCGAATACAATGTCCGGTTCGGCGATCCGGAGTGCCAGGTGCTGATGATGCGGATGATGTCCGACATCGTCCCGGCACTGCTCGCCTGCGCCGACGGCCAGCTCAAGCATTTCACGCTGCGCTGGTACGACGAACCGGCGCTGACGGTGGTGATGGCCGCCAAGGGCTATCCCGGCAGTTACGAAAAGGGCACCCGCATCGCCGGCCTCGACCGCGCCGAGAAGATCTCCGGCGTGCAGATCTTCCACGCCGGCACCATCGCGTCCGGTGACTGGATTTTGGCCAATGGCGGACGCGTCCTTGCCGTCACCGCCTCGGCCAAGACCGTCGCCGAAGCCCAGCGCCGCGCCTACGAGGCGATCGGCGTGATCAACTGGCCCGAAGGCTTCTGCCGCCGCGACATCGGCTGGCAGGCGGTGGCGCGGGAACGCCGGGGGAAGTAGTTCATTTTATGCGGGAGACCCGCATCCGGCTCGGCGCGCCCCCTCTCCCGCTTGCGGGAGAGGGCTGGGGTGAGGGCGAGCCGAGCACTGATGCCACGTAGTTCGGAGACTCAGCTTCCCCCACCCGGATCGCTGACGCGATCCGACCTCCCCCGCAAGCGGGAGAGGTTGCGCCGACTGCGCCGCTTCGCTGTGCCAAATCACCAAAGGGAGAGCCCACCGATGCCTGACCTCGCTGACCTCTTTCCCGGCTTCGGCTCGGAGTGGATCAACACCTCGTCGGGCCGGATCTTCGCGCGTGTCGGCGGAGACGGGCCGCCGTTGTTGTTGCTGCACGGCTTCTCCGAAACCCAGGTGATGTGGCACCGGGTGGCGCCCGCGCTGGCGAAGCAGTTCAAGCTGATTATCGCCGATCTGCCGGGCTACGGCTGGTCCGACATGCCGGAGAGCGATGCCGAGCATACGCCCTACACCAAGCGGGCGATGGCCCGGCAGCTGATCGAGGCGATGGAGCAGCTCGGCCATGTGCGGTTCGGCCTCGCCGGCCACGACCGCGGCGGCCGCGTCAGCTATCGGATGGCGCTCGACCAGCCGGGGAGGCTGACCAGACTCGCGACGCTCGATATCCTGCCGACCTACGAATACTGGCAGCGCATGGATCGCCGCTACGCGCTCAAGGTGTATCACTGGAGTTTCCTGGCGCAGCCGTCGCCGCTGCCCGAAACGCTGATCGCCGCAGCGCCCGATTTCTTCCTGAAGAACAAGCTCGCGAGCTGGGCCAAGAAACACGATCTGTCGTGCTTCGATCCGCGCGCGCTCGAGCACTATCTGGCGCCGTTCCGCGATCCGATGCGGCTGCACGCGATGTGCGAAGACTATCGGGCCGGCGCCTTCGCCGATTACGAGCACGACAAGGCGGATGTTGAAGCGGGCAACAAGATCGAAGTGCCGATGCTCGCGCTCTGGGGCGACACCGGCATCGCCCAGTCCGCCGCGACGCCGCTCGACACATGGAAGAAATGGGCCAAGAACGTGCAGGGCCACGCCGTCGACTCCGGTCATTTCCTCACTGAGGAAGCGCCAGAGCAGACCGCGGAGGCGTTGTTGAAGTTCTTCACCGGGGCGTAGGCCACCCCAGGTGCCAATTTTTTCCGGGTTTGATCGTGGCGTCACAACCCGCGATGCGTCATCCTGAGGTGCGAGCGCAGCGAGCCTTGAAGGATGGGCTACGAAGCCACTTCGGCGGCGGCCGTGACGCGCCATCCTTCGAGGCTCGCCGAAGACGGCGAGCACCTCAGGATGACGCCCGTGAGGTTATCGCGAGCCAACCGAAAAGTCGGAGCTACGCGCGGGCTACTCCGCCTTCGCGCCGAGCTGCTTCGGGCGCCGTCCGAAGTCGGCCGCAGCTTCGTCCTGACCGATCTGGACGATGCCGCGGCGGATCGCGCGGGTGCGGGTGAAGTGCTCGAACAGCGCGTCGCCGTCGCCGCGACGGATGGCGCGGGTCAGCTTCGACAGGTCTTCCTGGAATTCGCCGAGCATCTCCAGCACCGCGTCCTTGTTGGTCAGGAATACGTCGCGCCACATCGTCGGGTCGGACGCGGCGATGCGGGTGAAGTCGCGGAAGCCGCCGGCGGAGAATTTCAGCACTTCCGACTGCGTCACGCCCTCCAGCTCTTCGGCGGTCGACACGATCGTGTAGGCGATCAGATGCGGCAGATGGCTGGTGACCGCGAGCACCAGATCGTGGTGATCGGCGGTCATCACTTCGACATTGGCGCCGAGCCCGCGCCAGAACGCCCCGAGCTTGTCGACCGCGTCCGCATTGGCGCCTTCGGGCGGCGTCAGGATGCACCAGCGATTGACGAACAGTTCGGCGAAGCCGGAGTCGGGGCCGGAGTTCTCGGTGCCGGCGACCGGATGCGCCGGCACGAAATGCACGCCCTCCGGCAGATACGGCGCCATCGCCTTCAGCACCGCGCCCTTGACCGAGCCGACGTCCGACACGATCGCGTCGTGCATCAGATGCGGCGCGATCTCCTGCGCGACCGGCCCGCAGGCGCCGACCGGAATGCACAGGATCACCAGATCGGCGCCGTCGACTGCTTCCGCGTTGGTCTCGACCACGCGGTCGACAATGCCGAGCTCCTGCACGCGCGCGCGGGTCTGCGGCGAGCGTGCCGTGGCGACGATCTCGCCGGCGAGGCCGAGCGCCTTGGCGCCGCGGGCGATCGAGCCGCCGATCAGGCCGAAGCCGATCAGCGCCAGCTTGCGAAACAGCGGCTCGGACGTCATGGCTTGCCCATGAAGTCGCGCAGCGCTTCGATCACCAGCTCGTTGGCTTCGTCAGTGCCGATCGTCATCCGCAGCGCGTGCGGCAGCTTGTAGTTGTTCAGCGCGCGCAGCACGAGGCCGCGCTTGGTCAGGAACGCGTCCGCCTCGGCGGCGGTCTTGCCCGGCGTGGTCGGGAAATGCATCAGCACGAAGTTGCAGACGCTCGGCGTCACCTTCAGGCCAAGCGCGGTGAACTCCGCGGTCAGCCGGTCGCGCCACTTTTCGGTGTGGATGCGCGACATGTCGACATGCGCGGTGTCCTGAATCGCCGCGACCGCGGCGAGCTGCGACGGGATCGAGGTGTTGAACGGCCCCCGGATGCGGTTGACCGCATCGACGATGTTCTCCGGTCCGAACATCCAGCCGATGCGCAGCGCCGCGAGCCCGTGCACCTTGGAGAAGGTATGGGTCAGCACGGTGTTGTCGGTCGTCGACACCAGCTCGATGCCGATCTCGTAGTCGTTCTTCGAGACGTAGTCCGCATAGGCGGCGTCGAGCACCAGCACGACATGCGACGGCAGCCCGGCGCGCAGCCGCTTGACCTCGTCGAACGGGATGTAGGTGCCGGTCGGGTTGTTGGGGTTGGCGAGCCAGACCAGCTTGGTGCGCGGCGACACCTTGGCGAGGATGGCGTCGACGTCGCAGGTCAGGTCCTTCTCCTCGGCGACCACGTTGGTGGCGCCGTTCGCCAGCGTGGCGATCGGATAGACCAGGAAGCCATGCTGCGACGAGATCGCCTCGTCGCCCGGGCCCAGATAGGTGTGGGCCAGCAGATTGAGGATTTCGTCCGAGCCGGCGCCGCAGATGATGCGGTCGGGGTCGAGGCCGTAGGCCTTGCCGATGGCTTCGCGCAGCATCCGCGAGGTGCCTTCCGGGTAGTCCTCGAGATGGTCCGCCGCGCTCTTGAAGGCCGCGATCGCGTGCGGCGAGGGGCCGAACGGCGTTTCGTTGGCAGAGAGCTTGAACACCTTGCGGCCGGCTTCGGGCACCGGGCTCTTGCCGGGGGTGTAGGGCGCAATATCGAGGATGCCGGGCTTCGGCACGGGACGGGACATCGTCAACTCCGGATGGTCGGGCGGCCGAACGCCGGCCCGTCAGGGGGCAGGCTTGCCGCTCGGGGGCACCGTATAGCGCCTCGCGTGGCTGCCGACGAGAGCCGACGAACGCAGCGAGGCCCCCGCTGCGATCAGGGCTGCCTTGATCTGGTCGAGGCTACAGGGCGCCGAGATCGACACCAGCAGCGCGGCGCCGTCGAAGGCGGTATCGGGGACCGCCACGACCTCGGCCAGCGGCGAGATCGCCCGGGCAATCTCGGCATTCCAGCCCGACACCCGGATGCTCCAGGTCTCGACCTCGGTCACCATGGCGCTGTCGGCGACCCGCGACACCACGAAGACCGGCAGCGCTGCCGGATGGTCGGCGCGCTCGATGAACGGCAGCCGGGCGATGATCTTCGGCACGCCGGCGGCTTCCAGCGCCAGCCACCATGGCGTCGCGCCCGAGGTCGCCGACACCAGCGCCAAGTCGCCCTTGGACCGGGCCACCGCCTCGACCGCTGCCGAGGCGGAGAAATGCGGCACGTAGGGCACCGTGAAGCCGAAATGGAAGCGGGCGGAATCGCGCATCGCCGACTCGCCGAGCGACTGGTCGACATGCACCGAGAACGGCGCCTGGACATAGGTGAAGGTGGCGATGATCACCCGCCAGATGCTCTCGACGGTGTCGAGCGGCAGGATGCCGTGGTGCCGCTGCACCAGGCGCCGCATCATGTCGGCCTCGCGCGCCGGCCGAAACGCCGAGCCGACCTCCTGGGTCTGCTTCACCGCGATCAGCCGGTCGATGATCTCGCCGCGCTGCATCAGCAACTGATGCACCTGCGCGTCGATGCTGTCGATCTCC
>NZ_JBMDXE010000201.1:0-7150 GCF_048594845.1 Rhodopseudomonas sp. | reverse complement strand
CAGCGCGCCGGCGATCTGCAGCCCGTTGCTGACCATCGACACCGCGAACGCCAGCGACGGCGTCACGTGCAGCGTGTTTTGCGCGTAGGTGGTCATGTACTGGGTGACGTAGGTGGCGATCGTGCCGCTGGCGAGGATGGCCAGCGCCAGCGCGACTAGCCGCACATGGCGCCGCGCCAGCGTGAAGTAACCGGGCTGGTTCGGTTGCTCGGCATGCTCGCGCGAGACCGTTTCGGGCAACGACCGCCGCATCCACAGCCCGAATGGCAGGCAGGCCGCGCCGATCAGGAAGGCGATGCGCCAGCCATAGGCTTCGAGCTCGGCGGGGGACAGCAGCTTGCTCAACGCGAAGCCGACGAGCGCGCCGGATGTCGCGGCGATTTGCTGACTGGTCGGCTGCCACGCCACGATCTGCGCGCGCCGCTCGGCGGGGGCGATTTCCAGCAGGTAGGCGGTGGTCGGGCCGACTTCGCCGCCGAGCGCAAATCCCTGCGCCAGCCGGGCCAGAATGACGATGACCGGCGCGGCGAGGCCGATCTGCGCATAGGACGGCGTCAAGCTGATCGCCAGGATCGCTGCGCCCATCAGGGCGAAGCTGAGCAGCATCGCCGGGCGGCGGCCGACGCGGTCCGAATAGATGCCGAGCACGAAGCCGCCGATCGGCCGGGTGATGAAGCCCGCGCCGAACGTCGCCAGCGACAGCATCAGGCTGCCGTATTCGGTGTGGGTGGGAAAGAAGGTGTGGCCGATCTGGATGGCGAAGAAACTGTAGGTGATGAAGTCGTAAAACTCGAGCATGTTGCCGACGGTCGCCGCGAGGACCGTGCGCGTGGTGGCGATCCGCTCGTCGGCGGCGATGCTGAGCGACAAGGTTGTTTCCTTCCGACCTGATCCGCGCGTGCGTCGTCGTGACGCAACCGGAACAATGCCGAAGCCGGCCGGGAGTTGCCTACGTCCTCCAAGTTGCAGATGGCCCACCCCAAGCACAGCGCGCTCCCTCTCCCGCTTGCGGGAGAGGGCTGGGGTGAGGGCGCCCCAGCCGCTGACTCAACGACTCGTGGAGGGGAGGGCCCTCACCCGCCGCGCTTCGCGCGTCGACCTCTCCCGCAAGCGGGAGAGGTTAGAATCCCGCAAGCGGGAGTACTCCACTCACAACTAACTATGCAGCCCCGGCGCCTCGTGGCCCGTCCTCGCCACGTACTCCGTATAGCCACCGCCGTATTTGTGGATGCCGTCCGGGGTCAGTTCGAGCACGCGGTTCGACAGTGCGGCGAGGAAGTGGCGGTCGTGGGACACGAACAGCATGGTGCCCTCGAAATCGGCGAGCGCCTTGATCAGCATTTCCTTGGTGGCCATGTCGAGATGGTTGGTCGGCTCGTCGAGCACCAGGAAGTTGGGCGGGTCGTACAGCATCTTGGCCATCACCAGCCGCGCCTTTTCGCCGCCCGAGAGCACCCGGCATTTTTTCTCGACATCGTCGCCGGAGAAGCCGAAGCAGCCGGCCAGCGCACGCAGCGAGCCTTGTCCCGCCTGCGGAAACCATTCTTCCAGCGACGCGAACACGGTGAGCTCGCCGTCGATCAGGTCCATCGCATGCTGGGCGAAGTAGCCCATCTTGACGCTGCCGCCGAGCGCCACGCTTCCCTCGTCGGGCGGGGTCGAGCCGGTCACCAGCTTGAGCAGCGTCGATTTGCCGGCGCCGTTGATGCCCATCACGCACCAGCGCTCGCGGCGCTGGATCTGGAAATCGAGCCCGTCATAGATGGTGCGGCTGCCGTAACGTTTGGACACGCTCTTGAGACTGACGACGTCCTCGCCCGAGCGTGGCGCCGGCAGGAAGTCGAACGCGATAGTCTGGCGGCGCCGCGGCGGCTCGACCTTCTCGATCTTCTCCAGCTTCTTGACGCGGCTCTGCACCTGCGCAGCATGCGATGCGCGCGCCTTGAAGCGCTCGATGAAGGCGACTTCCTTGGCGAGCATCGCCTGCTGGCGTTCGAACTGCGCCTGCTGCTGCTTGTCGGCGAGCGCTCGCTGCTGGGCGTAGAAGTCGTAATTGCCCGAGTAACTGGTCAGCGTGCCGGCGTCGATCTCGATGATTTTGTTGACGATGCGGTTCATGAACTCGCGGTCGTGCGAGGTCATCAGCAGCGCGCCGTCGAAGCCGCGCAAAAACTGTTCGAGCCAGATCAGGCTTTCGATGTCGAGATGGTTCGACGGTTCGTCGAGCAGCATCACGTCGGGCCGCATCAACAGGATGCGGGCCAGCGCGACGCGCATCTTCCAGCCGCCCGACAGCTTGCCGACGTCGCCGTCCATCATTTCCTGCGTAAAGGAGAGACCGGCCAGCACCTCGCGGGCACGGCCTTCCAGCGCGTAGCCGTCGAGCTCCTCGAAGCGGTGCTGGACCTCACCGTAACGCTCGAGGATCTGCTCCATTTCGTCGGCCTTGTCGGGATCGGCGAGGGCATCCTCGAGCCGCTTCAGCTCGGCCGCGACCTCGCTGACCGGGCCGGCGCCCACCATGGTTTCGGCCACCGCGCTGCGGCCGCTCATCTCGCCGACGTCCTGGCTGAAGTAGCCGATGGTCAGGCCGCGATCGACCGAGACCTGGCCTTCGTCCGGCGTCTCGGTGCCGTTGATCATCCGGAACAGGGTCGTTTTGCCGGAGCCGTTGGGGCCGACCAGGCCGATCTTCTCGCCACGCAGCAGCGTCGCGGACGCCTCGATGTAGAGGATCTGGTGGCCGTTCTGCTTGGAGATGTTGTCGAGACGGATCATGGGCTCACGCGGGCAGGAAATGCTGCGGCGCGTTTAGCCGAAACAGGCGCAATGCGCCAGACACGCCCGACCCACGGCGGTCATTCCGGGGCGCGCAGCAACGCTGCGCGAACCCGGAATCCAGAGGAGCTCTGCGACGCTGTCGTTTCCACAACTGCGAGATTCCGGGTTCGCTCGCAAGGGCGAGCGCCCCGGAATGACCACCGCGGGTAGGGCGCTCACCCCTCCGGCAGCACCGCATTACTCGGCGTCACGCGGTCGCTGATCTGCATGCCGAACAGGCTGCCGATCAGCTCGACGGCCACCCGCGCGGTGCGGCCGCGCTCGTCCAGGAAGGGGTTGAGTTCGACGATGTCGACGGAGCGTACCAGGCCGGAATCGTGCAGCAGCTCCATCACCAGATGCGCCTCGCGATAGGTCGTGCCGCCGGGCACGGTGGTGCCGACGCCGGGCGCAATCGAGGGATCGAGCACGTCGACGTCGAACGACAGATGCAGCACGCCGCCGGCAGCACTGACGCGGTCGATGACGCGGCGGATCAGCACGCCGACGCCGAACTCGTCGATCGCCCGCATGTCGACGACCGGAATGGCGCGGGCGCGCACCAGCTCCTTCTCCAGCGGATCGATCGAGCGGATGCCGAACAGGTCGAGCCGGCTCGGCGGGATCGAGACCCGCGGCTCGGCGCCGAGCAGATGATCGAGCCCCGGCTCGCCGCACAGGAACGCCGCCGACATGCCGTGCATGTTGGCGGTGAGCGTCGTGGCCGGCGTGTTGTAGTCGGCATGGGCATCGAACCACAGCACGAACAGCGGCTTGCCCTGCTGCTGCCAATAGCGCGCGACGCCGTTGATCGAGCCCATCGACAGGCTGTGATCGCCGCCCATGAACAGCGGCACGGCGCCGGAGCGCGCCAGCTCGTAGGCGCGCGCCGAGATCGCACCGACCCAGCTGCGCACCTCGTCGTAGTAATTGGCGTTGGCAGGCACCGGATCGTCGCTGCGCGTCACCGGCGGATGCGCCATGTCGCCGTGATCTTCGACGGTGAAGCGCAATTGCTCGAGCACGCGGCCGATCCCGGCGGTGCGCAGCGCGGCCGGTCCCATCAGCGTTCCGCGCAGGCCGGCGCCGATCTCGATCGGCACGCCGAGCAGCGCGACACGGCGGGCAGGGTCGGGTGGAAGGATGGAGCTGGAGGGCGTCATGTGCGGCGCCTTTCAAGCTGGAGCGACGGGGTGTAATTGACCGAGCACGTAGCAGCGGCGCGTGACGATTCGACGTCGTCGCTATGCGGCGCGATCAGGCCTTGAAATAGGTGATCTGATGCGTCGTCGCCAGCAGCTTGCCGCTGGGCGACCACAGTTCTCCGGTCTGGTCGCTGAAGCTCTTGTGAAACACGTTGGCGTCGGCGACGCCCAGCACCGCGGTGATCGGCTCGGCCGCGAGGTCGGCGGCATCGACGTGGAAATACGTCGTCATCGACACCGTGCCGATCGGCAGCAATTCTCCGCGGACATGGAAGATCCTCGCGAAGAACGCGTCGGCGATCGCCGACAGCGACAGCAGATCGAGGGTGCGCGGCGTGCTGTGGCCGATCCAGGCCTTGGTGTGCGGACTCGCCGGGCCGGCTTGCGTACCCGAGCCGAAGCTCGGCTCGTTCTCCACGAACCGAAACTCGAACTGCCGCACCCACGAGGCCGCGACGCCAGCGCGGGAATACACCGGCGCGTCTTCGTAGCTCGGCGTTTGCGGCATCTCGGTCGGACGATGGCTCCAGGTCTCGCGGCGCTGCGCGAACACTGCGGTGGCGAACACCGCGACGTCACCATCGGTCTGCGTCAGTTCGATACCCCAATGCTGCGTGGAGCGCGTCGCCTTGATCAGCCGCGGCGTCAGATCGAAGCTGCCCGGTGCGATCGGCGCGCAGAAATTCACCGTGAAGGCCAGCGGATCGCCGAGCCGCTCGGACTGCGCCATCAGCGCGCGCAACAACGTCGCGGCGGTGGCGCCGCCGAATTGGCCGACGAAGGCGTGGTAGTCGTCGCTGGTGGCGCCCTGCCAGCGGCTGTCGCGATGGTCCACGCGCGTTGCGGCGTCGAACGGATGAATGCTGTCCTCGACCCTGGCGTCCATGATGGCTCCCTGTGTTGTTGTTCTTCTTTGCGCCGCACAATCTGCCCCGCGCGGCGGCGTCGCGCAATGGCTGTCGGGCGTCATGTGAAGGGCTCCGCCATAGACGGTGTAGAGGCCGCTGATCGGCTAGCGCAATGAGCCGCCCCGAGCCGCAGCGCGCTCCCTCTCCCGCCTGCGGGAGAGGGCTGGGGTGAGGGCGCCCCGAGCACTGAGTCAACTATTCGCGGAGCGGAGTGCCCTCACCCGCCGCGCTGCGCGCGTCGACCTCTCCCGCAAGCGGGAGAGGTTGCGCTGTCCTCGCGGCGAAGCTTGGAACTACCTCGCAGCTCTCAGCCCTTCGCCTGCCGGGCCGGGGACGGCTGCGTCGCGGGGCGGGTGGGGACGTCCCAGATGTCCTCGGCGTATTCGCGGATGGTGCGATCGGACGAGAACCACGCCATGCGGGCGACGTTGAGGATGCCGGCGCGGGTCCAGGCCGAGCCGGCGCGCCAGCGCGCATCGATGCCGCGCTGAGCGTCGTAATAGCTGTCGAAATCGGCGCTGACCATGTAGTGGTCGAGGTGCCGCAGCGCGTGCGCCACCGAGGCGAAGCGAGCCGGATCGTCCGGCGAGAATACGCCGGAGTCGATCGACCGGATGGCGCGGTCGAGCAGCGGCGAGCGCCGGATCACATCGGTGGCGTCGAGGCCCTGCGAGCGGCGCGCCACCACTTCGAGCGCTTCCATGCCGAAGATCGCGATGTTCTCCGGCCCGACGTGATCGCGGATCTCGATATTGGCGCCGTCCAGCGTGCCGATCGTCAGCGCGCCGTTCAGCGCCAGCTTCATGTTGCCGGTGCCCGACGCTTCCATGCCGGCGGTCGAGATCTGCTCCGACAGGTCGGCGGCCGGAATGATCACTTCGGCGAGGCTGACATTATAGTCGGCGAGGAATACGACCTTGAGCTTGTCGCCGATCGCGGCGTCGTTGTTGACCAGCTCGGCGACGTCGTTGATCAGCTTGATGATCAGCTTGGCGTAGCGATAGCTCGCCGCCGCCTTGCCGGCGAAGATCTTGACGCGCGGCACCCAGTCGGCGCCGGGATTGTCCTTGATGGCGTGATACAGCGCCACGGTCTCGAGCACATTGAGCAACTGGCGTTTGTATTCATGGATGCGCTTGATCTGCACGTCGAAAAGCGCGCCCGGATCGACCCGGACGCCGTTGCGCTCGTTGATCAACCGCGCCAGCGCGATCTTGTTGCGATGCTTGACGGTGCGGAACTGCTGCTGGAATGCGGCATCGCCCGCGAAGGCTTCGAGCCGCTCCAGCCGGGTGGGATCGTCGAGCACTTCGTCGCCGCAGGTGACGCGCACCAGATCGGTCAGCCCCGGATTGGCCAGCGTCAGCCAGCGCCGGAAGGTGATGCCGTTGGTCTTGTTGGTGATGCGGTCCGGGTAGAGATGATTGAGATCGTGAAACACGGTCTCTTTCATCAGGTCGGAATGCATCGCCGACACGCCGTTGATGCGGTGAGATCCGATGAAGGCGAGGTGGCCCATGCGGACGCGGCGGCCGGCCTTCTCGTCGATCAGCGACACCGAGGCGCGGAATTCGATATCGCCGGGGCAGCGCTGCTCGGCGAGCGCCAGATGCGCCTCGTTGATGCGGTAGATGATGTCGAGGTGCCGCGGCAGCGTGCGCTGGAACAGGTCGAGCGGCCAAGTCTCCAGCGCCTCGGGCAGCAGCGTGTGGTTGGTGTAGCTCAGCGTCGCCCGGGTGATATCCCAGGCGTCGTCCCAGCGGAGAAAATGCACGTCGACCAGCAGCCGCATCAGTTCGGCGACCGCCAAGCTCGGATGCGTGTCGTTGAGCTGGATCGCGGCCTTCTTGGCGAGGTTGCGAATCTGGCCGTCGGAATCCAGATGCCGCTTGATCAGGTCCTGCAGCGAGGCCGAGACGAAGAAATACTCCTGGCGCAGCCGCAATTCGCGGCCGGCGGCGCTTTCGTCGTTGGGGTAGAGGAATTTGCAGATTGCCTCGGCGCGGGCCTCGTGCGCGGTGGCGCCGAGATAGTCGCCGGTGTTGAACACATCGATCAGCATCGGATCGGGCGCGCGCGCCGACCACAGCCGTAGCGCGTTGACGTGCTCGCCGCGCCAGCCGACGATCGGGGTGTCGTAGGCAACCGCCTGCACGGTTTCGACCGGCGTCCAGACCGTCCGGGTCAGGCCCTTGGCGTCGGTGACCTGGGCGATCT
>NZ_JBMDXE010000200.1:0-4834 GCF_048594845.1 Rhodopseudomonas sp. | reverse complement strand
GAACCCGTCGCCTCCGATCGGTCCCGCGCTTGGTCAGCGCGGCCTCAACATCATGGAGTTCTGCAAGGCGTTCAACGCGCAGACCCAGAAGGAAGAGAAGAACACGCCGATTCCGGTGGTGATCACGATCTACGCCGATCGGTCGTTCACCTTCGAGATGAAGACCCCGCCGATGTCCTTCTTCCTCAAGCAGGCGGCGAAGATCCAGTCCGGCGCCAAGGCGCCGGGCCGTGACGTCGCCGGCAAGGTGACCTCCGCCCAGGTGCGCGAGATCGCCGAGAAGAAGATGAAGGATCTCAATTGCGACACCGTCGAGTCGGCCATGCGCATGGTCGAGGGCTCCGCCCGTTCGATGGGCCTGCAGGTCGAGGGGTAACGCATCATGGCAATCGGTAAGCGAACGAAGAAGATCCGCGAGGGCATCGACCGCACCAAGCTTTATCCGCTCGAAGAGGCGGTGAAGATGGTGAAGGAGCGTGCGACCTCGAAGTTCGACGAAACCATCGAAGTCGCGCTGAACCTCGGCGTCGATCCGCGTCACGCCGACCAGATGGTCCGCGGCGTGGTGATGCTGCCGAACGGCACCGGCCGCTCCGTGCGCGTCGGCGTGTTCGCGCGCGGCGCCAAGGCGGACGAGGCCAAGGCAGCGGGTGCCGACGTGGTCGGCGCGGAGGATCTGGTGGAGCAGGTGCAGGCCGGCAACATCAACTTCGATCGCTGCATCGCGACCCCCGACATGATGCCGCTGGTCGGCCGCCTTGGTAAGGTGCTCGGCCCGCGCGGCATGATGCCGAACCCGAAGATCGGCACCGTGACCATGGACGTCGCCGGCGCCGTCAAGGGCGCCAAGGGCGGTTCGGTCGAGTTCCGCGTCGAGAAGGCTGGCATCATCCAGGCCGGCGTCGGCAAGGCCTCGTTCGGCGAAGACAAGCTGGTCGAGAACATCAAGGCGCTTGCGGACGCGGTCAACAAGGCGAAGCCGACCGGCGCCAAGGGCACCTATGTCCAGCGCGTCGCGGTGTCGTCGTCGATGGGCCCGGGCGTCAAGGTCGAGCCCGGCACCATCAACTAAGCCGCTTGCGGCTTGGCGCTCATTGAATAACAAGGGCGGATCGGGCAACCGGTCCGCCCTTTGCTTTGCGCAACAACAACAAGAAACGGGAGAGCGAGTTGGCCGACAAGGTTCTGGTGTTTTCGCGGTTCGCCAAGTCGATGCTGGCGCGGTTCGGAGAGAAGTTCGAGCTGCTGGAGACCGGCGGCAAGCCGGCCGGGGAGGTGTTCAGCGCCGACCAGCTCAAAGATGTCCGCGCGCTGCTGACAATGGGCGCCCAGCCGCTCGGCCGGGAGACCTTCGACCTCCTGCCGTCTCTCGGCGCCGTCGTCTGCTACGGCACCGGCTATGACGGCGTCGACCTGAAAGCCGCCGCCGAACGCAATATTGTCATCGGCAACAGCCCGGCCGCAAACGCTTCTGCAGTGGCGGACCTGGCGTTGACGCTGCTGCTTGCCTTGATGAGACGTGTGATTCCGGCCGACGCCTATCTGCGCGCCGGCGGCTGGGCTAGCGCCAAGCCGTCGCCGCTGCTCAAGCCGCCGCGTGGGATGACCGGCGCGAAGGTCGGAGTTTATGGTATTGGCGAAATTGGTCGCAAGATCGCAGCCCGCGCCGCCGCGTTCGAGACCGAGATGGCCTATCACAGCCGCAGCCGCCACGACGTCCCGTACCGCTATGTCGGCGATCTCGGTGAGCTGATCGACTGGTGTGACGTGCTGCTCATCGCGGTCCGCGCCGGCCCGGACACCCAACGCATCATCGATGCCTCGATGCTGAAGCGGCTCGGCAAGGACGGCGTGCTGGTCAACATCTCCCGTGGTTCCGTGATCGACCAGCCGGCGCTGGTCGCCGCTCTCGCAGACGGCACCATCGCGGGGGCGGGGCTGGATGTTTTCGAGCAGGAGCCGTACGCGCCTGACGCGCTCAGCGAACTGCCGAACGTGGTGCTGACCCCGCACATCGGCGGCCATACGCTCGATGCGCATGTGGCGATGCAGGACTGCGTAATCGCAAATCTGGCGGCGTTCTTCTCGGGGCGTAAATTGCCGTACAAGGTGGCGTAGCGGCCTGTTCGGTGAGGGGCCGCTACAACGATGACCGCCTTCGTCCGGAGTCGTAAGGCGGGCGAAAAACCGAGGTGGTAGATGCAAGTTCAGCCCGGCGGCTGAGAGATCGGTTGATCGGGGTCGAGCATCGCCCTGCATAAAAGATGCCGTTCTCGCCAAAACGGCCTTGGCAAGCCGGAAAAGACTCGTTAAACAATGCCTTCCGGGCGTGCTGGCTGGTGCTGGCGCGCCCGTGCGCGCATTCCGTTCACCGGTATCGATAGGAGACCAGTCCTTCAAGTCATCCGTTTTTGGATCGCTCGAAGGGCCGGACGACTGACGCTGCAGGGGAGTGCGAGCAGGGATCGCCGAGGCTGGCCGGTTCGTCGGCGTGGCCTTATCGATCCCGTCCTGTCCAAGACTGCAGGTGCCGACGTCGAAATTTCGTGTTTCGTCCGACGCTTAATCGAATGACCTGCATAGACGGGTGAAAACCGGATTTTGTGGCCTGCCGTATGGCAGGGCGCGGAGTGGGTTCGAACCTCGACACCCCGTGAGGGCAATGGCTTTGGCCGGCGTTCATACGGGAGGGCAGGCTGTAAGATTCGTTTTGCCCCAGGGTGTCTGAAGGCCGTGTGTCTTGTGGATGGTTTGGGGTAGGGCGAAGGGTGCAACCCGGCGGTCCTGCTCGCAGAGACCGCCAACCGGAAAGAGCTTGCTGTGGATAGAGCGGCAAAGAAAGAGGCGGTCGATTCGCTGAATGGTCTGTTCCAGACCACCAGCGTTGCGGTCGTCGCTCATTATTCCGGCCTCACCGTGGCCCAGATGCAGAAGCTGCGTCAGCAGATGAAGCAGGCGGGCGCGTCGGTGAAGGTCTCGAAGAACCGTCTCGCCAAAATTGCTCTTGAAGGCACCGACGTCGTTGCCATCGGCTCCCTGCTGAAGGGGCCGACCGTGATCGCGACTTCCGACGATCCGGTGGCGGCGCCGAAGATTGCCGTCGAATTTGCCAAGGCGAACGAGAAGTTCGTCATTCTCGGCGGTTCGATGGGCAAGACTGTCCTGAACGTCGACGGTGTGAAGGCTCTGGCCTCGCTGCCGTCGCTCGACGAACTGCGTGGCAAGCTGGTCGGCCTCCTGGTCGCGCCGGCCACCAAGATCGCGCAGCTGTCGACTGCTCCCGCGGCCAAGGTCGCGCGGGTGGTTCAGGCCTATGCCTCCAAAAGCGAAGCGGCCTGACGCTTCACTCCCAATCAACCCTGGTTCGAACTGATACCCGTAAGGAACTGATTCAATGGCTGATCTGCAGAAAATCGTCGACGACCTGTCGAGCCTCACCGTGCTCGAAGCCGCCGAACTTGCGAAGCTGCTCGAAGAGAAGTGGGGCGTCTCGGCCGCTGCTGCCGTGGCGGTTGCCGCTGCGCCGGGCGCTGGTGGTGGCGCTGCCGCCGCCGCCGAGGAAAAGACCGACTTCACCGTCGTGCTTGCTTCGGCTGGCGACAAGAAGATCGAAGTGATCAAGGAAGTTCGTGCGATCACCGGTCTCGGCCTCAAGGAAGCCAAGGACCTCGTCGAAGGCGCGCCGAAGCCGATCAAGGAAGGCGTTGCCAAGGACGAAGCCGAGAAGATCAAGGCTCAGCTCGAGAAGGCTGGCGCCAAGGTCGAACTCAAGTAACCACCGGTTACTAGAGGTCCATCCCCGGTCGAGCGTCAGCGAGACCCGGGGATCGGCCCCAAGACGTGGATGGCCGGGTCGAGCTCGGCCATGACGTCGGAGGGGTTGGCGAGATCAAGCGGTTGGGGCCGGTTCGCCGGCCCCGGTCGCGGCGGTGGGGGCGGAGGATCCGCTGCTTCCGAGGCCGTCACAGGAATGTGTGGGGAGGAGTGGGGATCGCCCCTCGAATCACCATATTGCCGTCCCATATTGGTCCGGCAGCACGAAAGCGCAGGCGCGATGGATATGGTAGCATTCCGCGCAGCCTCTAGGAGAATCGGCAATTTCGGGCTTTTTAGGTCTGTGACGAGATGGTTTTGACGGGCGGGTGCGCTGGCGCCCCGCACGTCGTTTTGCGTTCGGGATTCGTGTTGCGTGGATTTAGGATTTAGTTCCTGACATCCAGTTTCTGAATTTCGGATGTGCGGTAATTCAACCCGGGGGCGGTGCGGATCGCGCCTCGGAAGGTTCGCCCCGCCGGGCGACGACATGAGAGGCCACGATGGCGCAGCAGACGTTCACCGGTCGCAAACGCGTTCGCAAGTTCTTCGGTCACATCCGGGAAGTCGCCGAGATGCCGAACCTCATCGAGGTTCAGAAGGCGTCTTACGACCAGTTCCTGATGGTGGCGGAGCCTCCGGGCGGTCGTGAAGATGAGGGCCTGCAAGCGGTCTTCCGGTCGGTGTTTCCGATTTCGGACTTCTCTAACGCCTCGATGCTGGAATTCGTTCGCTACGAATTCGAGCCGCCGAAGTATGACGTCGATGAGTGCCGCCAGCGCGGCATGACCTATGCGGCGCCGCTGAAGGTGACGCTGCGTCTCATCGTGTTCGATATCGACGAGGAAACCGGCGCCCGCTCGGTCAAGGACATCAAGGAGCAGGACGTCTACATGGGCGACATCCCGCTCATGACGATGAACGGCACCTTCGTGGTCAACGGCACCGAGCGCGTCATCGTCTCGCAGATGCACCGTTCGCCGGGCGTGTTCTTCGATCACGACAAGGGCAAGACGCATTC
>NZ_JBMDXE010000020.1:0-13336 GCF_048594845.1 Rhodopseudomonas sp. | reverse complement strand
AGCAGGTCGACGACCTTGATGCCGGTGACGAGAATTTCAGCTTCGGTCGACTGGTCGGTGTAGGTCGGCGCTTCCGCGTGGATCGGGCGCAGGCCTTCGTTGGCGACCGGGCCCTGTTCGTCGACCGGCTCGCCGATGACGTTCATGATGCGGCCGAGCGTGCCGACGCCGACCGGAACGCGGATCGGCGCGCCGGTGTCGGTGACTTCCTGGCCGCGGACCAGACCCTCGGTGGTGTCCATCGCGATGGTGCGGACGGTCGATTCACCGAGATGCTGGGCGACTTCGAGCACCAGGCGGTTGTCGCCGTTCTTGGTCTCGAGCGCGTTCAGAATGGCCGGCAGGTGGCCTTCGAACTGCACGTCGACGACGGCGCCGATGACCTGGGTGATGCGTCCGGTCTGATTGGCGGGTGTAGCCATTAAACTCTCTCCCTGAAGTCCGAATTCGAAATCACGGTCGTCGACCGGATGATAGCTTGAAGATTAGATCGCCTCGGCGCCCGAGATGATCTCGATCAGTTCCTTGGTGATCATCGCCTGACGCGTGCGGTTGTAGATCAGGGTCTGCTTCCTGATCATGTCGCCGGCGTTGCGGGTGGCGTTGTCCATCGCGCTCATCTGCGCGCCGTAGAACGACGCGTTGTTTTCGAGCAGCGCCCGGAAGATCTGCACCGCGAGGTTGCGCGGCAGCAGGCTGGAGAGGATCTCGTCCTCCTCCGGCTCGTATTCGTAGTTGGTGGCGACCGCACCGGCGGCGGGCGCGGCGACTTCCAGCGGGATCAGCTGCTGGGCGGTCGGGATCTGCGAGATCACCGACTTGAAGCGCGAGTAGAACAGCGTACAGACGTCGAACTCGCCGGCGTTGAAGCGGGCGATCACCTTGCGGGCGATGTCCTCGGCGTTGACGAAGCCGAGCTGACGCACCGAGCGCAGCTCGATGTTCTCGATGATCTGCTTGTCGAAGGTGCGGCGCAGCTGCTCGTAGCCCTTGCGGCCGACGCAGAAGAATTTGACTTCCTTGCCCTGGTTCATCAGCGCCAGCGCGCGCTCGCGCGCCAGACGGACGATCGAGGAGTTGAACGCGCCGGACAGGCCGCGCTCGCCGGTGCACACCAGCAGCAGGTGAACCTGATCCTTGCCGGTACCGGCGAGCAGCACCGGTGCGCCGGGCGAGCCCGCCGCGGCGCCGGCGATGTTCGAGATCACCGCATCCATCGTCTCGGCGGAGGGCCGCGCGGCTTCGGCCGCGGTCTGGGCGCGGCGCAGCTTCGACGCTGCGACCATCTGCATCGCCTTGGTGATCTTCTGCGTCGCCTTGGTCGAGGCGATGCGGACGCGCATGTCCTTAAGTGAAGCCATTCTCAGTCCACCCCGACGATCAGATCGACAATCCGACCGCAAACCTCACATTCGTCATGCCCGGGCTCGTCCCGGGCATCCACGATACTGAATTCTCGCGACAGGCAAGAAGGCCGGCGCAAAGCCGGCCGTCATGCCATCAGGCGAAGGTCTTGGCGTAGCTCTCGACCACCGCCTTGAGCTTGGCGGCGGTGTCGTCCGACAGGTCGCGGCTGGTGCGAATCGCTTCCAGGATCGCCGACTCCTTGCCGCGCAGCAGCGACAGCAGGCCGTCTTCGAACGCCCGCACCTTGTTCAGCGGCAGCGCGTCGAGATAGCCGTTGGTGCCAGCCCAGATCACCACCACCTGCTCTTCCATCTTCAGCGGCGAGAACTGCGGCTGCTTCAGGAGTTCGGTGAGGCGCGAGCCGCGGTTCAGCAGGCGCTGAGTCGAGGCGTCGAGGTCGGAGCCGAACTGCGCGAATGCCGCCATTTCGCGGTACTGCGCCAGCTCACCCTTGATCTTGCCGGCGACCTTCTTCATCGCCTTGGTCTGCGCCGACGAACCGACTCGCGACACCGACAGACCGACGTTCACGGCCGGGCGGATGCCCTGGAAGAACAGGTCGGTTTCCAGGAAGATCTGGCCGTCGGTGATCGAAATCACGTTGGTCGGGATGTAGGCCGACACGTCGTTGGCCTGGGTTTCGATGACCGGCAGAGCGGTCAGCGAGCCGGCGCCGTGATCGTCGTTCAGCTTCGCGGCGCGCTCGAGCAGGCGGGAGTGCAGGTAGAACACGTCGCCCGGATAGGCTTCGCGGCCCGGCGGACGACGCAGCAGCAGCGACATCTGGCGATAGGCGACGGCCTGCTTGGACAGATCGTCATAGATGATCACGGCGTGCATGCCGTTGTCGCGGAAGTATTCGCCCATCGTGCAGCCGGTGAACGGCGCGATGTACTGCATCGGCGCCGGGTCCGACGCGGTGGCGGCGACGACGATCGAGTATTCCAGCGCACCCTGCTCTTCGAGCACCTTGACGAACTGGGCAACGGTGGAGCGCTTCTGGCCGACCGCGACGTAAACGCAGTACAGCTTCTGGCTTTCCGGCGCGCCTTCGACGTTCAGCGGCTTCTGGTTCAGAATGGTGTCGAGCGCGATCGCGGTCTTGCCGGTCTGACGGTCGCCGATGATCAGCTCGCGCTGGCCACGGCCGACCGGGATCAGGGCGTCGATCGCCTTGAGGCCGGTCGCCATCGGCTCGTTCACCGACTTGCGCGGGATGATGCCGGGAGCCTTGACGTCGACGCGCTTGCGCTCGGTCGACTGGATCGGGCCCTTGCCGTCGATCGGGTTACCCAACGCGTCGACGACGCGGCCGAGCAGACCCTTGCCGACCGGCGCGTCCACGATCGAACGGGTGCGCTTGACGGTCTGGCCTTCCTTGATCTCACGGTCGGCGCCGAAGATCACGATGCCGACGTTGTCGGTTTCGAGGTTCAGCGCCATGCCGCGCGTGCCGTTCTCGAACTCGACCATTTCGCCGGCGAGGACGTTGTCCAGACCATAGACGCGGGCAATGCCGTCACCGACGGACAGCACCTGTCCGACTTCGGTGACTTCGGCTTCCTGTCCGAAGTTCTTGATCTGGTCCTTGAGGATCGCGGAAATTTCCGCGGCGCGGATGTCCATCAGCCTGCCTCTTTCATCGCGTGCTTGATCGAATTGAGTTTGGTGCGGATCGAACTGTCGACCATGCGGCTGCCGAGCTTGACCACAAGCCCGCCGATGATCGCCGGATCGACGTTGATATTGAGGGTGACATCCTTGCCGGTCACCGACTTCAGCGCGGTCTTCAGCGCTTCGAGATTCTTGTCGCTGAGGTTTTCGGCGACGGTGACGTCGGCCGTGGCCTCGCCCTTGAACTTCGCCACCAGCGCCCGATAGGCGCGGATCACGTCCGCCACCGCGAACAGCCGGCGATTGGCTGCGAGCAGCTTGAGGAAGTTGGCGCTGATTCCGGTGACGCCGGCCTTGTCGAGCACGGCGCCGAGCGCCTTGCCCTGGACATCCGCGCCGAACACCGGGCTGCGCACCAGGCGCACCAGCTCCGGGCTCTCCTTCAGCAGGGCGCTGAACTTGTCCAGATCCGCGGTGACCGCATCGACGACTTTCTCATCGCGGGCCAGTTCAAACAGGGCGGTCGCGTAACGACCAGAGACTCCGGAAACCGATGGATCTTCAGATGCCACAGACGCGCTCTTTTGTGCTGTCAAATTGCCAAGAGAAAAACCGTCGCCGCATCGCGGCGCCCCCGATTAAGCCCTTGGAATTCAAGCTGGACTTGGATTTTTGACCGGCACGACGGAGCCGGCGGCCTTTAAAATCGCGGCTTTGCTAACATAGCGCGCGCACGCGCGCAACATGACGCACCACGTCCGGACGGTCTGTCGCATTTGTTCTGCACGGCCGCGTCGCGCGGCGGAATTCGGCGCGGTGGTTCCGGACAAAGATCCCGACCACCGCGAGACGGATAGAAGCCCGGCCTCGTCGCGAACCACTCGTCTCGAATGGATGCGAAATCTTGGCTTCGACTTCTGCGCGTTCAAGTAGCGCTAACAAAGACTTACGTCTTTAGTATTCCCATGTATAGAAAGTCGTAGGTCGATTTTCCGCAGAACGCAATCCCTGACATTTTGATCCGCCGCATCGCTTCAAAAGTTATTTCAGGCGAGAAACGATTCGACCGTTGGTCAATTTCTTGCCTTATTACGCAGCGAACGCTGCACCATCGTAAACGGGACGGGGGTTCCACTTGCCGCGCGCGTGGCAATACTGAGGGCTTACATTAATGACTGATATGAAGAAGTCTCCGCCGGGGATCGTCTCCCGGCCGCGTACGGCAGTCGCCTTGATTGCCGCTACAGTTTTGATCAGCGGGGCTGTCACCACCGAAGCCTCGGCGCGCTCGAAGCGCCATCATCATCACCACAGCCACAGCCATCATCATCGCCATCACGCGCAGAACGACTGGCGCGATGCCAACGCCTCGCTCGGATCGAGCGGCGGCCGCACGTTCTCCGGCATGGCGTCTTACTACGGCAGCGAGTCCGGCAGCCGCACTGCGTCGGGTCAGCGCTTCAATGCGGGCGCCATGACGGCCGCCCATCGCAGCCTGCCGTTCGGCACCAAGCTGCGCGTCACCCATGGCGGCCGGAGTGTCGTCGTCACCATCAACGATCGCGGCCCCTTCATTCGCGGCCGGGTGCTCGACCTGTCGACCGGCGCTGCGCGCGCGATCGGCCTGACCAGCCGCGGAGTCGGCCGGGTCGTTGCGGAAGTGATGTAACCGCCGAAGCGGTCCGCTTCCCCACCTTCAAGAAACACAGAACTGTCGGAAGTGCCGCGGTCGTCGCGCGCCGATCTGGCCTGCTGTCAGCAATGACGGCAGGCCTTTGCTTTTGTGCCCGCGCCGCAGCGCTTTTCGCTTGTGGCTTGCTGAAGTAACGTCGCCCGATCGAAAAGGTTTCGACCGTAAGGACCTCAGCAAGACTACAGGAAGCTTTGCGGATCGACGTCGACTTCGAGCTTGAGATTTCCCGTGGTCTTCGGTCCCTGCGTCAGCCATGAACGCAAGTAGTTCGACAGATCGAACGCGCGTGCCGACTTCACCAGCAACCGGAATCGATAGCGCCCTTTGATCACCGCGAGCGGCGCTTCGGCCGGGCCCAGCACCTGGACGCGCTCGTCGACCGGCGCGCAGCCGGCGAGCTTGCGGGCAAAACCTTCGGCGGTCGGCCGATCGCCGGCCGAGATGATCAGGCTCGCGAGCCGGCCGAACGGCGGATACAGCGTGCGCTCGCGGATATCGATTTCACTCGCATAGAAGGCTTCGCGGTCGCACGCGACCAGGGCCTTCATCACCGGATGCTCCGGCTGATGCGTCTGCAGGAAGCCGACGCCGCGGCCCTGCTCGCGGCCGGCGCGGCCGATCACCTGATTGAGCAGCTGGAAGGTGCGCTCGGCGGCGCGCGGGTCGCCATTGCTGAGGCCGAGATCGGCATCGACGACGCCGACCAGATTGAGCCGTGGAAAATTATGGCCCTTGGCCACCAGCTGCGTGCCGATGATGATGTCGACCCGGCCTTCGGCGATTTCGTTGAGCTCCGACCGCATGGTCTCGATCGACGTGATCAGGTCGCTCGACAGCACCATGGTGCGGGCGTTCGGAAACAGGCTGGCCGCTTCCTCCTGCAGCCGCTCGACGCCGGGGCCGACCGCCACCAGCGTTTCCTCGGCTCCGCAATGCGGGCACAGATGCGGCCGCGGCATCGAGAAGCCGCAGTGATGGCACACCAGCCGCTGCCGGAAGCGGTGATCGACCAGCCAGGCGTCGCAGATCGTGCAGGCGAAGCGATGGCCGCAGGCCCGGCACAGCGTCAGCGGCGCGTAGCCGCGGCGGTTGAGAAACAGCAGCGCCTGTTCACGCTTCTCGATGGCGTGGCCGATCTGCTCGGCCAGCACCGGCGAGATGAAGCGGCCGCGCATCGGCGGCGCGCGTCGCAAGTCGATGGCCTCGATCTGCGGCATGTGCTGGCCGCCGAATCGCGACGGCAGCGGAATGCGCTGATAGCGGCCCTTGCGGGCGTTGACCTCGGTCTCGACCGACGGCGTTGCCGACGCCAGCACGATGGGAATCTTGGCGATCGACGCGCGCACCACAGCCATGTCACGCGCATGATAATGCGCGCCATCTTCCTGCTTGTAGGCTTGGTCGTGCTCCTCATCGACGATGATCAGGCCGAGATCGGCATAAGGCAGAAACAGCGCCGAGCGCGCGCCGACCACGACGCGCGCCTCGCCGGCCGCAATCGCCGCCCAGTTGCGGGCGCGGGTACGCGGCGTCAGCTCCGAATGCCATTCGAGCGGCCGGACACCGAAGCGCCGTGCGAAACGATCGAGGAACTGCCCAGTCAGCGCGATCTCGGGCATCAGGATCAGCGTCTGCCGCCCTTGCCGGATCACGTCCGCAACCGCCTCGAAATACACCTCTGTCTTGCCCGAGCCGGTGACGCCGTCGAGCAGCGCCGCCTGGAAGCCGCCGCCGGCTTTGACCAGCTCGCGCATCGTCTCGGCCGCCTTCGCCTGGTCGGGCGAAAAGTCCGCCGGCGCGAAATCCGGATCGGGCAGCGGCGCCGCCGGCTCGCGCGGCATCGCCTCGACGCTCAGCGTGCCTTCGTCGACCAGCCCGTCGATCACGCCGGGGCTGACGCCGGCTTCCTTGGCGACGTCGGATTTGCCGTGCAGCAGTCCGTCGGACAGAATCTCGAGCAGCCGCCGCCGCGCCGGCGTCATGCGCTGCGGCGACGGTCCGACCAGCCGTACGCCCATACGCTGCCGCTCCGGGCCGAGTTCGCCCATTCGCAGCGTCATGCGCAGGACCTGGCCGCGCGGCGACAGCGTGTAATTGGCAACCCAGTCGACCATCCGTCGCAGCTCCTCGCGCAGCGGCGGCACGTCGAGCTTTTCGGAGACGTCCTTGAGGCGGTTGTGCAGCCGCGGATCGGGATTGGGGTTTTCGGCCCATACCACGCCCAGCACCTCGCGCGGCCCGAGCGGCACCCCGACGACGTCGCCCGGCTTCAGCTCAAGCCCGCGCGGCACGCGGTACGAATAGGCCTGATCGACCGCAACCGGCACCTGCACGTCGACGACGCGCATCGCGGAGGGCGAGGCCGGGCTGGTTCGAGAGTCGTCCATCGCCCCGGTGTGCCGCCAAAGCCGGCTTTCATCAATGGGAAAGGAAATCAGTTATGCTGGCGGCACCCTCTCCCCGTCATTGCGAGGAGCGCAGCGACGAAGCAATCCACACCACGTTGCGAGGCTCCTGGATTGCTTCGCTGCGCTCGCAATGACGGCCAGGGTCCCGTCTTAGTCGACAGAATCACATGCCCAAATCACAGCCCGCCCCTCCTCCGCTCGAACTCGACTGCGCCGCCGCCGATCTCACCGCCGAGATGGCGAAGTGGCTGGCGCATCTGCGCGCGGAGCGGCGGCTGTCGGGCAAGACGCTGGAGGCCTATGCGCGCGATCTGCGGCAGTTCCTGATCTTTCTCGCCGGGCATTGGGGCGGCGAGGTCACGCTCGGCCGATTCGCGCGGCTGGAGGCGACCGATGTCCGCGCCTTCATGGCGGCGCGGCGGGCCGATGACATCGCCGGCCGCTCGCTGATGCGGGCGCTGGCCGGGCTGCGCTCGTTCGGCCGCTTCCTCGAACGCGAGGGCAAGGGCCGGGTCGGCGCACTCGCCGCGGTGCGGGCGCCGAAGATCAAGAAGAGCCTGCCGAAGCCGATCCAGATCGCCGCCGCCAAGCGGCTCGCCGACGCCGATGAACGCGCCGGCGAGGATCGCGAGACCTGGGTGCTCGTGCGCGACGCCGCCGTGATGGCGCTGCTGTACGGCTCGGGTCTGCGCATTTCCGAGGCGCTCGGGCTGAAGCGCCGCGACGTGCCGGCGCCCGGCAAGGGCGATACGCTGATCGTGCTCGGCAAGGGCAACAAGACCCGGATGGTGCCGGTGCTGCCGGGCGTGCTGGCGCAGATCGCAGACTACGCCGCGGCCTGCCCGCATTCGCTGCCGGCCGACGGCCCGATGTTCGTCGGCGCGCGCGGCGGTCCGCTCAGCCCGCGCATCATTCAGCTGGCGATGGAGCGGCTGCGTGGCGCGCTCGGCCTGCCCGACAGCGCGACGCCGCATGCGCTGCGCCACTCCTTTGCGACGCATCTGCTCAGCCGCGGCGGCGACCTGCGGGCCATTCAGGAATTGCTCGGCCACGCCTCGCTGTCGACCACACAGGTCTATACCGGCATCGATACCGAGCGACTACTCGACGTCTATGCGAGCGCCCACCCGCGCGCGTAGAGCAAAGCTGAACGAGATAAGCCGGCGAAGTTGTTAGCAGCCAATTGCCGGGCTTGACCCGCTTTGCCTTCCAACTGACAAGTTCCTGATCTGATGATCACCAGCCCCGCGCCGGGGCGTGACAAAGCGATGACAGGAGACGCCCATGGGCGCGCACGAGAGCATGGAGCATGCCGAACACGCCGAGCATGCATCAGGCTCGAACAAGAAGATCGCGCTGCTGATCTCGGTGATGGCGCTGTTTCTCGCCTTCTCCGAAACGCTCGGAAAAGCTGCACAAACCGAATCGCTCGCCAAGAATGTCGAAGCGTCGAATCTGTGGGCGTTCTTCCAGGCCAAGAGCATCCGCCGCACCGTGGTACAGACGGTATCAGAAGAGGCGCGGCTCAGCATGAGCACGGTCGGCGACGAAGCCGCCAAGGCCGCGTTGCAGAAGCAGATCGAGGAATGGCAGAAGACCGCGCAGCGCTACCGCTCCGAGCCGGACACCGGCGAAGGCTCCGAGCAGCTCGCCGAACGTGCCAAGCACGCCGAGCATGATCGTGACCTAGCCCAGGCGCGCTATCATCACTACGAGCTGGCTTCGGCCGCTTTCCAGATCGGCATCGTGCTGGCGTCGGCGACGATCATCACCGGCATGATCGCACTGGCCTGGATCGCCGGCTTCCTGACGATCGGCGGCCTCGCCTTCACGGCGATCGGCCTGCTGGCACCGCACGCGGTGCATCTGTTCTAGTCTGAAACTGCCGGCGCGCTGCCCCCGCTCAGCGCGCCGCGCGGATTCGCTTGCGGAATTGCATCGCTTTGCGCAGCAGGCGCTTGATCGGGCCGTCGCCCTCGCCGACGAAGGCGCGGAGTTGCGCGCGGATCCGCGCCATCGCCGGGGCCACGACCTCGTGCGCCTTCGCCTTCACCCTCAGCACGAACTCATAGACCCGCACGAACCAAGGCATCTGCATCAGCTTCGGCTTGGTGACGTCGAAGATGAAGGCGATCAGGCCGAGGCCGACGAACTGCGCCAGCGCGAACGCCGCGATGCCGGCGACGAAATGTTCAGTGGCGATCAGCCACAGCGCGAACAGCTTGAACGGGTACAGCGGGATCAGCGGCACCACGAAGACGACCAGCGCCACCGGTGGCGACAGATGCGCGACTCGCTCGGCCGTCCACGCCTTGATGGCGCGCAGCGGGATCGCCGCGACGATCCGGGCGACCCAGGGCTCGAGATGCTCCCACAGCCACGCCTCGATCAGAAACAGGACGGCGAGGATGAACCAGAGCGGCTGCAGCAGACGGCGTTTCATGTGTCTCACGCTCCTGCCCGACGCGGGCGCCGGGCAGGCTGGATGCGAAAGTCACATATGGATGGCGCGTTTTCCGACCGCAAGCGCGGCTTCCTTGACGGCCTCGGAGCGGGTCGGATGGGCGTGGCAGGTGCGGGCCAGATCCTCGGCCGAACCGCCGAACTCCATCAGCACAGCTGCCTCATGGATCATCTCGCCGGCCTCGCGGCCGATGATGTGAACGCCGAGCACGCGGTCGGTCTTGGCGTCGGCGAGGATCTTCACGAAGCCGTCGGTGGTCTGGTTGACCTTGGAGCGTCCGTTGGCGGTGAACGGGAATTTGCCGACGCTGTAGGCGATGCCGGCCTGCTTGAGGTCCTCCTCGGTGCGGCCGACCGAGGAGACTTCCGGCGTGGTGTACACGACGCCCGGGATCACCTCGTAGTTCACATGGCCGGCCTTGCCGGCGATCAGCTCGGCCACCGCAACGCCTTCGTCTTCGGCCTTGTGGGCCAGCATCGGACCACGCACCACGTCGCCGATCGCATAAACGCCCTTCACCGTGGTGGCGAAGTGATCGTCGATCACCACGCGGCCGCGCTCGTCGAGCGCCACGCCGGCTTCCTTCAGGCCGAGCCCCTCCGTGTAGGGCACGCGGCCGATCGCGACCAGAACCACATCGGCCTCGAGCGTTTCGGCATTGCCGCCCGCCGCCGCCTCGACGTTGACCTTGAGCTGAGCGCCGGAGCTGTCGACGCCGGTGACCTTGGCGCCGAGCTTGAACGCGAAGCCCTGCTTCTCGAGAATGCGCTGGAACTGCTTGCAGATCTCGCCGTCCATCCCAGGCAGGATACGGTCGAGGAATTCCACCACGGTGACTTCCGCGCCGAGCCGACGCCACACCGAGCCGAGCTCGAGGCCGATCACGCCGGCGCCCACCACGATCAGCTTGCCCGGGACTTTGTCGAGCGACAGCGCGCCGGTCGACGACACAACGCGCTTCTCGTCGATTTCGATGCCCTTGAGCTGGGCGACGGCCGAGCCGGTAGCGATCACGATCGACTTGGCCTCGACCGCTTGAGCCTTGCCGTCGGCGCCGGTGACTTCGAGCTTGCCGGCACCAAGGATCTTGCCCTTGCCGACCAGCACGTCGATCTTGTTCTTCTTCATCAGGAACTCGACACCCTTGACGTTGCCGTCGATGCCCTGCTGCTTGAAGTTCATCATCGCCGGCAGATCGAGCTTCGGCGCCGAGACACCGATGCCCATTTTGGCGAAGGAGTGCCCGGCCTCCTCGAACAGCTCCGAGGCGTGCAGCAGCGCCTTCGACGGCATGCAGCCGACGTTCAGACAGGTGCCGCCGAGCGTGGCGTTCTTCTCGACCACCGCGACCTTGAGGCCGAGCTGAGCCGCGCGGATCGCACAGACGTAACCGCCGGGGCCAGTACCGATGATGACGAGATCGTAGGAGGCCATAGAACAAATCCTGTTAGTTGGCGCCGGGGCGATTAGCGTCCGCCCGAGACATCGAGAATGGCGCTGGTGACGTAGGAGGCCTCGTCCGACAGCAGCCAGACGACGGCGTTGGCGATTTCGTCGGCGCGGCCGACGCGCTTCATCGGCACATTGACGCTGAGCCGATGGGCGCGGTCCGGATCGCCGCCGGAGGCATGGATGTCGGTATCGATCAGCCCAGGGCGGATCGCGGCGACACGGATTCCTTCGCCCGCGACTTCGTGGCCGAGCCCGACCGTGAAGGAATCCACCGCGCCCTTCGACGCGGCGTAGTCGACGTAAGTATTTGGCGAGCCGAGTTTGGCCGCGACCGACGACAGATTGACGATGACGCCGCCCTGGCCGCCGTGGCGCGTCGACATCCGCTTCACCGCCTCGCGCGCGCACAGGATGCTGCCGGTGACGTTCACCGCCATCATGCGCTGGATGCGTTCGGCCGACATCTCGTCGACGCGCGACGTCGGGCCGACGATGCCGGCATTGTTGACCAGCGCGCCGAGCGGTCCGAAGGCGTCCGCGGCGGCGAACAAGGCGAGAATGTCGGCCTCGCTGCCGACGTCGCATTTCACCGCGATCGCCTTGCCGTTGCAGGCTTCGATCTCCGTGACGACTTCGCGCGCCGCGGCTTCGTTGCTGGCGTAGCCGACCACGACTTTGAAGCCGCGTTTGGCGCAGCCGAGCGCGGTGGCCCGGCCGATGCCGCGGCTGCCGCCGGTGATGATGACGACGCGGTCGGTCATGCGCTCCTCAGCTCAGCAGACGGATCAGCATGGCGATCAACGCCAGCAGCGCGACGAACCAGACGATGCTGCGGGCGAACGGAATTTCGATGATGTAGAGCGGCGCATACAACGCGCGGGCGATCAGCCAGACCACCGACGCCGTGGCGGCGTAACCGCCGGTCTTGCCGGTGATCGCCAGTGCCAAAGCAATGCCGATAAAGGCCGGGTAGGTCTCGAGGAGATTGCGGAAGGCGCGGGACGCGCGGCCGGCGAACCGCCCCTTCGGGCTCCGCGGCTCATCGCGCGGGCCGGCCTGGTAATCGCCGCCGAGCTCCATCGTGGTCGGGATCGAGGCGAGGAACATCTGCACGATCAGCAGCACCACGCTCCAGCCCAGCACCGTGATCTCGGTCGGCATCGGCGGCATCGTTTCCCCCAAGGTCAGCGGCGGCGCGCAGGGACGCGCCGCCGGCACTTACTCCAGTCTCAGAGATCCAGCACGAGACGCGCGGGATCTTCCAGGCTCTCCTTGACGCGGACCAGGAAGGTCACCGCTTCCTTGCCGTCGATCACGCGGTGATCGTAGCTCAGCGCCAGATACATCATCGGGCGGACTTCGATCTTGCCGCCGATCACCACCGGACGTTCCTGGATCTTGTGCATGCCGAGAATGCCGGACTGCGGCGCGTTCAGGATCGGGGTCGACATCAGCGAACCGTAGATGCCGCCATTGGTGATCGTGAAAGTGCCGCCCTGCATTTCGTCGATCTTGAGCTGACCATCGCGGGCACGCTTGCCGTAGTCGACGATGCTCTTCTCGATGTCGGCGATCGATTTCTCGTCGCAGTCGCGCACCACCGGGACGACGAGACCCTTGTCGGTACCGACGGCGACGCCGATGTGGTAGTAGTTCTTGTAGATCAGGTCGGTGCCGTCCATCTCGGCGTTCACCGCCGGGATGTCCTTCAGGGCCTGAACGCAGGCCTTGGTGAAGAAGCCCATGAAGCCGAGCTTGGCGCCATGCTTCTTCTCGAACACGTCCTTGTATTGCGCGCGCAGCGCCATGACGTTGGTCATGTCGACCTCGTTGAAGGTCGTCAGCATCGCGGCGGTGTTCTGAACTTCCTTGAGCCGGCGCGCGATGGTCTGGCGCAGCCGGGTCATCTTCACCCGCTCTTCACGCGCGGCATCGTCGGCCGGCGATGGCGCACGGACCTGCACGGCGGCGGCGGGCTGGCTGACCGGGGTCGGCGCGGAGGCCGCCTTCTCGATCGCCGCCAGCATGTCGCCCTTGGTGACGCGGCCGTCCTTGCCGGAACCCGGCACGGTCGAGGCATCGACGCCGCTCTCGGTCGACAGCCGGCGCACCGACGGGGCCAGCGGCGCGTCGGATGGCGGAGCCTTGGCGGCGGGAGCAGCCGCGGGGGCCGGAGCCGCCGGAGCCGGTGCAGCAGCGGGGGCAGCGGCCTTCGCCGGAGCAGCGGCAGCCGGCTTGGCCGGCGCGGCGCCATCGGTGATCTGTCCGAGCAGGGCGCCGACCGCGACAGTCTCACCG
>NZ_JBMDXE010000002.1:0-3285 GCF_048594845.1 Rhodopseudomonas sp. | reverse complement strand
CCGGCTCGAACTGGAGATCACCGAGTCGCTGTTTCTCGCCGACAGCGAGGCCAATCTCGCCACGCTGCATAAGCTCCGCGCGCTCGGTGTCCGGATCTCGATGGACGATTTCGGCACCGGCTACTCGTCGCTCAGTTACTTGCGCAGCTTTCCGTTCGACAAGATCAAGATCGACCGCTCTTTCGTGCGCGACGTCACCGAGCGGCCGGATTGCCTCGCCATCGTCCGCGCCATTGCCGGTCTCGGTCGCAGCCTCGATATCACCACGCTCGCCGAAGGCGTCGAGACGGTCGAACAGCTCGACGCGCTGCGCGCCGAAGGCTGCCACGAAGTGCAGGGCTTCCTGTTCAGCCCGGCGCGTCCCGCCGCGGAGATCGCGGGGCTACTGGCGAAGTTCGGCCACGCCGCGTCAAAGGCGGCGTAGCACAAGCTTTGCCACCCGTGTCCCGGACGCGATGCGGCACGCAGTGCCGCGTCGCAGATCCGGGACCCCGGTTTCTTGTCGGCGTAACCAGCGGGGCCCCGGATCAGCAGCGCATCACGCCGCAAAGGGCGGCGCGCTGCGCAGCATCCGGGGCACGCAGAACTACTCCCATCAACATTGAGGCGGTCACATCCCTGGACTGCCTGGCAACAGCCTCAGAACCGCGTCACCACCTCCGCCAGCGCCGGGCGCGGGCGGTCTTCGACCGGCTTCGTCTTGCTACCGATGTGGATGAAGCCGGCGAGCTTCTCGTGCTCCTTCAGGCCGAGCCCGGTGAGCACGTCGCGATCGTAGGCGATCCAGCCGCTGAGCCAATTGGCGCCGTAGCCGAGCGCGGTGGCGGCGGCGACGATGTTCATGCAGCTCGCGCCCGCCGACAATTCCTGCTCCCATTGCGGCACCTTGGGATGCGGCTTCGGCGAACTCACCACTGCGATGACCAGCGGCGCTTCGGACAGTCGTCCCTGTTCGGTCGCGATCTCGGCGGCGGTGGCTTCCGGATGCTTGCGCGCGAACACTTCGGCGATCACCGCGCCGCCGCGGGCGCGTGCTTCGCCTTCGAACACGATGAAGCGCCACGGCGCGATCTTGCCGTGATCCGGCACGCGCGCGCCGATCGTCAGGATAGTGTCGAGCTCGTCGGGCGAGGGGCCCGGCCCGGTCATCTCGCGCGGCTTCACCGAGCGGCGGGTTTCAAGGAAGGAAATGACGTCCGACATGAGGTTCTCCGGCGATCGGGCGATCGCTGCGCATGAAAGTCGAGGGCTGTTCTAGCAAAGAATGCGCGGCCGAGCGACCACCGCGCGCCACATCAGAGAGCTTCCAACAAATCGCGCCACCGCCTCGCCAGTTCTATGTGTGTCCAGAAACGACTGCGGCACAATGATTTCCTAAGTTTAATGCAACGCGATGGATGGTCCTGCCGTTGTCAGGACGAACTCGACATCGCGAGTTCTGCCGACCGATCACCGGAAGTGGATGACCGCGTTCGACATCTACTTTGAGGAGAAATGTTCATGCCCCTTGTCAAGACAACGCTCGTCGCCGCTGCGCTCGCCACCACCGCCCTCTGCGGCGCCGTCTATGCGGCCGACCACCAGACCTCGCCCGACCAAGCTGCCGCGCAGGATTTTTCCAAGCTGTCGAAGGACGGCTTCAACGCCTTCCAGGATATTCGTGAGGCGCGGCTGGCGCTGTTCAACGGCAAGCCGGACGTCGCGCGCAAGGACGTCAACAAGGCCATGGAGTCCCTGGAGAAGAGCAAGACCGACGACTCTGTCTTCATCAAGGCAGAAGCCGACCTGAAGCAGCCGGCGCAATCCGCGACGTCGCCCCAGCAGCCGGCGAACCAGACGGCGGCCTCGACTACGCCGGTGAAGTGGCTGCCGATCAACGGCACCATCACGGTGCAGGAGGATTACTCGGCGGTGCCCGCCAAGGCGGCTGCGCTGAAGACCGCCAATTCGCAGCTCAAGGCCGGCAAGCAGAAGGAAGCGCTCGACACGCTGAAGATGAACGACGTCAACGTCCAGGTCGCGCTCGAAGTCGCGCCGATGGATGCCAGCATCAAGGGCGTCGACCAGGCTTCCAAGCTGCTCGACTCCGGCAAGTACTACGAGGCCAATGGCGCGCTGATGCAGGTCGAGAACGGCATTCGCTACTCGGTCGTCGACATGCAGGACAAGACACCGCATACGGCGGCCAACACCTCCTCGTCGGATACCAAGTCGGCGCCCGCCACCACAGGCCAGGCAACGACTGGCCAGGCAACGACTGGTCAGGCCACGACCGGTCAGGTGACGACGGCCAAGCCGTCATCGTCCAGCTCTCCGGCGGCTAGCCCGTCCACGAGCACGCCATCGGCGACCAGTTCGTCGAGCCACTGACGATTGCCGCGGAAGCAACGGAAGTCTCCCGCCGTTGCTTCCGGCGGCCCCGGCAGGCGGCGGCTGCCGCAGCGACGCGCCCGGCGCTCGTGCGGCGCCGCTGCCGCCGGCAGCTTTGATGGGGCAGGGTGGCGCGAGGCTCAGCGCTTTTGCGCAGCCGGGGCGGCCGGGCCCGGCATGCAACTAATCGATCCGATCGTGGCGGCGCCGTACTGCACGTAGCCGGACGGCGTCGGCGGCGAATGCGGCGCCGAGATCGGCAGATACATGTAGCACACGGTGCCGTCGGCGGGATCGCGCCAGCGCTGCACCACGGTGTCCTGCAGCGGCCCCGCGAACTGTCGCTCGAGCTGCATCCGCGGCAGCTTGCTCCATTCGGCCTGCTGGGCGAGGGCGCCGTGCGGCAACAGCACAACCACCGACGTCGTCGCCAGGGCGACCAGCCTCGC
Organism: Rhodopseudomonas sp.; assembly: GCF_048594845.1. Taxonomy (GTDB): domain Bacteria; phylum Pseudomonadota; class Alphaproteobacteria; order Rhizobiales; family Xanthobacteraceae; genus Rhodopseudomonas. The sequence continues at coordinate 466 of NZ_JBMDXE010000002.1, read as the reverse complement.
AAGTTTCACAGTCATGCGGCCGTGCCGCGTCGGGAATGCGTTGTGCAGCTTCATGGCGGTTCGACCGCGGCTCAGTTCAGCGTCAGCGAGGCGCCGGCGACGACACCGTAGTAATCGACCTCCGACACGCCGCTGAACGCCGCATTGACGCGGACGCGCTCGTTCATCGCGTACCCAAGACCGACCGCGAGACCGGACATTCCCTTGTAGTTGCCGAAAGCGGCGGCGACCGAGGCCTTGCCGGGACGGTGGTCGTAGCTCAGGCCCGAGGTCGCCAGCGCCAGCGCGGTGCCGGCGCGGGCTTCGCGCTGATTGCTCCAGACCTGATCCTGCAGCCCGCTGATCTGCGACTGGAAGCCGGAGGTGATGCCGCTGAGCTGGTCGACATTGACGGCGTCTGTCGGTGAGATGCCGGCCGCGACGTTGGTGACCCGGCGCTCATTGCCGGCCGAGCCGACCGAGACCG
>NZ_JBMDXE010000199.1:0-1540 GCF_048594845.1 Rhodopseudomonas sp. | reverse complement strand
CGCCATCAACCCGTCGGACTCGTAGGGGCGCATCTCGGCGTCGCTGGAAATCACGCCCTCGCCCGGCACGATCTTGCGCAGAGCCGCAATGATCTCCTCGCGGCGCGCCAGCACGGCCTGGTCGGGCTCCGGCATCAGAATGGTCATGTGGAACTCCTGCGGCCTGCCGAGATCGAGCGGAGCGGACGTCACCCCGCGCCAGCTATCCGCTGCTGCGAGGATCGGCGGATCCCTCATCCCTACTTAGAGCACTTCCGTTCGGCAAACGGATTCGGTTCTCGGAACCGACTAAGCGCCGACCAGCGTCCGGGGCGGCACCACCGCCTGCACCACCAGCCCGCGGGCGCGGGCGTCCATCACGCCGACGGCGCGTAGCGCCAGCAGCGTCACGGTTTGCACTGCGTCACGCAGCTTTGCCGGGTCGTCGAGATTGTCCGGCGCCAGCGGCCCGACCAGAGACTCGTGGACGGCGCCGAGCAGCGCCGTCGCCGCCAAGGCCGTGTCCTGCGCGGGCAGGTGACCGGCCCGCACGGCAGCGGCGATCCGCAGTTCGATCTCGCCCGCAATCTCGCGGCGGCTGGCGAGCCGCGAAGCCGTCACATCGACATCGACCGGCTCGGCCAGGATGCCCCAAGCCAGCTTTCGGTGCGACAGCACATGAACAGCGACGGTCGTGACGGCGGCAGCAAGCGCCGAGGACGGACCAGGTGCCGCATCCGCGGCACGTCGGATCGCAGCGAGTTCATCGCGCGACACCTCGGCGATGAGTTCGGAGATCAGATCGGCCTTCGATGGGAAGTAGCGGTAGACGGTTCCGGCCGCGACCTTGGCACGATTGGCAACCGGCGCGATCTGCACCGCCGCCATGCCGCCTTCTGCTGCGGTCTCCCGCGCGGCCGCGATGATCGCGCTGCGCCGCGCAGCCAACCGCTTCACGACCTGATGGGTTCGCCGGTAAACCATGTGCTCTCATTCCGGAATCGAGCATTCCGATCCCGGAGGGTGGGACCAGAAAATCTCCGCTCATCAAGACTTTGGAGCATGGGCGGGGCCGCCCCAACAGCGCGCCTCGTCCAAATCACGGAAAAAAGTGAACACCTATTCAGAGACGATGGCAAGCCCTTACAGCAATGAAGTGAATAGCTCTCCAGAATGGTTAGCCACCGAAGCCGAGAGCCCGGGCCGCCGCAGCTACCAACATACCGGTCGCGACCGCAAGGAAGTCATTCCGGCGAATAACACTGACGGTAATCGCCGCTGCAAGCGCGAACATCACGATCGGTCCGCCATTGACGGCGACGGGTAGCGCGGCGGCGACGATGATCGATCCGGGCAGTGCATCGAGCATCCGACGCACACGTGGCGTGACGTTGACGTAGCCCATCAGCCAGAAGCCGCCGAGCCGCGACGCCACGGTAACGGCCGTCATCACCGCAAAGGCGATCATCACTTCGCTGCGCAGAAACTCGCTCATGCCGGCAGCTCCCGCGGCGGCGGCTCATCCATCAATCCCGCGCTGAGCGCTCCCGACAACGCGCCG
>NZ_JBMDXE010000198.1:0-21614 GCF_048594845.1 Rhodopseudomonas sp. | reverse complement strand
GTTTGGCGTATTGCTGGCCGAGATAGGCTTCGACCACGGCGGGATTGCTGATCACCTCGCGCGGCACGCCGTCGGCGATCGGATGGCCGTTGTGCAGCACGACGATGCGGGTGCAGACGTTCAGCACCACCTTCATCAGATGCTCGATCATCACGATGGTGATGCCGCCGGCGGCGAGCTGGTGGATCAGCTTTGTCGCGCGCTCGACCTCGGCGCTGTTGAGGCCGGCATTGACCTCATCGAGGAACAGCAGCTTCGGCTTCATCGCCAGCGCCTTGGCGAGTTCGAGCCGCTTGCGCATCGCCAGCGTCAGCGTGGCGGCGGGCTGCTCGGCCTGGGCGTCGAGGCCGACGAAGGACAGATGCTCGCGCGCGGCCTCGCGCGCCGATTTCAGGCTGGCGCCGGGCTGCGAGAACAGCGCGGCGGCCGCGACGTTGTCGAGCGCGGAGAATTCGGCGAACGGCTGCACGATCTGGAAGGTGCGCGACAGACCGAGCCGGGCAGCCTGATAGGTCTTGATCTTGGTGATGTCCTTGCCGTCGAACAGCACCGTGCCGGTGTTCGCCGGGGTGACGCCGCAGATGGTGTTGACCAGCGTGGTCTTGCCGGCACCGTTCGGCCCGATCAGGCCGAGCACTTCGCCGCGAGCGACCGACAAATTGACGTCGCGCAGCGCCTGCAGGCCGGAGAAGCGGCGCGACACGCCGGTGAGGCGGAGCAGCTCAGACATGCTTGGTCCTCTGCCACAGACGATCGGCGCGCAGTGAGGTCAGGCCGTGCGGCAGGAACAGCAGCAGGAGCACGATCAGCACGCCGAGCACGCCGGTGTGGATATGGGTGTAGTTGCGCCACACCACTTCTTCGAGGCCCAGATACAGGAAGGCCCCGCAGGCCACCCCGAGCGGCGAGCCGAGCCCGCCCATCAGCGCCATCACGATCGGCTTCACCGAATACAGGATGTCGAACACGTCCGACGGGTCGATGTAGTGCACCCAGGCGGCGTAGATGCCGCCGGCGACCGCGACGAAGCAGGCCGACAGGCCGAACGCCGCGGCCTTGGCGAGCGTGGTGTTGAGGCCGACCATGCTGGACGCGGTTTCGTTCTGGCGGATGCAGTTGAGCGCGAAGCCGAGCTTTGAATTGGCGACCGCGATCACCATCAGGGCGGTGAGCAGCATCACGCCCCACATCGTGTAGAAGTAGTAGGTCGCCTCGGCCATCACGCCGGCGCCCGAGGTGAGCGGGATGTTCAGCCCCATGCCGCCGCCGGTCAGGTCGGTGGCGTTGTTGACGAGTTCGCGCAGCACCTCGGCGAGCGACAGGCTGGCGATCGCGAAATAATGCCCGCGCAGCCGCAGCAGGATCGCGCCGAGCAGCCCGGCGGCGAGCAGCGCCAGCACGCCGGAGACGATCAGCGCCAGGCTCATCGGCACGCCTTTGCCCATCAGCACGCCGGTGCAATAGGCGCCGAAGCCAAAGAACGCTGCCGTCGCAAATGACGGATAGCCGGCGAAGCCGCCGACGATGTTCCACGACAGCGCCAGCACCGCATACATGCAGGCCATGGTGCCGAGCCGCAGCGCATAGGCGCCGCCGAACAGCGGCAGCGCCGCCACGCAGGCGATCAGGATCAGGAGAGCGACGTGGCTGCGGGTCATTCGAAGCCCTTTCGGCCGAGCAAGCCCTGCGGGCGCAGCACCAGGAAGATGATCAGCAGCAGGAACGACAGCGTGGTGGCATGGGCGGGGCCGAGATAGGTGGCGCCGACGCTTTCGACCAGCGCCAGCAGCAGGCCTCCTGCGAGTGCGCCGGAGACGCTGCCGAGGCCGCCGAGTACGCAGACCACGAAGGCCTTGCCGAGGAAGGTGGAGGAGGTCAGCGGCGAGATCGGGAAAATCAGCGCCATCAGCACGCCGGCGCAGCCGGCGAGCGCGGCGCCGAGCCCGAACGCGACCGCATAGATCGACGGGACATGCACGCCCATCAGCACCGCGGCGTCACGATCGAGCCGCACCGCCACGATGGCGCGGCCGACCTTGGAGCGGCGCAGCAGCAGATACAGGAGGCCGGTCAGCGCCAGCGCGGTCGCGGTGGCGATCAGCCGGTCGACCGGCACCACCACGCCGCCGAACGCCAGTGAGCCGAGCGGCGGGCTCAGGATCAGCTTGCGATAGTCGGCGGTGAAGAAATAGATCATCGCGTTGTTCAGGATCAAATCGAGCCCGAAAGTCAGCGTCAGCGTCACCAGCACCGGCGCGGTGATCACCCGGTTGAGGATCAGCCGCTGGATGACGTAGCCGAACGCGAAGAACAGCGGTGCGGCGATGAAGATTGCGTACCACGGCGACAGATGCAGCGACTGGTACAGCATGAATGCCAGATAGCCGCCGAGCACGATAAAAGAGCCGTGGATCAGGTTGATGACGTTGAGCACGCCCCACACCAGCGAAAACCCGATCGCGATGCAGGCATAAAGACTGCCCAGCACCAGCGCGTTGATCAGGATCTGGATGGCTTGCATGAAAAGTCTTTCACCCGGCGCGAGGCGTGAACAGAACGAAGATTTGGTCGATCGTCAGTTTGGTCGAGGCAGAGTGGCTGCGTGGCATCGCGCGCGGTATGGGGGCGCTCGCGACGCCACGTGACCAGCGGCGATTACTCCACGCCGACCTTCAGTTCACCCTGCTTGATCGCCTGCGGGAACAGCACCACCGGCTTGCCGCCCTGGATCTGGAAGACCGGCGGATCGAGCGAGTTGATCTGGCCGTTGGCGCCGAATTTCACCGGGCCGAAGAAGGTGACGACGTCCATCTTGGCGAGTTCGTCGCGGACCTTCTCGCGGTCGGTCGAGCCCGCCTTCTCGATGGCGATCTGGAATAGCGCGCCGCACAGCGCCGCGGAGGCGTGGGCGTAGTCGGGCTCGCTGTTGTACTTCTCCTTGAACAGCTTCACGAAGTTCGCGGTCGAACCGAAGATGTCCTTGCCTTCATATTGCGAGGCCGGATGCCACCAGGCGGCGGAGGAGACGTTCTCGGCGCCCTTGCCGAGCGCATCGATGAACTCCTGATAGGCCGGGCCGGCGATCATCGACACCACCGGCGCCTTGATCTGCTGGTCGGCCATCTGCTTGCGCACCAGCAGGAGGTCGTTGGTATAGCCGGTGACGAAGATCCACTGCGGCGCCAGCGCCTTGATCGACGACAGCGTCGCCGAATGATCGAGCGTTCCGATCGCGTATTTCTCGAAATACGCCACTTCGAAGCCGGCGGCCTTGGCGGACTTCTCCATTTCCTGCGCGATCGCCAGCGGGAACAGGTCGTTGCGGGCCAGGATGGCGATCTTCTTCACTTCAGGCACCTTGGCCTTGACCATCTCGGTCAGCGGCGTCGTCAGGGTGTCGTTGGGCGTGAAGGTGCCGAACAGATATTTGTAGTTCTGGTCGTAGACCTGCACCGAGGAGGCGGTCGCGGCCAGCGTCGGCACCTTGTACTTTTCGGAGACCGTGCTGGCGGCCTTGGCGGCGCCGGAGCCGAACGGCCCGAACAGGAAGTTGACGTTGTTCTGGGTGATCAGCTGCTCGCTGGCCTGCACGGCGCGCGGCGTGTTCGACTGATAGTCGGTGTAGACGATCTCGACCTTGTACTTCTTGCCGCCGACATTGATGCCGCCGGCCTTGTTGGCCTGCTCGGCCCACAGATTGTAGCCCTGCTGCTGCTTGATGGCTTCCGGGGCGAGCGGCCCGGTGATCGGCAGCGGCGCGCCGATCTTGATCACGTCGTCGGCCGACGCTGCGGCGATGTGTGTTCCGGACGCCAGCGCGGCAAGGCCGAGCGGGACAGCGAGGCGGACGCAGCGAGCAACCCACGTGTGAAGCATGCGGAAATCTCCCGGGCGGTGATGGCTGGATACAACTCTGCCAAACCACCCGTTCGAATAAAAGCATTGAATTTGGAAGTCTCGGATCGAATAATTAGAACTCTAGCCAACCGCTGCCGGAATCTTCGGCAGGTCGAATCCAGAGGAAATACGGCCATGATCGAGTCCGCGGCGATCCGTTATTTCCGCGAGGTGACAGAAGCCGGCTCGATCAAGCAGGCGGCCGCGACGCTGCGGATCGCGCCGTCGGCGATAAGCCGGCAGATCCAGGCGATCGAGGAAGAGCTGTCGGTCAAGCTGTTCGAGCGCAACGCCCGCGGCATGGTGCTCACCGACGCCGGCCGGCTGGTGTATCGCTACGCGGTCGACAATCGCAGCCTGCTCGACGGCATCCGCGCGCGGGTGCAGGAATTCGAGGCAATGAGCCGCGGCCAGATCAAGCTGGCCACCGTCGAAGGCATGCTGTCGAATTTCCTCTCGAACTTCCTGATCGAGCTGGCGGCCGATTATCCGGGCATCTTCGTCTCAACCACGGTGCTCGGCTCGCGCGCGGTCGCCGAGTCCGTCGGGCGCAACGAGGTCGATCTCGGCCTGGTGTTCGGCCGCGCGCCGCGGCGCGATCTGATCGAACTGGCGCGGATGCGGCAGTCGCTATGCCTCATCGTCGCACCGAACCATCCGCTGGCGACGCGGGAGTCGTGCACGGTCAAGGAACTGGCCGGGCTGCGTGTGGTGGTGCCGGATCCGTCATTCGGCATCCGGCAGGAGGTCGACCGCGCCTGCGCCACCGCCAAGATCCGGCTGGAGATCTGCAGCGAGACCAATTCGCTGGCGTTCGCCCAGATGCTGGCCTGGCGCACCGACCTCGCCACCTTCCTGCCGCGCGACACCGCGATGCCGGCGATCACAGCCGGCCGCATCGTCGCCGTCCCGCTGCGCGACCCGCGGCTGGAGGCCACGCAGGTGACGCTGGTACAGCTCGCGTCGCGCACCATCTCGCCATCGTGCCGGATGGTGGCGGATCTGCTGGTGGCGCGGATGAAGAGCGCAAGGGAGTAACACGGCCCTATCCGTCCGTCATGGCCGGGCTCGTCCCGGCCATCCACGTCTTCTCTCCGGCGTGAGCCCAAGTTCGTGGATGGCCGGCACAAGGCCGGCCATGACGAGGGGTGAGAACAGTGCTTGACCGACAGCGTCGGCGACCCTGAGAGCGGCTACGCCGCCTCGTCGCGCAGGTGATACCAGCGATACAGCATGCGTTGGCCTAAGCGTCGGAACGGTTCGAATGTGTGGGTCGGGAGCGGCGAGGTGAAGATCGGCAGGTCCTGGCCCTTGAAGTGCTGGCCGGCGATCATCTGCGCCATGCGGCGGCCGGCCTGGGCCGAATATGACACGCCGTTGCCGCCGTAGCCGAGCGCGTAAAACAGGTTCGCCTGCGGATCGGGCCGGAAGATGCGCGGCATCATGTCGTGGCTGACGTCGACCCAGCCCCACCACGAATAATCGATCTCGATGCCCTGCAGCGCCGGGAATTTGCGGTGCAGACCGTCGATCAGCAGTTGCAGATGCTTCGGCGCGTCGGCGTCGGCGCCGGTGATCGACGAGCGACTGCCGATCTGGATGCGATTGTCCGGCAGCAGCCGATAGTAATAGCGCAGCGTGCGCGTATCGGTGAGCACCAGCTTGGTCTTGAAGCCGGTGGCGTCGAGTTCGGCGGCGGTCAGCGGCCGGGTGGCGATCGAGTTCGATAGGATCGGCATGCAGCGGCCGCGCAGCGCCGGAGTCAGGCCGGGGGCCGTGTAGGCGCCGGTGGCGATGCCGACCGCGCGGGCGCGAACAACGCCGCCGGGCGTGCGAAGATGCAGCTTGCCGCCCTGCTGCTGGATGCTGGCGACCGGGCTCGCCGGATGCACCTTGACGCCGAGGTCGCGCGCCATCTGCTGATAGCCGAAAGCGAGCTTGGCCGGATGCACGCCGGTGCCGAGCGGCTCGAGCACGGCGCCGACCGCTTCGGCCTCGTTGAGATAGTCGCTGCGCAGCTGATCGCCGCCGATCACGCTGGTCTGTTCGCCGAAGGTGTTGCGCAGCACCGCGGCTTCGGCGGAGATCTTGTCGAGATTGCGCTGGCGGTGCGCGATGTAGAGATGCCCGCCGCGCTGCGGCTCGCAGTCGATCGGGCTCTGCCGCACCAGCTCTTCAAACGTTTCGAAGCCGTCGCGCACTTCGGCGTGCAGCCGCTTGGCGACGTCGAGGCCCCAGCGCGCGATCCATTGCGAACGCGTCAGCCGGCCGGCGGCGTTCTGGCCCTGCCCGCCATTGCGCGTACTGCAGCCCCAGGCGACGCGATTGGCTTCGAGCACGACCGGCTTGAGCCCGTGCTCGCGTGCCAGAAAGATCGCGCAGGCGAGACCGGTGTAACCGGAGCCGACGATTGCCACGTCGGCGTCGATGTCGCCGGTGACCGGGCCGTCATCGGCCGGCAGCGCGCCGGCGGTGGCGTGCCAATAGGTCGGCGCGTAGTCCCGGTTGTGGCCGGGGCCGTCGCTGACCAGCGGGTCGTAGTGCGGGTCATAAGCCGCCAGCGGCGGCGTCTTCAGCGGCCGGTTCATCATGCGGCTCCCTTGGCGGGCAGCGCCGGACGATCCTTGCGGAAGGCGCTCTTGCTGACGATCTTGTCGCCACGGAAGCCGAACAAATCGACGCCTTCCGCCTCGATGCGCGAGCCGTCCTTCGCGGTAGCGCGAAAAATCCATTCGGAGATGCCGCGATCGCCGAACACGGCGTGGCGTGTGCATTCCCAGCTGACATCCGGGAAGGTCGCGAAGGTGCCTTCGAACGCGGCGCGGACGTCGGCGGCGCCGCTGATGCGGCGGCCGCAGGCCTCGGGGCCGGCGGCAGCGTCGAACACGATATCGTCGGTCATCACCGCCATCACGCCGGCGCCGTCGTGGCGATTGAAGGCGGCGAACAGAAGTTCGAGTTGGCGCAGGCGCTGAGTATCAAGTTCCGACATAGCAAGCACATTCCATCATGGTGGGCGCAGGGGCGTCTCCGTGATGATGGCGCGGATCGGCCGGCAGCTTCATGCTCAGGCTGTCACGAGCCGCAGGGCATGCTTAGAACCAGATGCCGCGATGTCTGCGGCCAGAATCCGGGGCCTAACTGGCCCAACGGCTTGGCCCCGGCTGGACCTTCGCGCGCGATGCGCAATCGCCAAGGTGATGCGATGATCAACATCGCCACCCGCATCAATCCCGCCATCGCGCCCGCCGTGTCGGACGTGTTCACGCAACTGCAGGGCCGTCATCTGATCGGCAATGCGCTGGTTCCGGCTGTGGCCGGCGCCACGCTCGACGTGCTCGACCCCGCCACCGGCGCGGTGCTGGGCCAAGCGCCCGCAGCGACCGCCGACGACGTCGCCCGCGCGGTCGAATCCGCCTCGGTGGCGTTTCCCGGCTGGGCCGCGACACCGGCGCGGCAGCGCGGCAAGCTGATCGCCGAAGCGGCGCGGGCGATTGCGGCGCGCAGCGAGGTGATCGCCACCGTGCTGGCGCTGGAGACCGGCAAGGCGATCCGCACCGAATGCCGCGGCGAAGTCGCGACCGCGATCGACATCGTCACGATGTATGCGGGGCTGGCGTCCGAGCTGAAGGGCGAGACGCTGCCGTTCGATCCGCAGATCCTCACCTACACCAGCCGCGAGCCGCTCGGCGTCGTTGCCGCGATCCTGCCGTGGAACGTGCCGCTGGTGCTGATGATGCTGAAGATCGCCCCGGCGCTTGTGGCGGGCAACACCGTGGTGGTGAAAGCATCCGAAGAAGCGCCGTTCGCCACCATCGAGATGGCGCGGCTGATGGCCGAGCTGCTGCCGGCCGGCGTGCTCAACGTGATCTGCGGCACCGGCCGCGATTGCGGCTCGGCGTTGGTCGAGCATCCCGCCGTCGCCAAGGTGACCTTCACCGGCTCGCAGGCAGTCGGCGAACTGATCTACCAGACCGCAGCGCGAAAGATCATTCCGGTCAGCCTCGAGCTCGGCGGCAAGAGCCCGATGATCGTCTATCCGGATGCCGACATGGCGCGCGTCATCGCCGGCGCGATCGCGGGCATGCGCTTCACCCGGCAGGGCCAGAGCTGCACCGCGGCGAGCCGCATCTACGTGCACAGCACGCTGCTCACCGGCTTCGTGGCGCAGCTCAAGGACGCGCTCGCCAAGCTGGTGATCGGCGATCCGCTGGATGAAGCCACCGACATCGGCACGGTAATTTCTGCGCGGCAGAAGGCGAAGATCGAATCCTATCTGGCGCTCGGCGAGCGCACCGCCGGCGCGCAGGTCGCGCGCTGCGGCGAGCTGCCCCGCGCCAGCCATCTCGAGGACGGGCTTTATCTGCAGCCGACCATCGTCACCGGCCTGCCGGAAGATTCGCCGCTGATGCGCGAGGAGATTTTTGGCCCGGTGGTCTGCGTGCAGCCCTGGGACGATGAGGACGACGTCATCGCCCGCGCCAATGACAGCGATTTCGGCCTCGCCGCGACGGTATGGACGCACGATCTGCGGACAGCGCTGCGGGCCGTGCAGCGGCTCGATGCCGGCTATGTCCAGGTCAATCAGAACCTGACGATTCAGCCGAATCTGAGCTATGGCGGTTTCCGCAAGTCCGGTCTCGGCAAGGAAGCCTCATTGGAAGCCATGCTGGAGCACTTCACCAAGAAGAAGACCGTCGTCATCGACATGCGGTGAACGCCATCATGCAGGACCTGATCGCCGCGGCGCAGGCGAGTCTCGCCGGCGCGCTGCCGTCGCCGCGGATCATCGCCGAAACCATGGCGGCGGTCGCGGCGGCGTCGCTGCTGCGCGGCTTCACCGGCTTCGGCTTCGCGATGGCGGCGGTGCCGCTGATGGGCCTGTTCATGCCGCCCGCCACCGCGGTGCCGATCGCCGTGCTGCTGCAGCTGCTGAGCGGACTCAACGATCTTCGCCGCAACCGGCGCGACTGCCATTGGCCGTCGCTGCGCTGGCTGATCGCCGGCGCGGTGATCGGCTCGCCGCTCGGCGTGCTGGCCCTCAGCGTCGCGCCGGCGCCGGTCGCCCGCATCGCCATCTCGGTGATCATCGCCATTGCGGTGCTGATGCTCGGCCGCGGCTTCGCGCTCGCCCAAGTGCCGTCGCGACCGGTGACCGCATTCGTCGGCATGGTGGCCGGCCTGTTCAACGGCCTGGCCGCGATGCCGGGGCCGCCAGCGATCGTGTACTACATGTCGGGGCCGTTTCGCGCCGTGGCGGCGCGCGCCTCGCTGCTGGTGTTCTTCCTCGTCACCTCGATCTCGGCCTTCGTCAGCATCGCGCTGGTCGGCCTCGCGACCCCGACGGTGCTGTGGCTGTCGGTGATGGCGCTGCCGGTGACGTTCCTCGGCACCTGGATCGGCGAACTCGGCTTCCGCCGCGGCAGCGAGACACTGCATCGCCGCGTCTCGATCGTCAGCCTCGGCGTCATCGCGCTGATCAGCGCTGCCAAGGGCTTCGCCGAACTGAGCTAGCTGCGCCTCACAGGCATTGCGACACGGCCGGAATCGCGGCGCCGGTCCACACCGTCGCGACCAGGGCCGCCGCGGTGGAGCCGATCGCGACCTTGCGGATGAAGCCAGGCGTCCCCTCGCCCTGCGGCAGCCGCACGCAATGGATCAGCAGCCCGACCAGCGCCGCGAGATGCACGCTCCAGATCAGCAGCAGCAAGATGCGCGACAGGCTGATCTCGCCGACCAGCCGGGCCTGCCAGCCGAACGCGCAGCCGACCGACAGCGCCGCGTAGAGCAGCGTGAATGCCGAGGCCCAGATCACAAAACCGCTAGCGATCAGCAGCAGCGAGGCCGGACGAGAGAGCGAGCGCGTCATCGCGGCGCTCCCATCACCAGCGGCAGGCCGTAGACGATCAGCAGGGTGCCGACCGCCAGCGCGGCCGTGTAGCTGCTCCACAGCGCGCCGATCCGCAGGTCGACGCTGCGCCGCGCCGAAATGTAGCCGGTGCGACTGCGCCAGATGCCGAAGCTGGCGAAGATTACGCCGATCGCGACGTGCAGCCCGGCATACAGCAGGATCACCAGCGTGGCGGCCGCGTAAGCGTGCCGCGTGGGATCCGGCACCACAGCGACCAGCAGCGTCATGCCGACCAGCGCGGCGCCGAATCCGATCACCGCGACCGCCAGCGCGCCCTCGCGTCGCGGGCCGCTGCCGATGACGCGCCGCGTCGTCGCGGCGAAGCTGGCGATCGCCGCGAGGATCGCGCCGCCTGCGGTCAGTGCGACGCCCACTGGCGCCCAGGCGAGCAGCGCCGGCGGTGGCCAGTTCGGCGCCACCACCCACAGAAACAACAGCCCGAAGGCCAGCGACGCATAGGCCGTGGCGTCCGCCGCGAGTGTTAAGCCCATCGCCCACAGCGACGGCGGCGAGGTCGCCTCGCTGTGCAGCACCGCGCTCGCGCCGTTGCCGATCGGCAGCGGGCCCTGGTCGCTGCGCTCGCCCGACACCGGCGTCCAGGCCAGGAACATCGCCGCGATCGCCGGCAGCGCCAGCACCGCCAGCCAATACAGTTTGAACAGCACCGCGACGAAGAACACGCCGGTCACCAATGCGGTGATCAGCGGCAGCATCGTTCGGTTCGGCAGCCGCACGATCTGCTCGAGCCGGCCCGACATGACATCGACGCCGAGCGTTTCGAGCCAGCCGTTGCGGACGAAGCCGAGATAGCCGTCGCCGCGCGCCAGCCGGCTGGCAAGCCCCGGCTGATCGGCAAGCGGCGACCGCGTCGCGACGTCCGGCAGCGCGCCGAAATTGTAGCTCGGCGGCGGCGTCGGCGTAACCCATTCCAGCGTGCCGGCCGACCACGGATTGCGCGGGCCGCGCTTGCCGTGCAGCCAGTGCATCAGCACGTCGACGGTGAACAACGCGAAGCCGATCGCCATCACGAAGCCGCCGATCGACGACACCAGGTTGAGCCACTCCCATCCGGTCTCGGCGCCGTAGGTGCTGATCCGGCGCGGCATGCCCAGCAGGCCGGTCCAGTGCATGATCAGGAAGGTGAGGTTGAAGCCGACGATGATCAGCCAGAACGCCGGCACACCCAGGCTGTGGCGCGGCACGCGGCCGGTGAAATGCGGCAGCCAGTAATACGCCGCCGCCAGCATCGGAAAGATGAAGCCGCCGACCAGCACATAGTGCAGATGCGCGACGACGAAATGCGTATCATGGACCTGCCAGTTGAACGGCACGATCGCCAGCATCACGCCGGTGAGCCCGCCGATCACGAACACCGAGAAGAAGCCGAGCAGATACAGCATCGGCAGCTTGAGCTGCGGCCGCCCCGCCGCCAGCGTGCCGATCCAGGCGAAGATCTGCACCGCGGTCGGCACCGCGACTGCAGTCGAGGCCGCCGAGAAGAACGCCAGCGCCAGATGCGGAATGCCGACGGTGAACATGTGGTGCACCCACAGCCCGAAGCTGAGGAAGGCGAGCGCCACGATGCTGACCACGATCCAGATGTAACCAAGGATCTCGCGGCGCGCGAGCACCGGCAAAATGGTCGAGACCATGCCGGCCGCCGGCAGGAAGATGATGTACACTTCGGGATGGCCAAACAGCCAGAACAGATGCTGCCACAACAGCGAGTCGCCGCCGCGCGCCGCGTCGAAGAACGGCAGGTCGAAGGCGCGCTCGACCTCGAGCAGCACCGAGCCGAGGATCAGCGGCGGAAAGCCGAACAGCATCATGAAGGCGGTGACGAGCAGGTACCACGCCAGCAGCGGCATCTTGTCGAGCGACATGCCGGGCGCGCGCATCTTGAGAATCGTGGCGATGATCTCGACCGCCGCCGACAGCGCCGAGATCTCCACGAAGGTGATGCCGATCAGCCAGATGTCGGCGTTGATGCCCGGCGTGTAGGCTTTCGAGCTCAGCGGCGTGTACATGAACCAGCCGCCGTCCGGCGCCAGCCCGAGCGCCATCGCGACCAAGAGGATCGAGCCGCCGAACAGATAGCACCAATAGCCGTAGGCGCCGAGCCGCGGGAACGCCATGTCGCGGGCGCCGAGCATCTTCGGCAGCAGATAGATCGCCAGCCCTTCGAACATCGGGATGGCGAACAGGAACATCATCACCGTGCCGTGCATGGTGAAGATCTGATTGTACAGCCCGGGCTCGAGGAAGGCGCTGCGCGGCGTCGCGAGCTGGGCGCGGATCAGCATCGCCAACACGCCGCCGATGCCGAAGAACACGAAGGCGGTGAAGATGAAGCGTCGGCCGACGATGCTGTGGTTGACGGCCGACAGCCGGCCCCAGCCGGGCGGCGTGCCCCACACCGCTTCGAGCTGCTTGTGCAGGCGGATCGCGCTGCTCGTCGCGGCCGCTGTGTCTTGGCGCGACTCGCTCATCGTGAGTCCTTCGGCAGTTTATCGAGGGCGGCTTCAAATGCGTCGCCGTCGTGCGCCGCAACGGCGAAATCCATCACGGTGTGGCCGGTGCCGCAGAATTCGGCGCAGACGCCGCGATAATGGCCGGCCTGCGAGGCCGACAGCCGCACCACATTGGTATGTCCCGGGATCGCATCGACCTTGCCGCCGAGCCGCGGAATCCAAAAGCCGTGGATCACGTCGGCGGTGGTGACGTGCAGATCGGCGGCGCGGCCGACCGGCAGATGCAGTTCGTTGACCGACACGCGCATGCCGTCCGGGCCCGGATATCGGAACGTCCACTCCCATTGCCGCACTAGCACGTCGATCCGCACCGGCGCATCGGCGCGCGGATGCGCCAGCAGCTTTTCGCCGACATAGAGGCCGTAGCCGAGCAGCGGCGTCAGGACCACGGCCGGCAGCACCAGCCCGCCGCCGACCAGCCACAGGCTTGGCGAAGCGCTGCGATCGGTCGCAGGCTTGAGAAACACCCACAGCAGCAGCGCCATCACCAGCGCGAACAGCAACGTTGCGCCGACCAGCATCGCCCACCACAGCGACGCGATCGCCTCCGCCGACGGCCCCGCCGGATCGACCGTCGACAGCGGCCCGGAGCAGCCGGCGAGCAGCGCACCACCGCTACCGATCACGCCCGCTTTGAACCAAGCGCTGCACCGGCGCATTAGGCCTGAGCGAGGAGCATCATGCCGAAGACAGTCATCGAAGAAGTCCGTGCTTACGATACCAGCTCGATCGTGGCGCTTGCCGGCCATCCGATCCATGCGATGATGGTGTCGTTTCCGATCGCGCTGGTGATTGCGACGCTCGGCTGCGACGTTTTCTACTGGTGGGGCGCCGATCCGTTCTGGGCGCGCGCCGGTTTGTGGTCGAGCGGCTTCGCGTTCTGGCTGGGCGTCGCCGCGAGCCTCGCCGGCACCGCCGAGCTGCTGCTGGTCGAGGGCATCCGCAAGCGCACCGCGAGCTGGATGCACGCTATCGCCGGCGTGATGCTGGTGTCGATCGCCGGCGCCAATTGGGGGCTGCGGCTTTACGATCACGAGAATATCCTGCCGGTCGGCCTGATGATGTCGGCGCTCGGCTCGGTATTCGTCGGCATCGCGGGTTGGCACGGCGGCAAGCTGGTGTTCGATCACGGCATCGGCCTGATGGTTTCGAACGACGACTGAAGCGCGCCCGGCGTGCGCAACCACGCCGGCACGTCGGCGTGCTCGATCGCGGGCTTGTCCAGGATCAGCACCAGGATCACGCCGATCACCGCGATCGTCACGCATGTCATCACCCAGCGCCGCCACGGCGCGTAATCGCCTTCCGGCTCGAACACGCTCAGCAGCACGTAGCCGGCCCGCATGTGAATGATCACCAGCAGGCCGACCGCCAGCAGCTTCAGCATCATCCAGGTGGTGAAGACCTCGCGAAAGAACAGCAGCGCCGTGCCGGCCACCACCGCCAGGAATCCTGCCGGCGAGACCAGGCCGATGAACAGCGTCCGGGTGTAGCGATGCAGCTCGACCGCGTCGCGGCGGTTCAGCCGGCTGCGCCGCGCGAACAGACCCGGCAGCACCAGCAGGCCGCCGCACCACACGATCAGCGCGGTGATGTGGATCGCCTTCAGCCACGCGATCATCGGGCGGGTTCATCGGCGATGCCCGCGCCGAACCGGCTGACCAGCAGCATCAGCGCCGCGATCAGATACGGGATCGCCGCCGGCACCCACATGATCAGCCCGGCGAGCTGTTGATCCTGCAGCGCGCCGAGGCCCCACGGCGTGGTGACGCCGAGATGCGCGTCGTACAGCGGCGTCCGCGCGAAGGTGATCACGGCGCCGAGCAGGCCCATCTGCACCACCGAGCCGAGCAACAGCGCCAGCGCGCCGCCGAGCCGCGCCGCCGGCGCCAGCACGGCGAGCCATAGCAGCAGCGCGCTGCCGAGGAGGCTCAGCTCCATCACCCAGAACATCCGCGTGTCGGCGAGCGCTGCCGCATAGGGCGCCGGCGCATGCCAGAGCCACAGCAGCACCATGTGCAGTACGAACGCCGCGGTGCCGGCGAGGCCCGGCAGCCGCAGCCTTGCGAGACGTTGCGGCAACGACAGAATGAGCAGCGGCGCGACGCCGGCGACCAGCACGACATGATGCGCGACGCGCGCCGCAAACAGCGCCGAGGTCAGCGCGCACAGCGGCGAGACGAACAGCACCGCCATCAGCGCCCACGCGCTGCCGGCGAGCGCGAGCTTGGCGTTTCGATCACCCGAGCGTTCGCGCATCAGTAAACCGAGATGCAGCGCCGCGAAGCCGGCGAGCGCGGCGATCAGCACCGGATCGAGATTCCAGCGACTGAGCCATTCGGCCGGCAGCGGCGCCGCGCCGCAATACGGCACCGTCATCGCGCGACGGCTCTGCGCGATGCGGCATCGGCAAAGACATGACGGTGTGGCGTCGTGGAGACGTGCACGATCAGCTCCGGAAATTTTAGAGGTGCCCGATCGCCAACGCGTTTCCGCGCCGCGGGATGCAAGCCGCCGTGGTGGCAAATGGTCACATCGCTGCGCGATGGCTGGGGCCGGAACCTTGCGCTAGCCTCGCTGAAAAAACAGGGAGGACCACCATGTCTGCGATCATCACGCGCCGCCGTCTCATTGCGGCCGGCACCACGGCGCTGGCGCTGCCGTTCGTCGCACGCGGCGCATCGGCACAAACGCAATGGCCGAGCCGCCAGATCCGGCTGATCTGCAGCTATCCGGCCGGCGGCCAGACCGATCTGCTGGCGCGCGCGTTCGGCGACTACATCGGCAGGCAGGTCGACAAGACCGTGGTGATCGAGAACAAGGCCGGTGCCTCCGGCTCGATCGGCACAGCCGAAGTGGCGCGCGCCGAGCCCGACGGCCACACGCTGCTGTGCTCGATCTCCACCACCTACATGATGAACCGGGTGATGATGAAGAACCCCGGCTACGACATGGACAAGGACCTGACGCTGGTCAGCGTCATCCCCGGCGGCGGCCTTCTGCTGGTCGCCAATCCCAAACACAACATCAAGACGCTGGACGATTTCGTCGCCTTCGCCCGCAAGGCCGGCAAGGTCAATTTCGGCACCTACAGCGCCGGCTCGGCGCCACATATGACGATCAACGAACTCAACAAGCAGTACGGCCTGAGCATCGAGCCGATCCATTATCGCGGCGAAGCGCCGATGTGGACCGGGATGCTCGACGGTTCGCTCGACGTCGCGATGGGCAGCTACACGGCCGCCAAGCCGGTGCTGGAAAGCGATCGCGGCACGGTGTTCGCCGTCAATTCCAAGAAGGTCGACGCGCTGCCGCAGATCAAGACGTTGCCCGAGCAGGGCGCGACCGCGAAGTTCTTCAAGGTCAGCGGCTTCACCGGCTTCGCGGTGCCCAAGGCGACGCCGCAGCCGATCGTTGAGCGGCTCGGCAAGCTGTGCGTCGCCGCCAATGACGATCCGAAAGTGAAGTCCGCGCTCGCGACCTTCATGCTCGAGCCGGCGCTCGGCGCCAAGGAGAGCAACGAGCTGTATCAGCGCGAGCTGCCGGTGTGGCTGGAGAGCGCCCAGGCGCTCGGCCTGCAGCCGGCCTGAGCAGCGGTCGCGGCCCGGTCAGCGGACGAAGAAGCTGACCGGCACCGAGATCCGTAGCGACGCCTGGGTCAGCTCCGGCGGAAACGGCGGCAGCGGCTCGGCGCGGCGCACCATCGCCAGCGTCTCGGCGTCGAGCGCCGCGTTGCCGGACGAGCGTGCGAGACTGGCGCCGAGCACCTGCCCGCTGCGTCCGACCGTGAACAGCAGCGTCGCGGTGCCCTGCTGGCCGGCGGCGCGGGCTTCGGCCGGATAGCGCTTGTAACGCTGCAGATGCGCGGCGAGGCGCTGCCGATAGGACGGCAGCACGGCGGCGGCCATCGCGCCCGCCGCCGCGGCCATCGCGTCGCGCGCGCGCCGTTCGACATTCGGCGCGGCGCTGGTCCGCGGCGCCGGCGGCTGCTCGGACGGATGCAGCTTGGCGATACGCTGCGGCTTGGGCGTCACGCGCTTCGGCTTGTCGGGCGCGCGCTTCTCTGCCTCGGCCCGCGGCGCCGGCTTCGACTCCCGCGGCAGCGGCACCGGCGCGGTTTCTTGCGCAGGGGTCGGCGCGACCTCCGGCGTCACGGCGACCTGCGTGGTCAGCTCCGGCTCGGCGCTCGGCGCCTCGGCTTCCTGCATGGTCGGGCCGGGCGCGAGATCGAGCGGACTCGCCTGCGGCGCCGCGGTGGCGGGCGCGAGATCGATCATCACCACCGGCGTCGCTTCGCCGGGCGTCTGATCATGCACGTAGGTCGCGAGCGCGGCGACAACCGCAGCGGTGTGGACTCCGACGATCACCGCGGCGGAGAGCAGCCAGCGCGGCGCGCCGCTGCGCTCCGGGAAGGCATGTAGCGCGCAGGCATTCATCGCTCCCCTCCTCCGTCGAGTCCGACCAGCGCCACCTTGAGATAGCCGGCGTCGCGTAGCAGATTCATCGCCGCCATCAGCTCGCCGTAGCTCACCGCCTTGTCGGCGCGCAGAAAGATCCGCTCGTCCTTGTTGCCGTGCGTCGCGGCGGTCAGCGCGGCGCCAAGCCCGTCGCGCGACACGCTGTCCTCGCCGATCGCCAGCGACAGATCGGCGCGCAGCGACACGAACACCGGCTTGTCCGGCCGCGGCTGCGGCGCGGCGGTCGAGGCCGGCAGATCGACGCCGAGGTCCACAGTTGCGAGCGGCGCCGCCACCATGAAGATGATCAGCAGCACCAGCATCACGTCGATGAACGGCGTGACGTTGATCTCGTGCGTCTCGGCGAGCTCGTCGTCGCCGGCGCGACGTGTGCCGAGCCTGGCGCCCATCGGCCTAACTCACCGCCCGTGCCGGCCGCGCCGCCGGACGTGCGGCTTCGCGGCTGATCAGCAGCATCAGTTGCGCCGAGGCGTCGCCGAGCAGCGCCCGATAGGATGCGATCCGCCGCGACAGATGATTGTAGATCACCACCGCGGGAATCGCCGCCACCAGGCCGAGCGCGGTCGCCAGCAGCGCCTCGGCGATGCCCGGCGCAACGACCGCGAGATTGGTGGTGTTGGCTTTCGAGATCCCAACGAACGCGTTCATGATACCCCACACCGTGCCGAACAGCCCGACGAACGGCGCCACCGCCCCGATGCTGGCGAGCAGTCCGGTGCCGATCGCGATGCGGCGCGCGGCGGCCGCCTCGACGCGTTCCAGTCGCAGCGCGACGCGGTCGGCAAAACCATCGTCCTGCAGCCCACCCGACAGGCTCGCCTCGCGCGCGACCGAGCGGATCATCTGCGACACCGCATCGCTCGCCTCGCCGCATGCGGCTTCGACCTGCGCCAGCGAGCTGCCGTTTTCCAGAACGCTCAGTCCGCGCCGCGCCTGCGCGGCGACGCGGCGCAGTTCGATCGACTTCGACAGCCACACCGTCCAGGCCGCGAGCGAGGCCAGCGCCAGCCCGATCATCACCGCTTTGACGACGACGTCGGCGCCGACGAACATTCCCCACGGCGACAGATCGCGCGGCAGCGTCACCATCTCGGCAGCCGCCATCGCGCGGCTCGGCAGCAAGATCAGTCCGCCGAGCAACGCGGCGGCGCCGCAGCGCCGTGCGATATGGGCGCGATCAGCCAACCGTCTCCCCGCAAATCTGATCGGCCAGCGCACGAAATCGCGCCAGCTGGTCGGCACGTAGCTCGCGCTTATCGTCGCGGCCGACGAACACCTTGAACATGATGCCGCCGCGCTGGTTCAGGAACGCCACGAAGGCGCTCGCCTTGCCCATGAACGGGCGCTCGACGAAGGCCACGCCGCCGCAGTTATCGTGGCGCAGATGGCCGTGCAGACCCTTGGGCTGCGACAGGTTGAAGTAACCGCGGCCGATCTCGCCCGGCGGCACCGCGCCGGTGAACTCGAAGATCGCGTCGTCGCTGTGCACGATCAGCGTCACCTCGCCCCAGCTCGCAATGTCGTTCATCGCAGCCACGAAGCCGGTGCCGGGCCCGAGCCGCGCCATACCGGCCGGCAATGCCTCGATCACCGCGCGCGGCGACACGCCCCACTGCCGCGCGACGTCCTCGATCACCGCCGCCGGGTTCTCGGCCATCTGCGCCTTCAGGTCGGCGGCGGCGGATGTCACGACCGATATCGCCATGATGCGTTCTCCCGATCAGGCCGCGGCCGAATTGCGCTCGGTGCGCAGCACCTCGAAACCTTCGAACCGCGGATGGCCGAGATACAGGCTCTGCCCGGTGTCGTTGCCGGCGCGCGCATGGGACCGGCGGAATTGCTCGGAGCGCGTCCAGCCGTCGAACGACTCCTTGTCGACCCAGGTGGTGTGGGTCGAGTACAGCGTGTGATCCTCGGCCCGCGGGCCCTTGAGCAGATGAAATTCGACGAACCCCGGCATCTCGCTGAGATAGGACTCGCGCGACTGCCAGATCGCCTCGAAGGCCCGTTCGGCGCCGTGCTTCACTTGAAACCGGTTCATCGCAATAAACATCTCGTCTCCCCTGCCTTGCTGGATGGTTGGCCGCCCGCCGCGATCTCGCGCGGCGGGCGGCGAAGTACTACGCGCCGCCGAAATGCACCTTGATGCCGCCCTTGTAGACGATGCCCGGTCCGGGGCTGCTGAACAGCACGTCGTTCTGCGTGGTGCCATCGGTCGACGAGCCCGGGATCGCATAGGGCCGGTAGTAGCTGTTGAGCAGATTGTCGACCGAGAAGCTCAGCGTCACATCGGCGGTCGGCCGGTAGGCGACGTTGAGGTTGACCAGATCGTAGGACGTCGCCGGCAGATAGCCGGACGGCAGATTGGTATTGGCCGCGTAGGAGGCCCACTGCGCAGCGATCGTCAGCTGGCGGTCGAGCAGCCGCAGGCCGCCCGAGGTGACCACCTTGCGCGACGGCACCGAGGCGAGGCCGAGGCCGGTGTCCGGATTGGTGCCGCGCAGCACCGACGCCGACACGCCGACAAACCACAGGCCGGCGTCGTAGGCAGTCTCGACCTCGACGCCGTCGATCCGCGCGCGCGGGATGTTCTGATACTGATAATACTTGCTGTAGAGCCCGAAGCTCGGGCCGAGATTCGACACCTGCGGGGCCGACGCCACCAGGTCGATGTAATTGTCGACGTCGTTGCGGAACGCGTTGATCTTGCCGCGGAAGCTGTCGCCGCCGATGAACACGTCGTTGAATTTGAGGTTCAGGCCGGCTTCCTTGTTCTTGCCGACCTCCGGCCGCAGTCCTGCATTGGGCATCAGACAGAACAGGCCGGAGGTGCCGCCCGGACAGGTGAACAGCGCCGGCCCGCCGCCGGTCGCGTGTGCGCCCGAGATCAGCGTCTCGGTGATCGACGGCGCGCGATAGCCTTCCGCATAGCTGACATAGGGCGTGATGCCCGCCAGCGGCGTGACGCCGATGGTGATCTTCGGCGACAGCCGGCTGCCGCTCGCCGTGGTGTTGGCCGAGGTCAGTTCGTAATGATCGAACCGCGCCGCACCGATCACTTCCAGCCAGCTCGCATAATTGTTCTTGAGCTGCACGAAGCCGCCCGACACCGTGCGCTCGCCGCTCGGCGTGGTGACGTTGGAATTGCCGCGCGAATCCCAGGTGGTGACCTTGTCGTTGAAGGCGTCGACGCCGTAGGTCACGGCGGTGCGCCAGTCGCCAGCCTCGAACCGCGTGGTGTTATTCGCGTCGATGCCGATGGTGTCGAGCCGGTAGCCGCGCTGGTCGCCGACGCAGCCGGAGATGTTGTTGCCGAAATTGCCGGCGCCGCAATAGGCCGAACCGCTGGTCGAGTTGTGATAGGTCTTGGTCTGGTCGTTGTCGGTGCGGTTGCCGTACAGGCTGATGTTCCAGTCGAACAGCATGTCGTCCGGCCGCGAATATCTCCAGCTCAGCGTCCCGGTGGAGTTACGCACGTTGGAATCGTACACCGACGAGCCCTGATACAGCGCACGCTGCGCCGCGGTCAGCACCGGGCCGCGATTGAACTGGCCGATATTGTAGTTGTAGTCCTGGAACAGGCCGCCGATCTTGACCTCGTGGCCCTCGGCCGGCCGCACCGTGACCTTGAGCAAGCCGCCGGCGATGTCGTTGCCGGTGTTGCCGATCTCGGTGCCGGCACCATCCTTGTAGTTGCCCTGCGTGCGATACAGCGCGCCGCCGAACACGTCGACGGTAGGATCGACGCGGACGCCGCCGAAGATCGAGCCGAGCCCGCGCGCATTGTTACTGCCGTAGGAGCCGGTCATGTCGACGCCCCAGCGCTCGCCGGCGCGCAGCACGTCGTCGATGTCCTTGGTGCGGAACGACACCACGCCGCCGATCGCGCCCGAACCGTAGATGTTGGCGCTCGGCCCGCGCACCACGTCGACGCCGCCGATCAGTTCGGGATCGAGGAAGAACGAGCCCTGGGCATTGTGGCCGGAGCGCTGATAGTTCTGGCGTGCGCCGTCGACCACGACGCCGACGCGGCCGAAATCCTGCAGGCCGCGGATGTTGATGGCCGTCGACGGATCGTCGCCGCGATCCTGGAACGCCACGCCGGGCGTCGCGACGAAGATGTCCTGCAGCCGGTTCGGCTGCAATTGCTGGATCTGGCCGGCCGTGATGGCGCTGGCCGGCGCCAGCGCGTCGATCGCGCGCTCCTCGGTCTTGGTCGCCACAACGGTGATTGCATCGAGCGACTGCGTCGAGACGCCGGCCTGCGCATAGGCATCGCGCGGATTGGCAGCTGCGGCCTGCGGCGTGGGTTTGGCGGCCTGCGACCGCGCGACCGGCTTCTGTTTCTTGGAGTCGGCCGGCGTCGCGGTCTGCGCCGCGACAGGCGTCGCCAGTGCGACCACCGATACAGATAACAACAGCGCACAGACGCGCGAACCCAGCCCCACCATGTCAGCCCCGATCGAGTGATGTTGATTGCGGCTGGCGGGCTCGCCCGAAGGCGGCTGGCTGGCAGAACGTCGGCAAATGCCAACGGATTGCATTTTCGTAACCAAGCACAACCCCAGGGTCAACGCCGCAGGGTTGCGGATTAAAGTGATTATAAAGTAGCGCGGCGACTGCGTACTACGCACGGACTGCGGCATGAGCAGTAGATTCGGCTAACCGACCATGGCGTCAGGCGAGACGGCTCTATCAACTGCCGCACAGACCCACCCGTCATGGGCGGGGGGGGCCCGGGGCCGCCCGGGGTGCGGCCGCGCGGGGGTAGAGGCGGGGGTTGGCCGGGCGCGCCCG
>NZ_JBMDXE010000197.1:0-3267 GCF_048594845.1 Rhodopseudomonas sp. | reverse complement strand
AAAGTCCCTCGTCGCGCGTGATGCGGGCGATCGCGCGCAGCAGCTCCTCCACGATGATGGGTGCCAGGCCCTCCAGCGGCTCGTCCAGCAGCAGCAGGCGCGGATTGAGCACGAGCGCGCGGCCGACGGCCAGCATCTGCTGCTCGCCGCCCGAGAGCTGATTGCCGAAATTGCTGCGGCGCTCCTCCAGCCGCGGAAACATCTCGTACACCCGCGCCACCGTCCACGGCCCCGGCTGCGCCACCGCAGTAAGGTTCTCCTCGACGGTGAGCGACTTGAAGATGTTGCGCTCCTGCGGCACCCAGCCGATCCCGGCGCGGGCGCGCTGGTCCGGCCGCAGCGTGGTGATGTCGACGCCGCCGAGGCTGATCCGGCCGGAAAACCTGCGAGTGACGCCGACGATCGAATTGATCAGCGTGGTCTTGCCCGTGCCGTTGCGGCCGAGCAGCGCCAGCACTTCGCCCTCGGGCAGACGCAGCGACATCTCGGGCAGCACCACCGCCTCGCCATAGCCGGCGCGTAGCTTGTCGATCGCCAGCAGCTCAGACGTTCTCCGCTCAGACATGCGCGTCCTCGCCGAGATACACCGCCTTGACCTGCGGATCGCGCGCGACCTCGTCGGGCGGGCCTTCGGTGAGCAGTCCGCCGGAGACGAGCACCGAGATGCGGTCGGCGAAGGAGAACACCAGGTCCATATCGTGCTCGATCAGCAGCACCGTGACCTCGCGCGGCAGGTTCGCCACCGCGGCGAGGATGTCGTGGCGCTCGCTTTCCGGCACGCCGGCGGCCGGCTCGTCGAGCAGCAGCACGCGCGGCTTGGTGGCGATCGCCACCGCGATCTCCAGCAGGCGCTGCTTGCCATAGGGCAAGCGGCCGGTCGGCTCGTTCATCACGTCGAGCAGATGGAAGCGCGCCAGGTTCTCGGCGATCTCGTCGTTGATGTCGGCACGGGTCCCCATCCGCCGCCACCAGTCGCCGCCATGGCCGGAGCGCTCCGACACGGCGAGGCCGATGGTCTCGAGCGGCGTCAGATCGGCGTAAAGCTGGTTGATCTGGAAGGTGCGCGACAGCCCGCGCAACACACGCTTGTGCACCGGCATATCGGTGATGTCCTGCCCTTCGAGCAGGATGCGGCCGCTATTCGGCTTCAGCACGCCGGTGAGCTGATTGATCACCGTGGTCTTGCCGGCGCCGTTCGGCCCGATCAGCGCGTGGCGCGCGCCGGGCGCGATGTTGAGCGACAGGTCACGAGTGACGTGGAGACCGCCGAAATGCTTGTCGAGGCCAATGGTCTGCAGCGCGTAGCTCATGCGGCGCCCCCGCTCGGCTTGGAGCCGCGCAGCAGCTTTGCCACGCGGCGCGGGACGAACAGCACCCAGCGCTCCAGCCGCTCGCGGCCGATCAGCACGATCGTCACCAGCACCAGGCCGATCCAGAACAGCCAGTATTGCGGCGTGATGGTCGAAAACACTTCCTGCAGAATCTTGAAGATCACCGCGCCGATCAGCCCGCCGTACAGATAACCGGTGCCGCCGAGCACCAGCACCAGCACCAGATCGGCCGAGCGCTCGAACGAGAATACGTCGAGGGAGGCGAGCTGCGTGGTCTGGGTGAACAGCGCGCCGGCGATGCCGGCATAGAACGCGCCGAGCGTATAGACCGCGACCAGACGGCGGTTGACCGGAATGCCGACCGCCGAAGCGCGGAGCGGATTGTTGCGGATCGCGCGCAGGCTGAGGCCGAACGGCGAATGCACGATGCGGCGCGCCAGCAGGAACATCACGAACAGCACCACGACGCTGTACCAGAACCCGACCTTGCCGAAGATGTCGAACTCGAACACGCCGAGGATCGGCTGCATCACGATGCCCTGCAGGCCATCGGTGCCGCCGGTGATGTTGGAGAACCGCTCGGCGAGCGCTTCCATCAGCAGCGCGATGCCGAGCGTGACCATCAGCCGGGTGAGATCGACGCCGCGGATCACCAGGAAGCTGGTAGCGAAGCCAAGCACGGCGGCGGCGAGCCCGGCCACCAGCAGCGCCAGCACCGGCTCCGGCACGATGCCGTGCAGCGCCATCAGCCCCGCCGCATAGGCGCCGACGCCGAAGAACGCGGCATGGCCGAGCGAGACAATGCCGGCATAGCCGAGGATCAGATCGAGCGACAGCGCGAACAGGCCAATCCGCACGATGTCGGTCATAATCAGATAGCGCGACGGCAACAGGAATCCGACCGCGATCAGCGCCAGCCAGAACACCGCTTCGCCGACACGCCAGCGCGCGCTGCGGCGGGCGTGGAAACCGACATTGTCCGAGGGCGTCGTCATGCGATCACCGCGCGGCGGTGCGGCCGAACAGGCCGTTTGGGCGCCAGATCAGGATCACGATCATGATGGTGTAGATGATGAAGGGCCCCATCTTCGGCAAATAGTATTTGCCCGCGACGTCGCCGATGCCGAGCAGCAGCGAGGCGAGGAACGGACCGGTGATCGACGACGAGCCGCCGACCGTGACGACGATCAGGAAGTAGATCATGAACTTCAGCGGGAAATACGGATCGAGCCCGAGGATCTCGGCGCTGAGCGCGCCGCCGAAGCCGGCCAGTCCGCAGCCAAACGCGAAGGTCAGCGCGAACACCTGCGGCACGTTGATGCCGAGGCCGGAGGCGACGCGGGGATCGTCGACCGCGGCACGCAGCCGGCTGCCGAAGCGCGTCTTCGCCAGCGTCAATTGCAGCGCGACGGTGAGCAGGCCGCAGATCACGATGATCATCAGCCGGTCGCGGCCGATGCCGATGCCGAACAGGTCGATCTGGCCCTGCAGCACCTCCGGCAGCGTGATGAACACGCGCGACGAACCCATAATGAAATCGACCGCGGCCACCGACATGAACACCAGGCCGACGCTGAACAGCACCTGATCGAGATGCGAGCGATCGTAGAGGTGGCGATACAGCAGCCGCTCGAACAGCGCGCCGATCAGCGCGCTGGCGAGAAACGCGATCGGCAGCGCCGCGAAGAACGGCCAGCCCATCTTGTTGACCAGCACGGCGCAGACATAGCCGCCGGCCATCGCGAACGCGCCGTGCGCGAGGTTGACGAAGTTCATCAGCCCCAGCGTCACCGCCAGCCCGCACGCCAGCACGAACAGCAACAGGCCGTAAGCGACGCCGTCGAACAGGATGGTGAGGAAGGTCATGACGGCGAGCGCGCTTTCAGTCTCCCTCCCCCTTGCGGGGTGGGTGGCCGGCCGTAAGGCCGGTCGGGTG
>NZ_JBMDXE010000196.1:0-18543 GCF_048594845.1 Rhodopseudomonas sp. | reverse complement strand
GCGATCTGCACGCTGTCGCTGTCGTTCAACAATGACGGCCCGCTCGGCACCTTCTTCCGCTACATCTGCGACAACGGCACCTACATCGCCCGCTACGACGATCTGGTGAACGGCAAGGAAGAGAAGATCGACGTCTCCAAGCTCGACGTCTCGATGAACGGCATCGAGCTGCAGGACCGCGAATTCTTCGCTGCGATCCGCGAAGGCCGCGAACCCAACGCCTCGGTCGCCCAGGTGCTGCCCTGCTACCAGGTGCTGCACGACCTCGACCAGCAGCTCGCGAAGGGCTGATACGTCACACGCTTCTTTGCGTCATTGCGAGGAGGCACCCGGATCGGCGCTTCGCGCCGTCCGGGCACAGGCTCCGCCGACGAAACAATCCAGTCCGGTGCGTGGAGCTGGATTGCTTCGCTTCGCTCGCAATGACAGGGGCTTTGTGTTCTTCTTCCTGATACGTGACGCCGATCACGCGTTCGGTTGAGTTTCCCCAACGGAACCATAGATGCCTCATCGGGGTTGTCCCGCAGCGGCCGCGGTGCGGCCATATGAGGCGGAGGTTTCCGATGTTTCAGCGTAGCATCCGGCAGTCCGGCGTTCGCGCCGTGGCAATTGCGACCGTTGCAGCTCTTGGTCTCGCGGGCTTACAGCCGACGGCTGCCTTCGCTGCGCCAAAGGCGTCCGACACGGCGCCAGCGGTGACCCGGCACGACATCACCGATTTCAGCGCCCGCAAGAAGCGCTATGTGCGCCGGGGCGGCGGCGGCAATGCCGCGGCAGCGGCCGCTTTCGCCGGCATCATCGGCACGGTTGGCGCGATCGCAGCCAGTCAGGCCCGCCGCGATTACTATGACAGCTACGGCCCGCGTTATTACGGCCCCGGCTATGGCTACTACGGTGGGCCGGCCTACGGCGGCTATCCGGGTTACGGCTACTACGACCCTTATTGATCACTTCAGCACAACGGAATAGCCGCCAGCGCGGCTTTTCCGCCTCCCAACGTTGCGTTGAGTTAACGCCACCGACATCCAGTTGCGCTAGGCTGACCGAATGAGCGATTCGGTCGAACGGCTTTATCAGGCGGTGCTGGCGGCACGGGATCTAGATCCTGCGACTTCCAGAACAGCCCGCCTGTTCCGCAGCGGCTCCGGCAAGATGGCCAAGAAGCTCGCCGAGGAGGCGATCGAGGTGGTCATCGACGCGATCAATGGCAACCGCGACGCGGTGATCCGCGAAAGCGCGGATCTGATCTACAACCTCACCGTCCTGTGGGCTTCGGCCGGCGTACGCCCCGAAGACGTTTGGCGGGAGATGAGCCGGCGTGAGACCCTGTTGGGCATCGCCGAGAAACTTCCCAAGCCGGGCGTAAAGGTCGCCAAGCCAGGTCCCCGCCGGCCGTCGCGGCGGCCGATTGCCGCAATGGAGACCCGGGCGGTCCGCAAGCGGCACTGACGGCGCTATTCCCGGGCGCCGTCACATTTGTGGCATGGACAAAGCGGCTCCGGGATGGTTGATCGCCGCCCATGCTGAGACGAATCTACGACTGGTGCATCGACGCCGCCCACAAGCCCTACGCGCTGTGGATCCTCGGAATGGTCTCCTTCGCGGAGAGCTCGTTCTTCCCGATCCCGCCGGATGTGATGCTGATTCCGATGTCGCTGGCGCGGCCGGAGCGGGCGTGGTTCTACGCCGTCCTGTGCACCATCACGTCGGTCGCGGGCGGCGTGGTCGGCTACCTGATCGGCGCCCTGCTGTACGACTCGGTCGGCCACTGGCTGATCCAGCTCTACGGCTACGGCGACAAGGTCGAGGCGTTCCGTGCCGGCTATGCCGAATGGGGCGCCTGGATCATCCTGCTGAAGGGCCTGACGCCGATCCCCTACAAGCTGGTGACGATCACCTCCGGGTTCGCCGGCTACGACATCTGGCTGTTCATCCTGTTCTCGTTCATTGCCCGCGGAGGCCGGTTCTTCATCGTCGCCATCGTGCTCAACCGCTGGGGCGACGTGATCCGCGAGCAGATCGAGAAGCGCCTGACCATGTGGGTGACGATCGGCGCCGTGGTGCTGGTGGCCGGTTTCATCATCGCCGCGCGGCTCGTCTAGAGGGTGGCGCGGCGTCTTCTCGTTGTCAGCGCAACGACCTAGGCTGCTGCCATGCAGACCTCGCTTCGTCCCTTCCTTCGGCTGCTTGCCGGCTTCGGTGCAGCAGCCGTGTTCTTGATATCGGCCAACGCGTCAGCCGACGCGCAGCAGCAGCCCTCGCCGCCGCCAGCGCCTCCTCCTCGGGAGAATCCGGGGCTGGTCAATGAAATCGGCAAGCTGCTGAAGGCGCCCGAGGCGCTGCTGCCGAGCTTCTCCTGGCCGGGCAGCCAGCCGGACGCGCCAGCGCCGGACGCTCCACCTGTCCCGCCGGCTGCCTCAGTTCCGCCCCCGCCGCCCGCTCCCCTACCGACCCTGGCCGCGCCGCCGGCCGCAGCCGCCTCGCCCATGGTGCCGGCCATGATCGACGGCCGCCAGGTGTGTCCAAGCTCGGCGAACGGCGCGGCCGATTGCGCCGCGGGGGCGACGATCCTGTGCCGCGCGAAGGGCTATCAGCAGGGCCGCAGCCTCGCGGTGGACGCCACCGAGAAGTGCTCCGCCAAGGTGCTGATCCCCGGCCGCACCCGCGAGCCGGGCGACTGCCGCACCGAAAATTTCGTGACGCGGGCTTGGTGTCAGTAGCGTCCCGGAATTTTTCGCACTTGCGTCGAACCGCTGCACTTTTCAGCAAAATGCGCCTTGCAGGCGTGTTCCTCCCTTGCTTTTGTGTCGCCGCGGTTGCACCGCCAAACACAACAAGAGGAGACTCCTGAATGCCCATGCCTGCGTTGTTCAAAGGCCGCCTGTCGATCCCGGTGATCGGCTCGCCGCTGTTCATCATTTCGACGCCCGATCTGGTGATCGCGCAGTGCAAGGCCGGCGTGGTCGGCTCGTTCCCTGCCCTGAATGCACGCCCGGCGGCGCTGCTCGACGAATGGCTGCATCGCATCAAGGAAGAGCTCGCGGCGCACGACAAGGCGCATCCGGACCGCCCCTCGGCGCCGTTCGCCGTCAACCAGATCGTGCACAAATCCAACAACCGGCTCGATGCCGATCTGGCGCTGTGCGAGAAGCACAAGGTGCCGATGCTGATCACCTCGCTCGGCGCCCGCGAAGAGCTGAACCAGGCCGCGCATAACTGGGGCGGCATCGTGTTCCACGACGTCATCAACCAGCGCTTCGCCCACAAGGCTGTCGAGAAGGGCGCCGACGGCCTGATCCTGGTGGCGGCCGGCGCCGGCGGCCATGCCGGCATGCAGTCGCCGTTCGCCTTCGTCACCGAGACGCGCTCCTGGTACGACGGCCCGATCGCGCTGTCGGGCGCCATCGGCAACGGCAAGGCGATCCGCGCCGCGCGCGTGCTCGGCGCCGACTTCGCCTATATCGGCTCGGCCTTCATCGCCACCACCGAGGCCAATGCGGTGCCGCGCTACAAGGAGATGATCACCACCTCGGGTGCCGACGACATCGTGTACTCCAATCTGTTCACCGGCGTGCACGGCAACTATCTCAAGCCGTCGATCGTCGCCGCCGGCATGGACCCGGACAATCTCGAACAGTCCGATCCGTCGAAGATGAACTTCGGCACCGACGAGGCCGGCGAGCGCGCCAAGCCGAAGGCCTGGAAGGAAATCTGGGGCGCCGGCCAGGGCATCGGCAGCATCACCGGCATCGTCCCGGTCGCCGAAATGGTCGCCCGCTTCAAGCAGGAATACGACGCCGCCATCGACGCGCCGCTGGCGTAGTTCGGCTCGCACCGTCTCGCCGCCGTCATTGCGCGGAGCGAAGCGACGAAGCAATCCAGGCCACATTTCGCGGCTCTGGATTGCTTCGCTACGCTCGCAATGACGGGGTGAGGCCCTGATTGTCGACTCGTGCTTCGGACAAAATAATGGACGCGATCTACCGTATCGACGGCAATGCGATCGAGACCAGCGGCTATGCGGCCGGGCCGTGGGATCCGACCATGCAGCACGGCTCGCCGCCGTCGGCGCTGGTCGCACATCTGGCCGAACGGATGCCGACGCCGTCGCCGATGCATGTGGTGCGGGTGACGGTCGATCTGCTGCGGCCCGTGCCGGTCGGCCCGCTCACCTTCGAGACAGAAGTGCTGCGCGAAGGCCGCAAGATTCAGCTCTGCGGCGTGCGGCTGAAATCAAACGGCGTGATCGTCGTCAACGGCACCGTGCTGAAAGTCCGCAACTCATCGCCAGAACTTCCCGACCACGTCGAGCATCCGGCGCTCGACGTGCCGCTGCCCGACGACTGCCCGGTGCTGGACGTCGGCTTCACCCGCAACCCGTTCGTCGGCGGCATGTCGCTGCGCAAGGTGCGCAACGGCTTCGGCTCGATCGGGCCGGGCGCGACCTGGTATCGGGCCGACCGGCCGCTGATCGATGGCCTGCCGACCTCGCAGCTGATGCGGGCGGTGATCGCCTCCGACTTCAGCAACGCGACCTCGTCGGTGCTCGACTTCCGGCATTGGACCTTCCTCAACGCCGATCTCAACGTCTTCCTGGCGCGCCAGCCGGTCGGCGACTGGATTCTGCTGAACTCCGAAATGTGGCTGGGCCCGGACGGCGCCGGCACGGCGGCGTCGCGGCTGGCCGATCAGCAGGGTTACTTCGGCCGGGCAATCCAGAACCTGGTAATCGAACAGCGCTGACCGCGGCGGCGGTTTAAGCGCGTATTAACCATCCCCGGACCAACTATAGGCCTGCCGCGCTGCGGCGGCCGAGATCTCGTAGCAGCCGCGCCGGCATCCCACGATCGAAGTGGACGCCGCGATGATGTTTTCGGAAAAGACTCCCGCCTCTCTCGACGAGATCAGGCTCCGCGTCGCACGGGCCCTGAACCGCAATCCGATGTGCCGCGACGTGCGGTTCGAGATCGTCGCGACGCCCCGCACCCGCAAGGGCGGCAACTGGACCATCACCATCCAGTCGGTGGCCCCTGATGCGCTGTGGGAGGCGTCCGAGATCGTCTCCGACATCCAGGAAGCCTACGAGCTCAGCGCCGCGGCCTGACGGCCGCGCGATCGCCTTCACGACGGAACCGGCCGGGCCGCCTCGCGGCGCGGCGGCATGCTCCCGCACGGCAACCAGAACGGGCTGCCGGGCCATATTTCCTCTGCATTTATGAGCGAGACAGAGTGCCGCTCGCGACGGAGACGATCTTGACCAAAGCAGCGACCCTTCTGGCCATGTTGTGCGTATTGATCGCCGGTACGGCCGCAGCGAGTATCCTGACGCGCGCCAGCGTCCCGGCCGCCGGCCCCGGCTTCGCCGGCGCTACCATCGAAACCCCGGTCGCCAACCGCGAGAGCAAGTCCGACAAGCTGCTGCTCGCCTCGCTTTCCGACGAGGCCGACGGTTCCGGCACGGACGCGGCCGCCATGCCGGCGTCCGGCGAGGCTTCTCCTGCCAAGGACGCCGAGACCCAGGCCGACGCGAGCGACGCAGCCGCCGCGCCGCAGAAGCCGGTGCAGCTGGCCTATGCGGGCGACGAAGCCATCACTGCAGGCCCCGATACGGCCGCCAAGGTGGCCGAGCCCGCCACCAAGCTGCCGCCGGTCATCGCCACTGCGCCGGTGCAGAAGCCAAAGCCCGCAAAGCCGAAGCCGCCGGCGCTGCTCAGCGACGCGCAGATCTCGCAGATCAAGGGCCGGCTCAATCTGTCGTCGTCTCAGGAATACTACTGGCCATCGGTCGAGCAGGCGTTGCGCGCGATCGGCCGCAAGCTGCACGCGTCCCGCTACGTCGCCGAGAACGGCCCGCCGCCGATCGATCCGGACAGCGCCGAAGTGCAGCAACTGAAATACGCGGCAATGCCGCTGCTGTTCGGACTGCGCGAAGACCAGAAGCAGGAAGTCCGCAAACTCGCCCGCTCGATGGGCCTGGAGCAGGTCGCGCAGCAGATCTGAGCCGTGGCGAAACGCTTGCGCACGACCTTTTGGGCGGCAGCTACAACGCCCGCGCCGCATTGCCCTTGAACAGGATCGGCCCGGTCGGCCGGCCGATCGGCGAGCCACCGGCGGGCTCGAGGGTGATTTCAAACAGTTGATCCGGCACGGTTTCGGGCAGCGAATTCAGGTCGAGCTGAAGCGCACGGGGCTGATCGGTGAGACCGATCGATTTCGGCCCGATGGCGCGGTCCCACAGCGTCCAGACCTGCAGCGTGCGGCCGGGGGGCACGTCGATCGCGCGCAGCGGTATCAGGTCGACGCGGCCGTTGGCGAATGCATTGACGATCGCACCAGCCTGCTGGGTCTGATCGTTGACCAGCACCGCGACATACACCGGCTTGCGCTCCGCCAGCGTCGCCAATTCAGTACGAAGCTGACGTGTCGTGATCATCGCGTCGATGACCAGCACCCCGGCCATGGTCGCCGCGACCGCGGCGCCGAGGCCGGCGAAGCGCCA
This sequence comes from Rhodopseudomonas sp., assembly GCF_048594845.1. Taxonomy (GTDB): domain Bacteria; phylum Pseudomonadota; class Alphaproteobacteria; order Rhizobiales; family Xanthobacteraceae; genus Rhodopseudomonas. Next base: position 12,044 of record NZ_JBMDXE010000196.1, on the reverse strand, counting down.
GAACCGGATATTGTCCCACAGCCGCGCGCCGCCCCCCTCGCTCTCGGCTCGCAGAAGGTCAGGCGACGTCTGCTGCGTCGTCGCGACGATCCGTTGCCAAAGCGCGGGGCTCGGCGGCATCTCTTCGGCCGACACGTCGAATGCCGCCAGCCGCTGACGCCAGGCTTCGACGGCTGCGGCGAACCGATCATCGGTCGCGAGTCGCCGCTCGGCCGCCTCGCGTTCCGCGCCCTCCAGCAGTCCCATGACGAATTCGGCGGCAAGCGCATCGTCGTCGTCGCGCGCGCTCATCCCATGCACTCCTGCAGCGCGAACAGGCTGCGCCGCACCCAGCTCTTGACCGTACCGAGCGGCACCTTGAGGCGTCCGGCCAGTTCGCCATGGCTCATGCCGTGCGCGTAGGCCAGCACCACGACGTCACGCCGCGGCCGCTCGATCCGTTCGAGACAGCGGCGTAGCGCGCTCTGCTCCGGCAGCCGCGCCAGCGGCGCCTCGGCATCGGGATTGAGCGCGGTGTCGTCGTCGGGCTCGTAGCGATGTTCGTCGCGATGGATGCTGAGCGCACGATTACGCACCACGGCATAAAGCCAGCCGCGCGCGCTGCCGCGTTGCCGATCGAAGCCGGCCGCGCCGTGCCAGATCCGGATGAAGGCGTCGTGCACCGCTTCCTCGGCAAGATCCCTTCGGAACAGGATGCGCCGCGCGACGCCGATCATTCGCGGCGCCTCCAGATCATAAATCACTTGCAGCGCGGCGCGATCGCCGTTCGCGCACCGCGCCAGTGCGGCCGCCAGTTGCTGCTCGCGGCCATCATCACTGTGAGCAAGATCGCTCACTCCAGCCGCAACAATCTCGGAGTCGCTCATCATTATGCCCTTGCATAATCGGCCTACTCGTTAGCTGCGGCAATTGGATGCACGCCGCACCTAAAAAATTTGCCAGGACGCTGCATCCGTTCGGCCGGCCCGACCGGTACCCGCTGTGTGATCCCGAGCAGGATCCGCACAACAGAGGGAGCAATGCCATGAAACTTCGCGCGATCTTCACCGCTTCGGCGGCCCTGTTACTTTCGTCCGCGGCCGCCAGCGCCGCGCAGGTCGCGGCCCTTATCGGCAACGACACCATCGCGATGGTCGACACCGCGCAGAAGAAAGCCATCGGTTCGGTCAAGGTGACTGGGATTTCAGGCGCGCTAATTGGTATCGACGTGCGCCCGGCCGACGGCCAGCTTTATGGCTTGGTCGACGACGGCACAGTCGTGACGATCGCGATGGACGGCAAGGCCACCGTGAAGTCGAAGCTCGATATCATGATCGCAAAGGGCGTCGCCGCCACAGTCGACTTCAACCCGGTCGCCGACCGGCTGCGGGTGATGGGCGCCGACGGCAGCAACCTGCGGGCCAATGTCGACGACGGCAAGGTCACCAAGGACGGCGACCATAAGTACGCCGACGCCGACATGCACAAGGGCGAGAAGCCGAACATCGTCGCCGGCGCCTACACCAATTCGGTGAAGGGCGCGAAGGAGACCGCGTTGTTCAACATCGACGGCAGGATCAGCGGACTGATCAAGCAGGCGCCGCCGAACGACGGAGTCCTCGCCGCGATCGGCAAGCTCGGCATCAAGGCCGACACCGTCGCGTTTGACATCTGGTCGGACGGCGCCGGCAAGAACGACGCCTGGCTGATGGCCGATGGCACGCTGTACAGCGTCGACCTCGCCACCGGCAAAGCGACCGAAGCCGCCAAGATCAGCGGCGTCAGCGGCCCGGTGAAGGACATCGCGATCATCGGGATGTAATGATCGGACTGATAGCCTGCGACCTCGCGGATAAATGCGCGAGGTCGCAATCCTTCTCGACCGTCATCCCCGCGAAGGCGGCGATCCAGTCATCCGGAGCAACGGCGTTGTGAGACGTGCTGATTACTCTTGCGCTCTGGAATACTTGGTCGCCCGGTCAAGCCGGGCGATGACGGTGGTAGAGGCCGAGCTCCGTCCACCCCTCACGCCAGATCGATCAGATACTGCAGCGCCGAGCGGCTTGGCATGAAAAAGTAGCCGCCACCGGCGACGGTGACGTAGCTGTGGATGCCGTGCAGGGTAAGCGGGCCGGCGGCAGTCGGGATCGTGAAGACGCGGCTCTCCGCCGGGTCGTCCGGCGACGACGACACGATCGGATCGGGCTCGCCGCTCAGGCCGTGGAACGACGGCGACGATACCCAGGTTTGTTGCACCAGTTCGAACTGCCGCTCGACGTCGGCGCACACTGCGACAAACAACAGCCCCTTCTCCGGCTTGCCGCCCTCGGCCGCAACGCGCTCGAACGAGCGGCCACGGCGCAGCAGGCGATGCCTTGCGGTCAATTGCTGCTGGGTCGGATCGTCCGGCTGCAGGCTGTCGCGCGGATTGGCGCGGCGGATATGCGCGCCGAACGGACAATGCAGCCCCTGCGGATCATCCTGGCCGTAGCTGAAATCATTGTCGCGGTCGTACGGATCGCGCGCATCGCTCCGCGATTTGGCGCGGCGGGTGTTGAAGCTGGTCGAATTCGGCTTGTCGACCAGCGGCACGCCATTGCGCCAGCGCCCCATCATTTTGGCCGCGACCCATTCGGCCGTCGGCGTCTCGCCGATCACCGCGGCGAGGTCGCGATACTTGCCGAGTTCGTCCGCCTTGGCCTGGGTGAAGGCGCAGAAGCCGTCGACGTCCTGGACGAATTCGCGGATCGCCAGGAAGGTGCCGTTGCGGCCGAAGTCGCGCACCGGCCGCGCCGGCGTGTCGGAGCGGAAGTTCGGATAGCGGCTCGGCAGTTCGTCCGGCAGGATCGGCAGATGATTGGCCGGATCGCTGTCGCTCGGCACCGTCGCGCTCGGCGGGAAGTAACCCTGGTTGTTGCGATAGCCGAGGATGAACTCGCCGGGCTCGACGATGTCGCGCGCCGGCACACCCTTGGCGAAACGCTGGGTGCCGCGGATCACCGGCTGCGAGATGCCGTCGACGAAACCAAAATGTTCGTAGTCGAGCGAGGTCTTCTGCTCGCCGTCGACCTCGACGGTGACCGGGCTGGTCTCGACGCTGCCGAGCAGTGCGGCGCGACCGCCGAGCAGATCGAGATGCCGGTCGAGCGCGGCGCGGCAGATTTCGGCGCTGGTCCCATAGATGAACAGCGTCGCGTCGGCGGCCGCGACCTTGGCTTGGCCATCGAGTGCCGCATCCGCCCAGCGCCAGCTATCCGGCCGCGACGAACCGGTGTCGCGCAGAATGTTGGCACGCTGCGACATGCCGATGTTGAAGGCTGTCGGGAACGTCGTCAGCCCGCTGCCGGCCGCGTCCGGCGAAAGCCCCATGCGCACGAGGCCCGATGCCGAGAACGCCAAGAAGGTCGCGACATTGTCGGGCGCATCACCGCCGGTGAACGGGCGGTCGCCGAAGGTGATCGAACCGACCGCCGGGCGCGGCGCGTCGCCGGGCCCGTGCAGCAGGCCGGCTTCCGGCATGATGGCGCGCAGCCAGGCTTTGCCGGCGCCGCGATCATCCGGCAGGCGCAGCAGCGCCGTCACGGTGTAGGGCAGCTGTCCCATGCCGCGGAACACCAGCGCCTGCACTTCCGGCGTCTCGATCGCGTCGACCGGCCGCGTCATCGAGCCGAAGCAATCCAGCCACGCACGTGCGGCGCTATCGGTCGAGGCGCGGACCAGGCCGTCGTGGATCATCGCGTTGCGACGAATCTCGTCGGTGGTCAGCTTCGGATAGCGGTTGAACCAGAACTGCGTCGGCACCTGCTGACGACGCACCCAGCGCTTGAAGCGGTCGCCGTCCTGCGCTCCGTCGTAGATCAGGAAGCGCGTGCGCGGAAAGCCGACGCCGTTGCTCCACGCGGCGGACTGGCCCGCATGCGCCTTCATCACGAAGTCTTCGAGATAGCTCTCCCAGCTGCCGTCGTAGTTGGCGAGGAACACCAGCTTGTCGGTGCCGGGCGGCCTGAACCATTTGGCCTTGTGGATCGTGCCCATGTTGAGCACGAAGCCAGGGCGATAGAAATTCGTCACCAGCTCCTTGATGCCCCACAGCGACAGCGCCAGCGTCAGCTTGCGAAACCAGCCGGGCTTCAGCGCGGTCACGGCGGTGATGTGGTTCTGCACGAAGCCTGGGTGATTCTCGCTGGCAGCGATCTCGCGCACTTTCGCCAGATCCGGATCGCGATCGTCGGGAACGTCGCGGTTCTCGTAATAGCGTAGCAGCCCAAGGAACAGGCCGCCGATCGCGGCGAGTTTCAACGCCACGATCAGCAACCCGCCGACCAGCGCCAATCCGACGCGGCCCGCATAGGTGGCGTCCGAATACGGCTCGATGGCGAAATACACCGCCTGGCTGGCGATCAGCACCAGGCCCAAGATGATCGCCCAGATCCAGCGGAAAGTCGTCGAATTCGCCATCGCCAGCAACGATTCGGTGCCGGACCGCGGCGTCCAGTCGGAGATCTGCAGACGCCGACGGCTCGGTCGGATCAAGTAGGTGGTGAACGCGGCGCCGCGCGCGAACAGCGCCTGCAGCCGCGCCTTGCGGGGCGACTCCGGCGACTGATCGATCAGCCGCTTCAGCTCCGGATCCTGCTTGATCAGCTTGCGGAAGTAGCCGATCGCCACCATGGCGCGGCTGCCGAGGCAGGCATGTTTCTCAAGATACTCTTCGAGCGCGTCGGTCGCGAACTGCGCCAGCTCACGCTGCCGCACGATATCGGCGACGGCGAATTCCGGCGTGCCATTGAAGTTGAGCCCGATCGCGCCCCACGGACGGGTCTGCAGGTCCAGCATGTTGTCGCGCAGGATGTCGAGCAGCGGCGTGCGCGGCGGTGCATCGGCGTGGGCGAAGATCGGCGACAGCCAGTCGCCGGCCACGTCAGCCACGGCGCGCAGCGCAATCTCGGGCGAGCCGTCGACGTTGAGTTCGAGCAGCAGATGCGGCGATGGCTTGTTCGGCTCACCCGCCTCGATCAGCGTCATCGACGCGAAGTGGACGATGTCGGTGGACGACAGTGCCGCCACCACGTCCGGCCGCGCCGGATTGCCGAGCGCCTCGATCTGACCGCGCAGCGCGGCGAGATCGGTCTCGGCCCGCACCGGCGCGCAGATGATCACCATGTTCTGCGCCTGCGGCGCCACGGCGGGCTCGAACTCCATATCGAGCCGGCGCGGGAAAGGACCGACCCAGCCGATCGCGCCGGCGCTGCCCGCAGCGGTACGCAGGTTCGGCTGCTTCAACAGTCCACGAAACACTTCGCCGATCTGCGCGATCGCCACATGCATGCCGAGGCAGGCGTGGACGCCGTCGCCGAACATCAGGCTCGACGGATTCGGGCGATCGGCCCTGAATTCCCCCGGCGCAACGAAGGCGCGCCTGTCGCGCAGCGCCGACATCGTTGCCACCATCAGCACCGAGCCGGCCTTCACGCGCTTCTGCCGCTTGGTGTTGTGGGCGATCACGCCGTCCTGGCGCGCGTAGCGCCACTGTCCCGGCGCCAGCGCCGGATTCAGCCGGCCGGCCTCGAGCAGGATCGATTCCAGCCCCGCGATGTCGTCCGCCTGCGCACGCGCGATCGCGTCCTGCCAAACCGTCGGCCGGCGCATCAGCTCATCGAGGATCTTGCCGGCGGCCAGCGTGTTGGTCGGAATGAAGCCGGTGACGAGTCCGACCACGATGGCGCGGATCTCGCCCTCGGTCACCGCACCGTCATTGAGCTGCCCGACAAGCCGGCCGATCACCGTTTCGGTTTCCGGCACCGCCTTGGCGCGCGCGATCGCGCGGTCGATCACCTCCCGGATCTGCGCAGCGCCGTTGAGGGCCAGTTGCCGCGTCTCGGCGTTGCCGAACGGATCGGCAAACAGCAGCGCCGAGATCGACATTGCCCATTCGGCGAAGGCGTCGGGATTGTCGGGATCGAGGCCGAAATAGCTGCAACAGGTCTCGGTCGCGACCCGCGTCATCAGATCCTTCATCACGTCGATGCGTCCGCCGGAGCCGTCGACCAGGATCTGCGTGTAGTGCGCCGCGAGCGTGCGGATGCGGTCTAGATCGGCCGGACGCAGCACGCTGCGGATGATCGCGTTCTGCCGGTCGTGCTCCGGGCCCTCGAGTCCGAGCACGAAGTTGGTGCCGCCGGCGAGCTCGGTCTTCTCCAGGCCGTACGTCACCTCGAACAGATCCGGCCGGGCCAACACTTCGCGCACGTCGCTGTCGCGCGTCACGATAACGAGCCGGCCGAATTGCGGATTGGGCCAGAATTCACGAAAGAGATACAGCGCCCCCCGCATCGCCGACGCGAGGGCTTTGGTGGTCCAGCGCTTCAGCGTGGTGTCGGCGCCGAGGTTGTTCAGATCGAAGGGACGTGGAGACGAAGGAGCGGTGTCGGACTGGGCTTTCTTGATCGCGTCATAATACTTGAGCGTGAGCATCCATCACCTCAAACAAAGACATAAAAAAATATACGTCGCCGGTCAGTGCGGCAGAAACTGTTCGGAGGCCTCCGAAGTGTCGCGCTCCAGCCAATTCGCCTCGCGGCCGGGCACCATTTTCAAGCCTTCGACAAAATGGTCAATCCATGATCTTTCGACAAAGGGCAGCCAATCGAGATACTGCTTTGAAAAATTCGGCTTGACAGCAAGTAGCTCGTCCGTCGCCACACGCGCTGCGCCGACATTGCCGCTGCGCGCCAGCGCATTGATCTTGAGCACGTGTGCGTACCAATAGGCCGGACGGCGCGCCAGCGACAGCGACGCATGCTCGATCGCTTCGGCCCAACGCTCCAGCATGGTGTAGGACAGCGCCAGCTCGCCGAGCGCATAGAACAGATTCGGATCGTTGGAGCTCAGCCGCAGCGATGCCTTGAGGTGATCGATCGCCTTGGCCGGCTCGCCGCCGAGATTGTAGCAGCCGCCGAGCTGCGCATGCGCCAGCGTCAGGCTGGGATTGAGCGCGATCGCGTGCTGCAGCAGCGTCTTGGCTTCATCCTGATGGCGCAGCCACATCTCGGCGATGCCGGCGAGCATGAAGCCGCGGCCGTCGTCGGGATCGGCCAGGCACGCCTGCTGTGCCAGCTTGCGCATTCGCAGCACCTGATCCTGCGGCTGACGCCCCGCCCAGATCGACCACGCCAGCGCCGACGTGGTCTGAATCAGCGCCTCGGGCGACGCCGGATCGAGCGCCAGCGCCTCGGCGAACAGCTTCTGCGCCATCTCGGAATCGGTGCGGGTCAGGCGGTTGAGATGCCACCGGCCGCGCCAGATCAGATCGCTGACGCCGAGCGTGTCCTGCCGTTTGTTGCGGATGCGGATCTGCTCGGCATGCTCGATGCGCGTCTCGAGCTGCGCCACCAGTTCGTTGACGAACTGCTCGAGCTCATCGCGCAACGCCGGCGATTGCAGCGTGAAGCGCCGCGACCAGATCGCGTAGCCGGTCGCGGCCTCCGACAGGCTGGCGGAAACGCCGAACGACTCATAGGCGCGGTACAGATGCCCTTCGACCAGATAATGCGCGCCCAGCCGCTGGCCGATCAGCTTGCGGTCGATCGACTCGGAAAACGAGAAGCTCGAACTGCGCGCGATCACCGGCAGCCAGCGGATGCGTGACAGGCCGACGATCAACTCCTCGCTGATGCCTTCGGCGAGATAATCCAAGGTCTCCTCGCCGGTCACATTGGTGAACGGCAGCACCGCGATCGCCTGGTTGCCGCTGAATCCGATCAGCGGCTGGCTGGTATCGAGGATGTAGCTCGGCAGCGCGCCGGGCATCGGCGCCGCGGCGGCGCCGCGCAGACCGCGCGTCAGCGTGGCGCGCTGCTCACGCAGCCAGTCGCGAAAGCCGGCTTCGCCCGGAATGTCGAGGCCTTCGAGAAACTCGGCGGCGAAGCGCGGATCGGCCGTCGGCTGGAGCGCATCGACCTCGATCAGATCGAGCCGCAGCCGGACACGATCGCGATCGCTGACCAGCAATTCGACATCGCCGACGTTCAGCACTTTGCGAAGGTTGGACAATTCGCGCCGCAGGCTGCCCGCCGCCTCCGCGTGGCGCCGTGAGCCCCACAGCCGATCCTGCAACCAGCCGCGAGTCCGCTCGCCGTCGCGCGACATCGCCAGCATTGCGACGACGGCCGTCCCCTTTTTGCTGGAAATTTCGATGCGCTCGCCTGTCCGGGGAACCAGTTGAAAAGGCCCCAGCAGGTTCATCGTGAAAAGCGCGGCCCTCGCAGTCATACCTTCCGTCACCTGTATCCAACCTACGATAGCATTTTTCACGGCGGGTTCACGCCGTTTTCACGCCGGACTGCCCTCGATAAGAAGACTTAGAGGATGGCGATAAGGAAAATACACGTGGCGCTGTTCCGCAGGGCGAAATTCTTCGGAAGAGCATCAGGAGAGGCCGCCGGTCGCTTGGCAGAATGCCAGCGTCCCGCATGCGAGTAGTTCGCGTGTTGATGTGCGGCGACGCGAGTGCGGGCGGGGTGCGATGGTAGGGGTAGTTGGCGCAGAATTCCAGCAGGAAATTCTGTTCGCATTCGGCGGCGGTGATGCCGAAATTACTATCGCGGTGTTGGATGGTCCGGTCGACCGAACCCATGATTGTTTCCGCGGCGCCCGGCTGGTGCCGCTCGATACCCCGGCCGCCGCGCAGTGCGCGGACGGTCCCGCGACGGCGCAGGGGACGCACATCGCCAGCCTGATCTTCGGCCAGCCATGTAGTTCGGTCGAAGGCGTAGCGCCGCTGTGCCGCGGACTGATCGCCCCGATCTTCCGCGATGACAGGCCCAGCTGCACGCAGGCGGACCTCGCGCAGGCGATCGAGATGGCGATCGATCACGGCGCCCATATTCTGCATATCAGCGGTGGATTGTTCGAGGGACGGCGGCAGCCGACCGATGCGCTGATCGCCGCGGTCGAGCGCTGCAACGCCAACAATGTGCTGATCGTCGTCGGCGGTGCCCGCGATGGCTGCGGCAGCCTGCTGCTTCGATGCGGCGCGACCCGGATGCTGCCGGTCGTCGCCATCGACCGGCGCGGGCGCCTGATCGGAGGCGGCGACCTCAGCCTGCGCAACATCGGCATCGCGGTGCCCGGCGCAGCGCTGGTCGGCGCGGCCCTCGAAGGCAGCAACAGCGTCCGACGCGGCGCGAACTACGCGGCGGCGTTGATCGCCGGCGTGGCCGGCCTGCTGCTCGGTGCCCAGAGTCAGCAAGGCCAGACGCCCGATCCGGGTGCGGCGGGCGAAGCGATCCTGAACAGCGCGACGCCACGCATGGCCGACCGCGCCCAGGAATGCCAGCGCGCCTGGATCGGGCGCGCCAATATCGAAGCCGCAGCAGCCCGCCTCACCGGGGTGGTGCAGGATACTGCAGCGGCCTCACCGTTCGGGCTGTGGCATCGTGCACAGACCAGCTCGCGGCAGTCCGATCACGCCGCGTTCCGGCCGCGGGCGTGACCCTGCCACCAGGCTTCCAGCGCATCCGCGTCCGGCGGCAGAGACACTGACAGGCCGCCGGCGAAGTCGTCCCAGACGGCTTCGGCTTTCGGCGTCACCACGCAGGCGACCGGCACGCCGGCCGCCACCGCCGCCTGGAACGCCGACATCAGCCCGCCACGCTGCGCTTCCTGACCACCGAACCGGCTCAGCACCACCAGCTCCGGCTTGCCGGCGAGCGCGCGCTCGACTGCGCCGGCCGCCAGTGCCAATGACGACGAATTGAGGTTGCAAGCCTGCGAGCCCGAGCCGAGATCCTGATGCATCGCGTAGCGCTCGCCGGTGGCGACGTCGATCAGCTCGCTGCGGCACTCGCAGCCTTCGTGGCCGCCCTCGCCATGTCCACCCTCGCCATGCCCGCCGCCGGGATGGCCGCGACCGGTGTCTTCCGGCGGCACGATGACGCCGACCACGGCGACGCCCTCGGCCTTGCGGCGGAGCGCAAAGGCGGTCAGCACATCGGCGGCCGGCGTGCCGGGGCCACCGCGCACCGCCGCGATTGCCATCGATTGATTGCTTTGCAACGACATTGTCTGATCTCCTCCATGCCGCGCGGACGCGCGACGTCGCAGTCCCCACACGATTGGTAATCGTGTAGCTGACAGCGCCGTGCGTCGTGGCGCTGAGGAGCACTATGCGAAGGCCGTGCCGGATCGCCGTGCGACGGTGGCTGTTACTTCGGCGGCTCGCTGATGGCGCGTTCCGGCGCCAGCGCCACGCCCTTGACCTGCGCGAACACGTCGAGCCCCTCTGCGAGTTGCAGCTGATCCCAAGACCGCCGCGTGACCCGCGCCAGCAGCCGCGCGCCGTTGCCGCCCGGCCCGAGCGCCAGGACGACCAGCACTTCATTCGGGCCGATCGCCGATGTCGAAACTATGCGGACCGCGAGCGCATTCAGGATCGAGGTCTCGCGCGGCGCGGCGCTTGACAGGCTGACGTCTCCCGCCGCGATGCGGATGCGACGGCGTTCGCCGGGCGCCACCGGCGCCGACGGCACCAGCAGCCGCCCACCATCGAGCCGCAGGGTCAGCAGCCCGTACTCGGCATCGTAGGCTTCCGATGTCGCGTCCATGTTCACCGCGGCATCGCGCGACGTCGCCAGTGGCAACGCCGGATTGCTCTGCAGCTCGGACAAGGGTCCGACGCCGATCACCTGACCGGCCCGCATCAGGACGAGATAGTCCGCGAGCCGCTCGATCTCGGTCATGTCGTGGCTGACATAGATCACCGGCAGCAGCAGCCGGGCGTGCAACCGCTCGAGAAACGGCAGGATCTCGTCCTTGGTGAGCCGGTCGAGCGCCGACAGCGGCTCATCCATCAGCAACAATTTCGGCTGCGACAGCAGCGCGCGGCCGATCGCAACGCGCTGGCGTTCGCCGCCGGACAGATTGCGCGGCGCGCGTTGCAACAGCCGCGCGAGGCCGAGCAACTCGATCACTTCGTCGAATGCGATGTCGCCGGGAAGCGGACCGGCCTTCCGCTTCGGCGCGCCGTACATCAGATTGTCCCGCACCGTCAGGTGCCGAAACAAGCTGGCTTCCTGAAAGACGTAGCCGATCGGCCGCTGATGCGGCTTGAGGAACGTCGTATCGTCCTGCCAGACGTCGCCATCGACTTCGCACAGGCTGCCGGGCAGATGCTGCAGTCCGGCGAGACAGCGCAGCACGGTCGACTTGCCGCAGCCCGACGGGCCGAACAGGCCGGTGATCCCAGCCGCCGGCACGCTGAACGATGCATCGAGCGCAAAGCCGCCGAGCCGGCCGCGGAATTCGCCCCGAATACTGCGTGGTGCTGTCGCTCTCATTGGCGAAGCCGTGCGGTGCGTTTTTCCAGCATCATCATGGTGAGGATCACCACGAAGGCGAACGCCGCCATGCCGCCCGCGAGGATATTGGCCTCGCGCCATTGCGACGTTTCGACATAGTCGTAGATCGCCACCGACAGCACCTTGGTACGTCCCGGAATGGTGCCGCCGATCATCAGCACGATGCCGAACTCGCCGACCGTGTGGGCGAAGCCGAGCACCGCGCCGGCGAGAAAGCCGGGCCGCGCCAACGGCACCGCCACGGTCCAAAACGCCTTCAGCGGCGAGGCGCGCAGCGTCGCCGCGACTTCAAGCGGCCGATCACCGATTGCATCAAACGCGTTGCGGATCGGCTGCACCACGAACGGCATCGAGTAAATGACCGAGCCGAACACCAGGCCGCCGAAGGTGAAGGCCAGCGTACGCCCGCCCCACAGCGACGCCAGCGCCCCGCCCGGCCCGTCCGGCCCCATCAGCACCAAGAGATAGAAGCCCAGCACCGTCGGCGGCAGCACCAGCGGCATCGCCACCACGGCGGCGACGCCCTCCTTCCACGCCGCCTTCGACCGCGCCAACCACCACGCGATCGGCGTGCCAACGATCAGCAGAATCACCGTGGTGATCACCGCGAGTTCGACGGTGAGCCAGACCGGCTGCCAGATGTCGGGGGGAAGATTCGTCATCGCGACGTACTGAACCCATCGCTAGGCACTGCGCTAACCTCTCCCC
>NZ_JBMDXE010000195.1:0-1803 GCF_048594845.1 Rhodopseudomonas sp. | reverse complement strand
CCCGACCGAAGACCTGATCGAACGCGCCGAAAGCCAGGAGCCACCAGTGATGTAAGGCGCACGCTTCGGAATGACCGGCGGAGAGGACGCTGCTTCACCGACGGGCTCTGGAATACTGGGTCGCCCGCCTACGCGGGCGATGACGCGGGAGAATGGGGCACGGCCGCGCGTCACAACAGGCCGTCATCCTCCGCGCATGCGGAGGACCCAGTATCCCAGAGCCTCTCGGCGGCGCGGCCGATACAGGATCCTGAACGTCGGGATTCCGGGTTCGCTCGCAAGGGCGAGCGCCCCGGAATGACTCGTGGAGGGGAATGGGGAGTTGAGGCGAGACTATCCGCCGATCAGCGCGAGCCACTCGTCTTCGGTCAGCACCGCGACGCCGAGGTCGCGGGCTTTGGTCAGCTTCGAGCCGGCGTCTTCGCCGGCCACCACGTAGTCGGTCTTTTTCGACACCGAGCCGGCGACCTTGGCGCCCAGCCGCTCGGCCGCGGCCTTGGCTTCGTCGCGGGTGAATTTCGACAGCGAGCCGGTGAACACCACGGTCTTGCCGGCGACGGCGGTGTCGCGCTTCACCTTCTCGGCCGGCAGCACCTCGGTCAGCTCGCTGAGTAGTGCATCGAGCGCCGCACGGTTGCGGGTTTCGGCGAAGAATTCGACCACCGCCTCGGCGACCACGTCGCCGATACCGGCGATGTTGTCGAGATCCTGATATGCCTCGGACGTGTTGCCGTCCTCGGTCTGCGCGTCGGCGGCCGCGCGCATCGCGTCGAGGAATGCGTCGAGCGTGCCGTAGTGCCGCGCCAGCAGCTTGGCATTGCCTTCGCCGACATGGCGAATGCCGAGCGCAAAGATCAGCCGGTGCAGTTCGATCGTGCGCCGTGCGTCGATTGCGGCAAACAAATTGCGCACCGAGGTCTCGCCGTAGCCTTCCAGCTCCTCGATCTTCAGCTCGGCGTTGCGTGATTTCAGCGTGAAGATGTCCGCGGGCTCTTTCACCCAGCCGCGCTCGTGGAACAGTTCGATCTGCTTCTCGCCGAGCCCGTCGATATCGAACGCCAGGCGCGAGACGAAATGCTTCAACCGCTCGACCGCCTGCGCCGGACAGATCAGCGCCCCGGTGCAGCGCCACACCGCCTCACCCTCCTCGCGCACGGCGTGGCTATGGCAGATCGGGCACCTGTGCGGGAAGCTGTAGGGCTTGGCCGACGCCGGCCGCGTCTCCATCACCACGCTGACGATCTGCGGAATGACGTCGCAGGCGCGCTGCACCACCACGGTGTCGCCTTCACGAATGTCGACGCCGTCGCGCAGCGGCGAGCCGTCGTTGCCGAGGCCCTTGATGTAGTCCTCGTTGTGCAGCGTCGCATTCTGCACCACGACGCCGCCGACTGTCACCGGCTGCAGCCGCGCCACCGGCGTCATCGCGCCGGTGCGGCCAACCTGGATGTCGATCTTCTCCAGCACGGTTGTCGCCTGCTCGGCGGCGAATTTATGCGCGATCGCCCAGCGCGGCGAGCGCGACACGAAGCCGAGCCGCTCCTGATAATCGAGCCGATCGACCTTGTAGACGACGCCGGCGATGTCATAGGGCAGCGACGCGCGCTGCTCGCCGATCCGGCGATAAAACTTCAGCGCGTCCTCAACGCTGGGGCACGGCGGGATCTCGGGATTGACCACGAAGCCGGCACGATCGAGCCACTGCAGCATCTTGTGCTGGGTCGGCTCGTCCATCGGATAGTCACTCATCTCGCCCCACGCATAGGCGAAGAATTTCAGCGGCCGCGACGCGGTGATCGCCAC
>NZ_JBMDXE010000194.1:0-35272 GCF_048594845.1 Rhodopseudomonas sp. | reverse complement strand
AACTGCGAGTATTCGCGCAGCGGGCCGCGCTGCAGGCGCTGCTGGTCGCGCAGCTTCACGCGGCACAGGTTCAGCACCGAATCCTGCATGGCGCAGAGCACCTTCTGGCCGCGGCCGGTCAGCGTGCGCTGGTACAGCGCGGTGACGATGCCGAGCGCGAGATGCAGGCCGGTGCCGCTGTCGCCGATCTGGGCGCCGGTGACCAGCGGCGGGCCGTCGCGGAAGCCGGTGGTCGAGGCGGCGCCGCCGGTGCACTGCGCGACGTTCTCGTAGACCTTGCAGTCTTCATAGGGGCCGGGACCGAAGCCCTTGATCGAGGCGACGATCATGCGCGGGTTGATCTCCTGGATCTTCTCCCAGGTGAAGCCCATGCGGTCGAGCACGCCGGGGCCAAAATTCTCCACCAGCACGTCGCAGGTGCGGATCAGCGCGGTGAGGACTTCCTTGCCCTTCGGGTTCTTTGTGTCGAGCGTGATCGACCGCTTGTTGTGGTTCAGCATGGTGAAATACAGGCTGTCCACCTTCGGGATGTCCTGCAACTGGCCGCGGGTGATGTCGCCGGTGCCGGGACGCTCGACCTTGATGACGTCGGCGCCGAACCACGCCAGCAACTGCGTGCAGGTCGGCCCGGACTGGACGTGGGTGAAGTCGAGAATACGAACGCCGTCGAGCGCCTTGGTCATAGTCCTACTCCTGTCATCGATGCGCGCGGGGCGGCATCTTGTTCGTCGTTGCTTGGTTCGCCGTCAGGCGAACAATTCCTGTCCGTGCGCCTCGACATAGTCGGCGAGGCGGAGCGTGTGATCGCGGGCGAGTTTCTCGGCGAGTTCGGTGTCGCGCGCTTCCAGCGCCTCGATCATCGCGAGATGTTCTGGCAGGGAGGCGGCGATGCGTTCCTTGCGGCCGATGGTGAGCTGGCGATAGCCGCGCACGTGCAGCAGGATGTCGTCGGTCATGTCGACCAGCACCTGCGACTCGGAGAGCGAGATCAGCGCCTGGTGAAACACGATGTTGGCGCGCGAATATTCCTCGATGTGATCCTGCGGCAGCCGGTCCGGGCCGAAATCCTTGAACACGTCGCGCAGCGCGGTGATGTCGCGCTTACGAGCCATCGTGGTGATCAACCGTGCGGCCATGCTCTCCAGCGCCGCCCAGGCGCGGATCATGTCGACGATCTCCGCCTTGGTCCGACGCACCACGACGATGCCGCGGCGGGGCAGGGCCTTCACCAGCCCGTCCTGTTCGAGCATCGCGATCGCCTCGCGGATGGGCGTGCGGCTGACGCCGAGCTTGTCGGAGAGAGCGCGCTCGTCGAGCATCACCGGCTCGGGCGTGGTGTAGATATCCATCTTGAGGATGGCCTGCTTCAGCGCTTGGTAGGCCTTGGCCTTGTAGCTGACCTCCGGTGCCAGCCGCGCCACTGCGAGATCGGGCTCGTGCACGACGTCGACAATTTTGGCTCTCGCGCGCGCGACCATCTCGGGGAGCAGATCCTTGCCTCTCTGTTTGTCTGATCTGGCATACCAGATGCCAAGGGTCAAGGGCTGCCATCTCGCGATTGCGAGACGTTGAGGGTGTCCGGAAGAGCTCCTGGCATACCAAATCGAGATGTTATTTTGTTGCGGTGAGGCGGGCAGGCGCATTGAACCGGGAGAGGCTTCAATCAGAGGGCTGCCGGAACGACTTCGCGGAACTAATCGGCGCAGGTGCGGCAATTCTTCCTGCGCCGCAGCAGGCAGCGTGCTGCGACTGCTCACCCTGAGTTGATAGGGGGATGCGCAACCACGCCGCGCTTGCGCGCGTTTCGTGGGGACTCTATCTTCGACTCATTGCGACGTCAGTTCTGCAATCCTCGGGAGGACATCATGGCCTGGAAGAAACCTGCGATCGTCGAAATCTCCGTCGGCATGGAAATCAACATGTACGCCTGCGCCGTGCGCAAGTAATCAGCCGCAGCGTTGTGGAGTTACAAGCAGTCGGCGTCCCGCGCCGGCTGCTTTATTTTTGCGTCGGAGAGGGGTGAATGATGCGCGTCGTCGTGCTGGGCGCCGCGGCGGGCGGCGGCGTTCCGCAATGGAATTGCGGATGCGAGGTGTGCCGCGCATCGTTCGCCGATCCGGCGTTACGTCGCACCCAGGCCTCGATCGCGGTCAGTGCCGACGGGGTCAACTGGTTCCTGATCAACGCTTCGCCCGATCTTCGCCAGCAGGTGATTGCAACGCCGCAGCTGCATCCCAACGAAGGCGCCCTCCGGCATAGCCCGATCGCCGGCGTAATTCTCACCAACGGCGAGGTCGACGCAGTCGCCGGGCTACTATCGATGCGCGAAGGCTCGCCCTTCACCATCTATGCGCATGCGAAGGTGTTGGCAGTTCTCCGCGCCAACAGCATCTTCAATGTCCTGAACGAGCAGGTGGTGCGGCGTCAGCCGATCGAGATCGATCGACCGTTTCAGCCTGCGCTGCCGGATGGATCGCCCTCCGGCCTCGAAGTCACCGCGTTTGCGGTTCCAGGCAAAGCGGCGTGGTATCTCGAAGGCCAGACCCATCCCGGCGGTGACGCGCCCGACGGCGACACGCTCGGTCTGACGATCACCGACAAGGCAAGCGGCAAAACCATTCACGTGCTCACCGCCTGCGCGCGCGTCACGGATGAGCTCAAGGAGCGGCTCGCAGGAGCGGCGCTGCTGATGTTCGACGGCACGGTGTGGCGCGACGACGAACTGATCGCCGCGGGTCTCAGCCACAAGACGGGGCAGGCGATGGGCCACATCGCCATGGCGGGCGACGAGGGTGCGATCGCCGCACTAGGCGACCTTGGCATTGCGCAAAAGCTGTTCGTGCATATCAATAACTCGAACCAGGCATTGCTGGCGGACACCGCCGAGCGCAAGGCCGTGGATGAGGCGGGCTGGACGATCCCGCACGATGGGATGGAGGTGACGCCGTGAACGCCATGACGGCCTTTTCAATTAACGGCGCCGCACCTCTGCAGTCCGCCGACGAACTTGAAGCCGCACTGCGCCAGATCGGCGCGACGCGTTATCACAATCTGCATCCGTTTCATCGCCTGTTGCACGGCGGCAAGCTGAACAAGGGGCAGGTGCAGGCCTGGGCTCTCAACCGTTACTATTATCAGAGCACGATCCCGATCAAGGACGCGGTCGTGATCTCGCGGTTTCGCGACCGCGCCACCCGGGTCGAATGGCGGCATCGCATCGAGGATCACGATGGCGACCTCGGCAGCGAGGGCGGCATCGAGCGCTGGCTGAAGCTGACCGAAGGCCTCGGGCTCGACAGCGCCTATGTTGAATCGACCGAAGGCATCCTGCCGGCGACGCGGTTCGCGGTCGACGCCTATGTGCATTTCGTCCGCGACCGGACGCCGCTTGAAGCGATTGCATCGTCGCTGACCGAATTGTTTGCCCCTAATCTGCACGAGGAGCGCATCTCCGGCATGCTGGCGCATTACGACTTCGTCAACCCGGAGATCATGAGCTACTTCAAGCGCCGCCTGACGCAAGCGCCGCGCGATGCCGATTTCGCCCTCCAATACGTCAAGCATCATGCGTGCACGCCGTCCGAGCGCGAAGCAGTCTGCAATGCGCTGATCTTCAAGACCAACGTCCTGTGGGCGCAGCTCGACGCGCTGCATCACGCCTATGTCGAGGGGCACATTCCGCCCGGCGCTTTCGTGCCAAGGGCGGTGTGAGGCGATCATGGCGCGTAACATCACTGTGAGTGAAGCGAGCCGGCCAGTGCTTCCGCGCCACGCCAAATTGCGCTTCGACGAGACGCGGCAGCGCTGGGTGATCTTGGCCCCGGAGCGCGTGCTGGCGCCCGACGACATTGCGGTCGAGATCCTGCAACTGTGCGACGGCGTGCGCAGCGTCGGGGTGATCATCGATGAACTTGCCGCCAAGTACACGGCCGACCGTAGCGAGATCGGCACCGACGTCGTGGCCATGCTGCAGGACCTCGCCGACAAGGGTTTTTTGACCGAGGCGCGGGAGCCGGCGCCATGAGCGACAGCGCGCTCACACCAGCGGCAGCTGGCGCCGGGGTGCTGGATAAGCCCAGCTTTGCCGAGAGCTACGGCATTCCGCTCGCGGTTCTCCTCGAGCTGACGCATCGCTGCCCGCTACAATGTCCGTACTGCTCCAATCCAGTCGAGCTGGAGCGCGGCAGCGCCGAACTCTCGACCGACGAATGGAAGCGAGTGCTAAGCGAGCTTGCCGCGATCGGCGTGCTGCAGGTGCATTTCTCCGGCGGCGAGCCGACGGCGCGCAAGGATCTAACCGCACTGGTGCAACATGCCAGCGATCTCGGCCTTTACACCAATCTGATTACCTCAGCGGTGTTGCTAACGCGTGAACGCCTTGCGGCCCTGGCCGATGCCGGCCTGTGCCACGTCCAGATCAGTTTCCAGGGTAACGAGCCGGCACTCGCCGACCGTGTCGGTGGCTACACTCATGGGCACAAGAAGAAGCTCGAAGTGGCGCGCTGGACCCGCGAGCTCGATCTGCCGCTCACCGTCAATGCGGTGATGCATCGCCAGAACCTGCACCAACTGCCTGATATCATCGAGATGGCGGTGGCGCTCGACGCCGACCGGCTCGAAGTCGCCAACGTGCAGTATTACGGCTGGGCGCTGAAGAACCGCGCGGCGCTGATGCCGACGCTGCAGCAGATCGAGGACTGCACGGCGCTGGTCGAGGCGGCCCGCGAGCGGCTGAAGGGTGTGCTGGCGATCGACTACGTCGTGCCGGACTATTACGCGCTGCGCCCGAAGACCTGCATGGGCGGCTGGGGCCGGCAGTTCTTCAACATCTCGCCGAGCGGCAAGGTGCTGCCCTGCCACGCTGCGGAGACGATCACCGGGCTGGTGTTCGATTCGGTGCGAGGCGGCGCGTCGATCGCCGAGATCTGGCGCGATTCAGAAGCGCTCAACCGCTATCGCGGCACCGGCTGGATGCAGGAACCGTGCGCCAGTTGCGCCTTCAAGCAGGTCGATTTCGGCGGCTGCCGCTGCCAAGCCTTCGCGCTCGCCGGCGACGCCGCCGCCACAGATCCGGCGTGCGCGCTGTCACCGCTGCACGAGCGGATTTTCAAAACGGCAGAGGCCGAGGCGGAACAGGGCGGCGAGACATTCGTGTATCGCAATTTCGCCGGCGGCACGGCTGAGACGTAAGCCTCTCGTTCGTCATTCCGCATGCACGTTCGTCGCCCCTGAGGGCTTCAGCGATAACACCCCATCGTTCGTCATTCCGGGGCGCGCGTAGCGCGAACCCGGAATCCATAACCCCTGACATTACTTGTTACTACGCGATGAACGCTGCAGTGCTTCATCGCGTCCAGGGGCTATGGATTCCGGACTTGCGCTACGCGCAATCCGGAATGACGAACGAGAAGGCAGTTTTCAAAACACCACCACCGACCTAATCGACTTGCCCTCGTGCATCAGCTCAAACCCCTTGTTGATGTCTTCGAGCTTGAGCACGTGAGTGATCATCGGGTCGATTTCGATTTTGCCGTTCATGTACCAGTCGACGATCTTCGGCACGTCGGTGCGGCCGCGGGCGCCGCCGAAGGCGGAGCCCTTCCAGACGCGGCCGGTGACGAGCTGGAAGGGGCGGGTCGAGATTTCCTTGCCGGCTTCGGCGACGCCGATCACCACCGAGACGCCCCAGCCACGATGGCAGGCTTCGAGTGCCTGTCGCATGACCGTGGTGTTGCCGGTGCAGTCGAAGGTGTAGTCCGCGCCGCCGTCGGTCAAGGCGACGAGGTGCTGGACAATGTCGCCGTCGACCTTCTTCGGATTGACGAAATCAGTCATGCCGAAGCGGCGGCCCCATTCGGCCTTGTCGTCGTTGATATCGACACCGACGATCTTGTCGGCGCCGACCATCTTGGCGCCCTGGATGACGTTGAGGCCAATGCCGCCGAGGCCGAATACCACGACGTTGGACCCGGGCGTCACCTTGGCGGTGTTGACCACCGCGCCGACGCCGGTGGTGACGCCGCAGCCGATGTAGCAGCTCTTGTCGAACGGCGCGTCGTCGCGAATTTTCGCGACCGCGATCTCCGGCAGCACGGTGAAGTTCGAAAACGTCGAACAGCCCATGTAGTGGAAGATCGGCTGGCCCTTGTAGGAGAAGCGCGAGGTGCCGTCGGGCATCAGGCCCTTGCCTTGCGTCGCGCGGATCGCGGTGCAGAGGTTGGTCTTCTGGCTCAGGCAGCTTTTGCACTGCCGGCATTCCGGCGTGTACAGCGGGATGACGTGATCGCCGACCTTCACCGAGGTGACGCCGGGGCCGACCTCGCGAACGATGCCGGCGCCCTCATGGCCCAGGATCGAGGGGAAGATGCCTTCGCTATCGAAGCCGTCGAGCGTGTAAGCGTCGGTATGGCAGATGCCCGTAGCCTTGATCTCGACCAGGACCTCGCCGGCCTTCGGCCCTTCGAGATCGATTTCGACGATTTCGAGCGGCTTCTTGGCTTCGAACGCGACGGCGGCCCGTGTCTTCATGGCGATCCTCCTGGCAGGCAAACATGCGAGTGCCATCCGGTATCGCAAATCGGCGCGCCGACTTGAACCGTTTTCTGGCCGGTGCGGATGCGAGGGCTCAGGCCGAGGCGGCGCGAACTTCGTCGTCCACCGGCAGATCCTCCGCCGCGTTCGGATCGCCCGGCGCTGTCGCCCAGGCGAGTTCGACCAGCGTGACGGTGCGCCGGCCGGTGCCGTCGAACTGGCAGACGATCAGGCCTTGCTCTTCGATATAGGTCAGCAGCCGGCGCGCGCGGCGCAGTGAGTGGGTGCCGTAAGCGCGGGCGATGGCGGCGTCGCCGGGGCAGGGCCATCCTTCCTTGGCAGCGCGCGCGATCATCATGAACACGCCCTGCATGTCGTCGGGCAAGATCGACGCGCGCAGCGTCACGTCCTGCCAGCCATCATCCGCGGCCATCTCGGCGGTGAGGCCGGCGCGGGCATGAGTCAGCATCCGGCGGAATTCGACCATGTCGGGGATCGTTGCGGCGAGGCCCTCGATCCGGCAGCGAACGATGAATTCCTGGTACAGCACGCCGATGGCGCGGAAGCCCGCGTCGGGCTCGGCGAGGATCGCGCGCAGAATGCGGTCGAGCCGCTCGCGGCGTTCGGCGAGTTGCTCCTCGGTCAGCGGCACGGCTTCAGGCTCGGGGCGCGCTTCAACGGCGGCCGATTTTGCCGCCATGAGTTGGCTGAGCAAATCGGGCGCGGGCTGCCGGCGCTGCGGTCGGTTGATCGCTGCGTCCGGCGGCGGGGCTGCAAGGATCACGGCGCGGGCGTCTTCCAGAGCGGCTTCCGGCAGCGGCATCAGCTTCGGCGAGGCGTTGCGCGGGTGGGTTTCGGTCGCGCCGATCCGCAGGCCGAGCGGCCGGCGTGACAGCGCAGGGCCGAGCGCCATGAACTGGCCGCGCTCGAGATCGCGGAACGCTTCGGCCTGGCGCCGCTCCATGCCGAGCAGATCGGCGGCGCGCGCCATGTCGATGTCGAGGAAGGTGCGGCCCATCAGAAAGTTCGACGCTTCGGCCGCGACGTTCTTGGCGAGCTTCGCCAGCCGCTGTGTCGCGATGACACCCGCGAGGCCGCGCTTGCGGCCGCGGCACATCAGGTTGGTCATCGCGCCGAGCGAAAGCTTGCGGGCTTCGTCCGAGACTTCACCAGCGACGGCTGGCGCGAACAGCTGCGCCTCGTCGACCACCACGAGCATCGGGTACCAATGGTCGCGTGCGGTGTTGAACATGCCGTCGAGAAACGCCGCCGCGCGACGCATCTGGTTTTCGGCGTCGAGGCCTTCGAGGTTGAGCACCACTGAGACGCGATGCGTGCGGGCGCGTTCGCCCGCAACCTGCAGGCCACGTTCGGTGTGGTCCTCGGCGTCGATGACGAGATGGCCGAAGCGCTCGGCGAGCGTAACGAAGTCGCCTTCGGGGTCGATGATCGCCTGCTGCACCCAGGGTGCGCTCTGCTCCAGCAGCCTGCGCAGCAGATGCGATTTGCCGGAGCCTGAATTGCCCTGCACCAGCAGCCGGGTGGCCAGCAATTCCTCGAGGTCGAGAGTGGCCGCTCCGCCGCTGCTGGTTTGCCCCATCTCGATCGCAACGGTCATTTTTGGCCCGACTCTCCTTTCGGAGGAGGGGGCTTAACAATCCGGCGGCAGCGCGTCGAGCACCCGGGGACGATTAGCGGTCGTTATGCACCGGCAGGTTGGCTGGGGGAACTGGAGCCCGCGCTATCGCTCCGGCGCGCCTCATTTGGCAAGGCCGTGCAACAGCAGGTCGGTGCTCGCCTCGGTGAAAGCGCGGATGTCGAAGTGCTTTCTGGTTCCAAACAGCATCGACCACAGGCTGACGAGCAGTGCGGGGCTCATGATCATCTCGATGAATTCCGTTGCCGGTGTGGGCCGGAATTCGCCTGCGGCCACGCCTCCGTCGATCACCGTTTTGAATTGCTCCAACATAGGCACGACGAACTCGTCGTAGTGGCGGTCAACCAACTCGGGAAAACGCCCGCCCTCCGAGATGAGAAACCGCAGGACTTCGCGGGATTCGCGATTCTCGGCGATATGGCCATAGGTGAAGGCCATCAGCGCGCGCAACCGCTCGGTGTAGGAGCCCTGCAAGGTCGACACGTAATTCGCCAGATTCGGCAGGAAGGTCTGGGACTTGTGCCGGACCATTTCCTCGAACACGCGCTCCTTGGCGTCGAAATAGAAATAGACCGTCCCCTTGGTAACGCCAGCCCGCGACGCCACATCCTCGAGCCGGGTGGCCGAATAGCCGTGCTGCACGAATTCTTCGAAGGCGGCGTCGAGAATCTCGGCGGGCCGCTCGGCCTTACGTCTGCTGCGCGTCTTCTTGGTTTGGGGAGACATTGCGAACTCCAGTCAGAAGAACCTTATTATTGACTTTCGAGTCAGTCAATAATACTCACGGTGTACCGAGTTGATGAATGGGCCGATTGGTCATGCTCTCTTCGTTCCGGATCATCCTGCTGGTCCCGGTGGTGTTGTCTTTGGCGGGGTGCGGCGGCGAAAAATCCCAGCCGGCCCGGCAGCTTACATTGGTCAAGACCGAGGTCGCGCGGTTGCAGCCGTGGCAGACGGTGATTCGTCTCACCGGCGACGTCCAGGCGCGGGTGAGCACGGAATTGTCGTTCCGGGTCAGCGGCCGGGTCACCGAGCGGCTGGTCGATGTCGGCGCGCATGTGAATGCCGGAGACGTGCTGGCGCGGATCGATCCGACTGAACAGCAGGCGGACCTCGCCGGATCCCAGGCTGCGGTCGCCGCCGCCGAGGCGCAGCTGCGCGTTGCGACGGCTAACTTCGAGCGTCAGAAATCGCTCATCGACAAGGGCTTCACAACGCGCGTGGCGTATGACCAGGCGCAGGAGGCGCTACGCACTGCGGAGGGGTCGCTGGAAACTGCCAAGGCGCAGCTTGGCAACTCCACCGACGCATTGAGCTACACCGACCTGCGCGCCAGCGCCTCGGGCATCATTACGGCGCGCAATATCGAAGTCGGGCAGGTCGCCCAGGCAGCGCAGTCGGCTTACACGCTGGCGGAAGACGGTGCGCGCGATGCCGTCGTCGACGTCTATGAGTCGATCTTTCTGACGCCGTGGGAAGGCCGCGCCGCGAAGCTGACGCTGCTGTCCGATCCGTCCGTCACCGCGATGGCGACTCCGCGCGAGATCTCCCCGACGGTCGATCCGAAAAGTGGCGCCGTCCGCGTCAAGCTGTCGATTGCCGATCCGCCCGCAGCGATGACGCTCGGCAGCGTCGTTGTGGCGGAAGGGCGCAGCAAGCCGGTGCAACGCATCGTCGTGCCCTGGAGCGCGCTGACGTCGGACGCCAAGGGCCCTGCTGTGTGGGTAGTGGATCCTCAGAGTCACGCCGTGTCTTTAAGAAGCGTCGTTGTTCAGACGTATGAGACCAACTCCGTAGTGGTTACGAGCGGTCTTGCGCCCGGCGATCGCCTCGTGACGGAGGGCGGCAAGCTGCTGCGCCCCGCTCAGGTCGTCACGTACGATGGGTTGAACGCATGACGGCGCTTCGGATTATCAGCGTCGCATTCGCCTGCGTGCTGGTCGCAGGCTGCGGCAAGAAGGCCGAGCAGCCGGAGCCGATCCGGCCGGTGCTCTCAATGGTGATTGCCCCGCTGGAGGCGAGCAGCCTGGCCGTGGTCGGCACCGTCGAACCGCAATTCAGGACCGACTACGGATTTCGGATGCTGGGCCGGCTGATCGCCCGCCCCGTGAACATTGGTGACATGGTCGAGAAGGGGCAGTTGCTGGCCGCCGTCGATCCGTTCGCCGCCGAACTGGCGGTGCGGTCGGCGTTAGCCGAGCTGTCGACGGCGCAGGGCCAGTTCGCCAATGCGAGCAATACGGCCGATCGCCAGCGCACGCTGATCGAATCCGGTGCCACCACCAAGGCGACGCTGGATTCAGCAGAGCAGAGCAGTGCGGCTGCGCAGGCCGCGGTGACGCGCGCGCAATCGAACCTGACCAAGGCCCGCGAGCAGCTCAGCTACACCAAGCTGGAGGCTGAGTATGCCGGCGTAGTCACGGCAGTGAGCGTCCAGGTCGGGCAGATCGTCAATCCTGGCCAGACCGTCGTGACGGTGGCGAGGCCCGATATCCGCGAGGCGGTGATCGACGTCGCCGAGGAGCTCGCCGGCATGCTCAAGATCGGCACGCCGCTGACGGTGCGGCTGCAGCTCGATCAGCAGATCCAGACCGAAGGAAAAGTGCGTGAAGTTGCACCGCAGGCCGATCCCGTCACCCGCACGCGCCGCGTTCGTATCACGCTGGTATCGCCACCCGACACATTCCGCCTCGGTTCGACTATCACCACGCTGATTCCGGGCAAGCCGCGGCGCGGCTATCTCCTCCCGGCGACTGCGATCCTGACCGAGAACGGACAGTCGAGTGTCTGGGTGATCGATCCGGCCACCAAATCGGTCCAGAAGCGCAAGGTGCAGATCGTGCGTGATGGCGACGATTCCGTCGAGGTGACGGACGGGATCAAGGCCGGCGAGCGCGTGGCCAGAGCGGGGGTACATCAACTCAAGGAGGGCCAGCGGGTCCGCCTCGAAGGGGAACCGCAAGCGTGAAGAAGTTCAACCTCTCCGACTGGGCCCTGCATCATCGTTCGATGGTGTGGTACTTCATGATCGCCTTCATGGCGGCCGGCTTGTTCTCGTATCTCGAACTCGGCCGCGAAGAAGATCCGGCGTTCACGATCAAGACGATGGTGATCCAGGCCAAATGGCCGGGCGCCTCCGCCGAAGAAACCACGCGCCAAGTCACCGACCGGATCGAGAAGAAGCTCGAAGAGCTGGAGTCGCTCGACTACACCAAGAGCATCACCACGGCCGGCGAGACCACGGTGTTCGTCTATCTGCGTGACAACACCAAGGCGCGGGATGTCGTTCCGACCTGGGTACGCGTCCGCAACATGATCAACGACATCAAGGGCGACTTCCCGCAAGGCGTGGTCGGGCCCGCGTTCAATGATCGCTTCGGCGACGTGTTCGGCAACATCTATGCCTTCACCAGCGACGGCCTTACCCAGCGCCAGCTCCGTGACCAGGTCGAGGATGTTCGCGCCAAGGTGTTGCAAGTGCCGAATGTCGGCCGCGTCGATATCGTCGGCGCGCAGGACGAAGTCATCTATCTGGAGTTCTCGCCGCGGAAGGTGGCCGCGCTCGGCCTCGATCAGCGCTCGATCATCTCGTCGCTGCAGGCCCAGAATGCCATCACGCCGTCCGGCGTGCTGCAGGCCGGTCCGGAGCGGGTCGCCGTCCGGGTCAGTGGACAGTTCACCTCGGAAGAAAGCCTCAAGGCGATCAACCTGCGCGTCAACGACCGCTTCTTCCCGTTGACCGACATCGCCACTATCCACCGCGGCTACGTGGATCCGCCGACGTCGCTGTTCAGGTTCAAGGGCGAGCCGGCGATCGGGCTGGCGATCGGAATGAAGGCCGGCGCCAATCTGCTGGAGTTCGGCGAGGCGCTCAAAGAAAAGATGAAGCACATCTCGGCCGATCTTCCGGTCGGCGCCGAGGTGCATCTGGTGTCCGACCAGCCGCAGATCGTCGACGAGGCGGTCTCGGGTTTCACCCGCGCGCTGTTCGAGGCGGTCGCGATCGTGCTGGCGATCAGCTTCATCAGCCTCGGCATGCGGGCGGGCCTGGTGGTGGCGATTTCGATTCCCCTGGTGCTCGCGATCACCTTCCTGGTGATGCAGTATTCCGACATCTCGCTGCAGCGGATTTCGCTCGGCGCGCTAATCATCGCGCTCGGTTTGCTGGTCGACGACGCCATGATCGCGGTCGAGATGATGGTGGCCCGGCTGGAAATAGGCGACTCGCTGGAGAAGGCCGCGACCTACGTCTACACGTCGACGGCGTTTCCGATGCTCACCGGCACGCTGGTGACCGTGGCGGGCTTCATTCCGATCGGCCTCAACAGCAGCGCCGCGGGTGAGTTCACCTTCACGCTGTTCGTGGTTATCGCGGTGTCGCTGATTACGTCGTGGATCGTGGCGGTGCTGTTCACGCCGCTGCTCGGCGTCACCATCCTGCCGAAAAAGATGAAGGGCCATCACGAGACCAAGGGATGGTTCTCCAGCGCGTTCAGCCGCACGCTCATGTTCTGCATGCGCTGGCGATGGCTGACCATCGGCGTCACCGTGGCGGCGTTTGCGCTGTCGATCGTCGGAATGGGCTTCGTGCAGCAGCAGTTCTTTCCGTCGTCCGATCGCAACGAACTGATCGTCGACTGGAACCTGCCCCAGAACAGCTCGATCGC
Organism: Rhodopseudomonas sp.; assembly: GCF_048594845.1. Lineage (GTDB taxonomy): Bacteria > Pseudomonadota > Alphaproteobacteria > Rhizobiales > Xanthobacteraceae > Rhodopseudomonas. Next base: position 22,417 of record NZ_JBMDXE010000194.1, on the reverse strand, counting down.
CGAAACCAGCGCACAGATGGCGCAGTTCGAGCGCGAAGCCCTCCAGGGCAAGGACGGCATCGATCACTGGTCGACCTATGTGGGACAGGGCGCCCCCCGCTTCGTGCTGTCGTTCGACGTGCAGCCGGCGGACCGGTCGTTCGGTCAGATGGTGATCGTGACCAAGAGCCTCGTCGATCGCGATCGGTTGCAGCCCGAGTTGCAGGCGTACCTGAAGAAGACGTTCCCCGGCACCGATGCGTTGGTGAAGCTGCTGGACATCGGTCCGCCAGTCGGCCGGCCGATCCAGTATCGCGTCAGCGGGCCGGACATCGGCAAGGTGCGCGAACTGTCTCGGCAGCTCGCCGGCATCATGGCGACCAATCAGCATCTCGGCGACGTGGTGTACGACTGGATGGAGCCGGCGCGGGTCGTCAAGGTGAATGTCCTGCAGGACAAGGCGCGGCAGCTCGGCATCACTTCCGAGGATATCGCCTCGACACTGAACGGCATCCTCGACGGCACCTCGGTGACCCAGGTCCGCGATGACATCTATCTCGTCAACGTGCTGGGCCGCGCCAACGCGGCGGAACGTGGTTCGATCGAGACGCTGCGCAACCTGCAACTGTCGGGCAGCAGCGGACAGTCTGTGCCGCTCGCGGCCGTGGCGACGTTCCGTTACGAGCTGGAGCAGCCGACGATCTGGCGACGCTCGCGGCTGCCGACGATCACCCTCAAGGCCGGTATCGTTGGCGGCGTTCAGCCGGCGACGGTGGTCGATCAGTTGAAGCCGAAGGTCGCCGAGTTCAACGCGAAACTGCCGTTCGGTTATTCGGCGGTCGTCGGTGGTACCGTCGAGGAGAGCGCCAAATCGCAGGCGCCGATCGCCGCCGTCGTGCCGATCATGCTGTTTGTGATGGCGACCATCCTGATGGTTCAGCTCCAGAGCTTCCACCGGCTGTTCCTGGTGTTCGCGGTGGCGCCGCTGGCGTTGATCGGCGTCGTCGCCGCGCTGCTGCCGAGCGGCGCACCGCTCGGCTTCGTGGCGATCCTGGGCGTGCTGGCGCTGATCGGCATTCTGATCCGCAACTCGGTGATCCTGATCGTGCAGATCGAACAGCTGCGCAGCGAGGGGAAACCGCCCTGGGAAGCGGTGGCCGAGGCGACGGAGCACCGCATGCGGCCGATCCTGCTGACCGCGGCAGCAGCCAGTCTCGCGCTGATCCCGATCGCTCGTGAAGTGTTCTGGGGGCCGATGGCCTACGCGATGATGGGGGGCATCATCGTCGGTACGGTCCTTACGCTCCTGTTTCTCCCCGCGCTCTACGTCGCGTGGTTTCGTATCAAGATGCCGGAAGAAGGCGCCCTTTCATGAAGATGACAGATCATGCTTCCTCCTCGCCGCTGTGCCGGGGGGCTCGCGTTCGGATGAGTCCGCTCGGCCGTTCGCGTCATCCGAAATACGGCGACCGTGAAGGATTGATCGTCGGGCAGGGATCGCCGAGCAGCTGGCGTGTGAAGTTCGACGATCGCAAGACCATCCAGGCGATCCATCAGGACTATCTCGAGCGGGTTCCACGTTCGAGCCAGCCGCATCATTCTGTGGATACGACCGCCGACCGACACTGCGACGCCTCGAATCCCTAATTGGTTGTCAACTCTTTGGAAGCACCATGCGTCGCATGTCCCGGCCGCTTGTCGTTTCGCTTGTCATCGCGTTGAGTTGGATGCTGGCCGCGTGCGCGTCGGCGCCGCGCGTGCCGTACACGGCTGCCGAAGCGAATGCGGCGCGCGTTCTCAACATGAACGATCTGCGGCGTTATTCCGACGAGCCGGCTTCTGCCTTCGTCCAGACCAAGTTGATCGCCGGCCCGCGCAACTATCTGGCGTTGTCCGGTGGCGGCGCCGACGGCGCCTACGGAGCGGGGCTGCTCAATGGCTGGACCGCGGCCGGCACGCGCCCGTCGTTTTCGATTGTCTCGGGAGTCAGCACGGGCGCACTGATCGCGCCATTCGCATTCGTTGGACCGCAATACGATCCGACGTTGCGCGAGTTCTACACCAGCGGCATCGCCGAGACGCTGCTCGACTCGCCGAACCCGCTGAACGCGATTTTCGGTTCGGGCCTGTTCGGCAACAAGCGGCTGCGTGAGCTGGTCGCGCAATACATCAGTGAGGATTTCGTCGCCTCCGTCGCGGCCGAATACGCCAAGGGGCGGATGCTGTTCGTGGTGACGACCAACCTTGATTCGCAGCGCTCGGTGATCTGGGACCTCGGCCGCATCGCAGCGCTGCGGACGCCGGAATCCCTCAACCTGTTCCGCGACGTCGTTGCTGCGTCGGCGAGCCTGCCGGCGGTGTTTCCGCCGATGCTGATCAATGCCGAAGCCGGCGGCGTGCGGTTTCAGGAGATGCATGTCGACGGCGGCGTGATGGCGCCGGTCCTGACGCTGCCGGAGGCCTATCTGCTACGCAATGCGTCGGGCAAGTCGCTCGATCTGCAGCTCTACATCCTGATCAACAACAAGATCGAACCGGAATTTCAGGTGGTTCCGGACCGGACGCTCGAGATCGCCGGGCGCTCGTCGTCCACGCTGCTCAAGACGCAGACGCGCTCGATCCTGTTCACCACCTATGATTTCGCCCGGCGTAACAAGTTCGGCTTCAACCTCAGCTACATTGAGGCCGATCGCCCGCTGTCGCCCGCGGGCTTCAACACCGCCTATATGCGCGACCTGTTCCAGTACGGCTACGATAAAGCGCTGTCCGGCCACGCATGGACGAAAGCGCCGCCGGCGGATGCGCCGGCCGTGGAGCCGATGCCCGAAGCGAGTGCGGTGCGGCGGGTGGCCGGAGCTAACTAACAGCGCGACACGGCCGTGATTGCCGCGTCGACGATGAACGAGGCGGCGATGTCTGCACGGAGCCTTCTGGCCCAATCTGTATTGGTACTGTGTCTGATGGGGCAGGCGATGCCGGGCGCGCAAGCCGCACGCGAGTCGGAGGCGATCGAGCCTCCGCCCGCGGCGGCCGGCGAGCCCGAACCGGAAATGGTGGTCGGAAGTATCCCTTCGGGGGCCGATCTCGTCGCGATGGTGGAGCGCCAGCTCGGCGGCGCACGCGTGTACGACGTTGCGCTGAATGATCAGGGCGGGGCGCCGTTTTTCGAGCTCAAATCTCTCAAGGACGGCAAGGTCTGGGACACGGTGGTCGACGTGAAGACGCGCCAGATCGTCAGCTCGATGCCGGTGATGCCGACGACCGACCTGCAGGGCGACGACAGACGCAACGTCGAGGCGTTCGAGCGCTCGCGCATGCCGCTCATCGAGGCTATCGGGATTGCCGAGAAATACGGCGCCGGCCGCGCCGTCAGCGCAGGTCTTCACATCACCGAGGGCAAACTGGTGATCGTCGTGGATGTCGTGTCGAACGGCGCGCTGAAGGAAATCCAGGTCGAGCCCGACAAGCGCCCCGCGCGGGAGCGCTCGCGCGACCGGCAGCGAAGCCCGCGTTAGGCAGGCTCGCCGGAGTTCGTCGTCAGATAGAGAATCGTCCCGGCGGGCTCAGCGCCAGCCGAGCGCCGGGGCAACGTGGGTGAGCAGCGCCTCGATCACGTGGGCGTTGTAGTCGACGCCGAGCTGGTTCGGCACCGTCAGCAGCAGCGTATCGGCTTCCGCGATGGCCTCGTCCTGTTTGAGTTGCTCGATCAGCTTGTCAGGCTCGGCCGCGTAGGAACGGCCGAAGATCGCTCGCGTCTGCTCGTCCAGATAGCCGACCTGATCCTGCTGGCCGCTCTCGCGGCCGAAATAGGCGCGGTCGCGATCGTCGACCAGCGCGAAGATGCTGCGACTGACCGAGACACGCGGCGTCCGCGTATGGCCGGCCTCCTGCCATGCCGCCCGATAGGCGCGGATCTGCGCCGCCTGCTGCACGTGAAACGGCTCACCGGTCTCATCGTTCTTCAGGGTCGAGCTTTGCAGGTTCATGCCGAGCTTGGCGGCCCACACGGCTGTGGCGTTGGAGCCCGCGCCCCACCAGATGCGATCCCGCAACCCTTCGGAATGCGGTTCAAGCCGCAGCATGCCGGGCGGGTTGGGAAACATCGGCCGCGGGTTCGGCTGGGCGAAGCCTTCGCCGCGCAGCACGTCAAGCAGCACTTCGGCGTGTCGCCGGCCCATGTCGGCGTCGTTCTGGCCCTCGGCCGGCTGATAACCGAAGTAACGCCATCCATCGATCACCTGCTCGGGCGAGCCGCGGCTGATGCCGAGCTGCAAGCGGCCGCCGGCGATCAGGTCGGCGGCGCCGGCGTCCTCCGCCATGTAGAGCGGGTTCTCATAGCGCATGTCGATCACCGCGGTGCCGATCTCGATGCGGCTTGTCTTGGCGCCGATCGCAGCGAGCAGCGGAAACGGCGAGGCGAGTTGCCGCGCGAAATGATGCACGCGGACGTAAGCGCCATCGGCACCGAGCTGTTCGGCGGCCTGCGCCAACTCGATCGATTGCAGCAGCGCGTCCGCGGCCGAACGCGTCCCGGACTGCGGCGACGGCGACCAGTGGCCGAACGAGAGAAAGCCGATCTTCTTCATGGAGTAAGGAGCCCCGTATGGTTCTGGCCCCTAGATAGGTGATTTCGCGCCGGTGGGAAGTCATGCCTGCAATGCAGGCCGTTGCAGCGTCGGGACTCAGCTGTTGTCGAGATCGGCAACGACTTTGCTGAGCGTCTCGCGGACCTCGCCGCGATCGGCAGCCGCCGTGTCGATGAACAGCCGCATTCCGGGCAGCTCCTTGCGGATGACTTCGGCAGGCGTTGTGGTCTTCAGGCCGCTCACCGCATAGGCGCGCACCGGCTCGCCGAATCCCTTCACCGTTAGCGCCGGCCGCTCTTCGGCATCGACGACATCGTTCACCAGCGACCAGGTGACGTGGGAGATCAGGATCGAGCCAGGTTCGCAATTCTGCTCGAGTCGGGACGTCAAATTCACCGCGCTGCCGATGATGGTGTAGTCCATCCGATCCGGGCTGCCGAAATTGCCGACGGTGCAGTAGCCGGTGTTGATACCGATGCGAACCTGAAACGGACGCTCCGCGCCGGAATCCATCCACTCCATTTCGAGCTGGGCCAGCTTTTGCTGCATCTCGACGGCCATCCTCACGCAGGCGACGGCATCCTCCTTGACGCCGCGGCTTTCCGGATCGCCGAAAAACGCCAGCACGGCATCGCCGACGTACTTGTCGATTGTGGCACCGTGCTTGAGGGCGATCTGCGCCATCTCGGCGAGATAACGGTTGAGCATCGCGGTGAGATCTTCGGATTCGAGACTGTCCGCGGTCGCTGTGAAGTTGACGATGTCGGACAGGAAAACCGTGAGCTTCTTGCGCTTCGACGCGATCTCGGCGACCTGGTGGCCGCTGAAAATCGATGAATAGACCTGCGGCGACAGATACTTCGACAGCGCCGCGGATAGTCCCTCCAGGCTGCGGTTGCGCGTCTCGAGCTCCTCGGTGCGCTGCTTCACCATCGAGTCGAGATACTCTTCGCGGGCGGCGACCTGGCCGGCCATGCCGGTGAACACCCGCGCCAATTGCCCGAGTTCGTCGCGTCGTCCAGACACCTGCGACAGCATGCCGGGATCGAACCGGTGCGCCTCCAGCGCCGTTGCGGCGCGGGTTATCTGGCGCAGCGGGGCGGACTGATAGCGCGCGACGCCGATCGACAGCAGGATGCCGAGCACGGCGATCGCCGATGCGGTGACCGCGGCAATCTCGGCCTGACTCTGCACCGTGGCCCACACCCGGCTCATTGGCAGGCGGACCAGCGCGGCGCCGACGATCTCCTTCTGGTCGTTGCGCACCGGCGCGATCACGCTGAGGTTATCGCGGCTTTCCACGTGCCGCGTCTGCCCGTCGGCGATCACCAGGCGGACGGGACCGAGCTCCTTCTGGTTCGGTCCGTCACGCAGGTCGGCGCCGTAGATGCCGGGACCGACCAAAGCGTCGAGCTTGCGGTCGAACACCCACACCGCATTGATGTCGCCATCGGCCAGCAGATTCTCGACGGTGCGAGGCAGCCCGACCTTCATGGTGAGCTGCTCGAGGAACTTCGCGCTGCGCCCGACCTGAATGATCCGTGGCTTGTCGATGCCACCGACGCCGACATACTTGAAATGCTCGTTGTCAATGTCGCGTTTGCGGGCTTCCTGATTGACCACCGTCTGCTTGCCGGTCAGCAGGTCGTGGAAGGCATAAGCCTGCGGCTGCATCTGCGGCGAGTTGCTGAAGGTGAAGTCGACGTCGGGCATGCTGTGCAGATACGCATGGCCCTTGTCGTCGGTGATCCAGATCTCGTCGAGCGTCGTGCCGTCGGTGATGCTCTTCAGCCGGCGATTGATCTCATCGACCGGCATGTTCGAGCGTTCGGCCGCTTCGACGAAATGTCCGAGGATCGTCGCCTGCGCCACCATTTCCTGAGCGAGGATCGATTCCACCTCGGTGGGGATCGAGCTCGCGAGGCTGGCGCTACGGGCAAGCAGTCGCGCAACCTTTTCGCCCGAAGCTTCCGCCTCGGTGATGATCGCGCGCCGGGTCGTCCATGTCAGCAGCGCCGCGGTGACCAGCGTCGCGCTGACGGTCAGAACGGTGACGAGAAGGACCAGACGTGTGGTAAATTTCATCGAACGACCTGTTCTTGCCGCGCGTGTGGTTACGCTGCGGAGAGTCGCAAACAGCCTGGAAGGCAAGACGCAAAGGCTCGTGCCGCGACGAGGGAACTATCGTCGGGCGCGGATCACGCTGTCAACAAATCGTGCCCCGCATGCTCTATCCATGCTCGAGAGCCGCGCACGCCAAGCTCGAACACGCAGCTGCGAACCCAAATCAAATCGCCTGCGGTCGGCATTTGGATCGCCTTGCTCTCGCGCAAACCGAATCCGCTTGCGCGAAGACGCGGTGTCTTCAGAGGGCCGAAGGGGCAGGCTTCGAATAGTACTGAATGAACATGGCGATGCTGCTGCGGGTCAGCTCTCGGCCTTTCTCCGCGGGCCTTCGCGGCAAGGACAGGGCGCCACGCAACTCCAGATCGCCGCTGACCAGGAAGATGAACTGTTCGGCTGCGATCTCCAGATCCGGGATCTGCAGGTGGCCAGCTTCGCAGAGCGTTTCCAGGTACGCCATCGTGTCGCGGATCGCGGCCCCCGGTCCTTCCTCAAAGAATATCTGCGCCAGTCGCGGAAAGCGCGACGCGACCGGCACGATGATCCGATACACGGCTGGCACATCGTTCTCGCTGAAGAGCTTTCGCAGGTTCGTCGCCAGCTTCTCCAACTCGTCCGCCCAGGCCTCCGCGAGCGGGTCCGGACGATAGAAATTGGCGCCGATCGTCTGGCACTCGAACCGGATCAGGGCCTCGAACAGGTCCTCTTTGTTCTCGAAATGCGCGTACAGCGTAGCTTTCGACACGCCTGCCTGCCGGGCGATGGCATCCATCGAAGACGTATCGAATCCAGCCTCCAGAAACACGGTCCGGGCCGCCTCGAGGATCTGCTGGCCCTTGCGGCGGAGATGGCGGACCCGGTTGGAGCCATAAGAGACAACGACGGTCATCGCTGGTCCACGATCAAATTGAACTGAACGGTATGGTTCATATTGACTCCTCGGCGGGCGGCGCTTACCCGTAAATTGAACTGAACGGTTTAGTTTGAAAAAGCCTTGGCCGCCATGATTCTAATGACGCATTACGCTAGCGCGTTCCGGTTGTGGGCGGGGAGGGCCGCGAGTACGGCCACTTTGCTGCTGTTGCCCGGATGCATGGTCGGGCCGGACTTCGTTCCGCTGGAAGCCCCCTCGGTCGCCGGCTATGTGCGGGAAGGCAAGCCGTCGGCCACGACCTCGGCGGAGACCCATGCCGGCGAGGCGCAGGCATTTCGGTCAGGGCGCGATCTGCCCGGCGATTGGTGGTCGATCTTCCGCAACCGCCAGATCAACGACTTCGTCGCCGAGGCGATCCAGAACCACCCGGACATCGCGGGAGCGCAGGCGGCACTGCGGGCAGCCCGCGAGAATGTGCTGGCCGAACAGGGAGCGCTGTTTCCGCAGGTCTCGGCGAGCAGCAGCGTCACACGGGAGCTGGTGTCGCCGGCCTCGCTCGGCCAGACCGGCTCGGGCAGCCTGTTCAATCTCTATAACGCCAATGTCAGCGTCAGCTACGCTCTGGATGTCTGGGGCGGCACGCGGCGCCAGATCGAGGCGTTGCAGGCGCAGGCGGACTATCAGCGCTTCCAGATCGAAGCGAGCTATCTCAGTCTCACCGCGAATGTCGTGACGGCGGCGATCAACGACGCGTCGCTCCGCGCGCAGATCGAGGCGACCAACGACATCATCAAGTCCGAGCAGGAGCAACTGACGCTGGTGCAGCGTCAGTTCGATCTCGGCGCGGTGGCGCGGTCGGACGTGCTGTCGCAGCAGTCGACGCTGGCGCAGACGCAGTCGACGCTGCCGCCTCTGGAAAAGCAACTCGCGCAACAGCGCAACCAGCTGATGGCCTATCTGGGCCGGCTGCCCAGCCAGGATCGTGGCGAGCACGTCAGTCTCGCCAGCCTGACGCTGCCGCGCAACCTGCCGGTGAGCGTGCCGTCCGCGCTGGTGCGCCAGCGTCCCGACATCGCGTCCGCCGAGGCGAGCTTGCACAAGGCGACCGCCACCGTCGGCGTCGACATCGCCAACATGCTGCCGCAGGTGAAGCTCACCGGCAGCTATGGCGGCTCGAGCCTGACGCCGGACAAACTGTTCTCGCCGAGCTCGGCCGCGTGGAGCGCGGCGGCCAGTGTGGCGCAGACCGTGTTCGACGGCGGCACGCTGTTCCACGACAAGGAGGCGGCCATCGCGCTGCGCGAGCAGGCTTACGCCAGCTACAAGAGCACGGTGATCACCGCGTTTCAGAACGTGGCGGACTCGCTGCGGGCGATTCAGGCGGACGCGAAGACCCTGAAGGCGCAGCTCGCTTATGAGCGAGCCGCCCAGGACAATCTGAAGATCTCGCGGTCGCAATATCTGTCGGGCGCCGTCACCTATCCGTCGGTGCTCACAGCCCAGCAGAACTATCAGCAGGCCGTGATCGCTCGCGTGAAGGCGCAGGCGGCGCGCTTCAGCGATACGGCGGCTCTGTATCAGGCGCTCGGCGGCGGTTGGTGGAATCGCATGGACCAGACCGCGCAGGCGTTTCCCCGCACGCAAGCGGGTTTGTTTCAGGACCACTAATCGGATCGTCCGTGACGAGGCGCGGGCGCTCGGCGACCCGCCGCTTCCCGGCGGACAGGAGAGATACGCATGAAGAAACGCATGATCATCATGCTGGCCGCCGTCGGCCTCGTATTCGGCGCCCTGTACGGCTTTCAGACGTTCAAGGCGAGCATGATCAGGCAGGCGCTCGCCTCGCTGCGCGATCCGCCGCAGACCGTCGCCACGGCGCAGGCCGCGGTGACGCCGTGGCAGACGACCATCAAGGCGGTCGGCAGCGTACGCGCGGAGAAGGGCGCCGATCTGGCGCTGGAGACCTCGGGCACCGTGACGGAGCTGAACTTCAAGTCGGGCGACGACGTCCGCGAAGGTCAGGTGCTGATGCGGCTGCGCGCGGACGACGATATCGCCAACCTCGACGCGCTCAAGGCGACGGCCGGTCTCAACGGCATCGTGCTCAAGCGCGATCAGGAGCAGATCAAGATCCACGCCGTCAGCCAGGCCACGATCGACAGCGACGCCGCCAACCTGAAGAAAGCAGTCGCGCAGGTCGTCCAGCAGCAGGCGGTGGTCAACAAGAAGATCCTCACGGCGCCGTTCTCGGGCCGGCTCGGCATCCGCTCGGTGGATCTCGGCCAGTATCTCGGCGCCGGCACGACGGTGGTTACGCTGCAGTCGCTCGATCCGGTGTTCGTCGATTTCTATCTGCCGCAGCAGGCGCTCGCGAATGTGCAGTCGGGGCAGGGCGTAAAGGCGCGCGTGGACACCTATCCGGACAGTGCGTTCGAGGGCAAGATCACTGCGATCAATCCGAAGGTCGATAGTACGTCCCGCAACGTTCAGGTGCGCGCTGAATTTTCCAATGCCGACCACCGGCTGGTGCCCGGCATGTTCGCGACCGTGGAGATCCTGATCGGCGCTCCGAGCAGCCTGGTGACGCTGCCGCAGACCGCCATCACCGAAAATCCCTATGGCGACGTCGTCTTTCTGGTCGAGAAGAAGGACGGCTCGAGCACCGGAATGGCGGTGAAGCAGGTGTTCGTCAAAACCGGCGAAACCCGCGGCGATCAGATCGCGGTTACCTCCGGCGTACAGGCGGGCGATCAGGTGGTGATCGCCGGCCAGATGAAGCTGCACAACGGCTCGCAGGTGAAGATCAACAACGCCGTCGTCCCGACCGACGACGCCCATCCAACCATCGTCGATCGCTGAGCGGAGTTCCCATGTCGTCCTTCACCGACATCTTCATCCGCCGGCCGGTGCTGGCCATCGTGGTCAGCCTGATGATTTTGGTGCTTGGCTTGCGCGCGATGAGCGGGATGCCGATCCTGCAATATCCGCGCACGCAGAACGCCATCGTCACGGTGACGACGTCTTATCCGGGCGCCGATCCCGACGTTGTCGCCGGATTCATCACGCAGCCGCTGGAAAACGCCGTCGCCCAGGCCAACGGCATCGACTACATGACGTCCACCAGCACCACCGGCACCAGCACAATCTCGATCAATCTGCGGCTCAACTACGACACCGGCAAGGCCCTCACCGAGATCAACACCAAGGTCAATTCGGTGCTCAACCAGCTGCCGTCCGGCACCCAGCAGCCGGTCTTGACCGTGAAGATCGGGCAGACGATCGACTCGATGTATATCGGCTTCCGCAGCGACGTCATCGACAGCAACCAGATCACGGACTATCTGCTGCGCGTCGTGCAGCCGAAGCTGCAGGCGGTGGAAGGCGTGCAGACGGCCGAACTGCTCGGCAGCAAAACCTTCGCGATGCGGGCCTGGCTCGATCCGATCCGGCTGGCGGCCTATGGGGTGACGGCCAGCGAAGTCGCCACCGCGCTCACCAACAACGACTACATCGCCAGCCTCGGCAACACCAAGGGCCAGATGGTGCAGGTCAACCTGACCGCGTCGACCAGCCTGCATAGTGTGGACGAATTCAAGAAGCTGATCGTCAAGCAGGCCAACGGCGCGATCGTTCGCCTGCAGGACGTCGCCAATGTCACGCTCGGCGCGGACGATTACGAATCCGCCACGATGTTCAACGGCAGGCAGTCGGTCTATATCGGCATCCAGATTGCACCCACCGCCAACCTGCTCGACGTCATCAAGGGCGTGCGCGCGTCGCTGCCCGCCCTCGAGCAGCAATTGCCCAACGGGCTGACGATGGGGGTGATCTACGACAGCTCCGAATTCGTCAACAGCTCGATCGACGAGGTGATCCACACGCTGGTGGAAGCGCTCGTGATCGTGACTCTGGTCGTGTTCGCGTTCCTCGGCTCGTGGCGCTCGGTGCTGATTCCGGTGATCGCGATTCCGTTGTCGCTGATCGGTACCTTTCTGATGATGCTGGTGTTCGGCTTCAGCATCAATCTGCTGACGCTGCTGGCGCTCGTGCTCGCCATCGGACTTGTCGTCGACGACGCGATCATCGTCGTGGAGAGCGTCAACCATCACATGGAAGAGGGGATGACCGCGCGTCAGGCGGCGTTCGCCGCCGCGCGGCAGCTCGCCAATCCGATCATCGCGATGACCGTCGTGCTGATCGCGGTCTATGTGCCGATCGGCTTTCAGGGCGGTCTCACCGGCGCGCTGTTCACCGAGTTCGCCTTCACGCTGGTCGGTGCGGTCACGATCTCGGCCATCGTCGCGCTGACGCTGACGCCGATGATGTCGGCCAATATGCTGAAGCCGGTGGATCACGCCGGCGGCGATCTCGAATCCCGCATGGTGCTCGCCGTCGACCGGGTGATGGGACGGGTCACCGCTGCGTATTCCCGCTCGCTCACCGGCGCGCTCAATTTTCTTCCGGTGATTGCGGTGTTCGCCGTTCTGGTGCTCAGCAGCGTGTATTGGCTCTACACATCGTCGCAAAGCGAGCTCGCGCCCGAGGAGGATCAGGGCATCATCCTGGCGCAGAGCGTCTCCGCGCCGGATGCGACGCTGCAGCAGAAGCTACTCTATACCCAGCAGGCCTACGAAACGTTCAAGAAGCATCCCGAAACGGAGGCGGTGTTCCAGGTCGAGGCGCAGAGCACCAGCATCGCCGGCTGGGTGCTCAAGCCGTGGGATCAGCGGCGAGCGACCACAAAGACGCTGCAGCCGATGATCCAGCAGGAGCTGAACGAGATCGCCGGCCAGAAGATCGTGGCGTTTCAGCAGTCGCCGCTGCCGGGATCGAACGGTCTGCCGATGCAGATCGTGATCGGCACCTCCGACGGCTTCGACAAGCTCAACGGCGTGGCCGACAAGTTCATGCAGGATGCGCTGAACACGGGCCTGTTCATCTTTCTCAACAACGATCTGAAGATCGACCAGCCGCGCGCGTCGGTCGTCATCGATCGCGAGAAGACCTCTCTGCTCGGCCTCAAGATGAGCGACGTCGGCGCCGCACTGTCGAGCCTGCTCGGCGGCGGCTATGTCAACTACTTCAGCCTCGACGGGCGCTCCTACAAGGTGATCCCGCAGGTGAAGCAGGAGGCGCGGCTCAACACCGACCAGGTGCTCGACTATTACATCCGCGCATCCGACAACACGATGGTGCCGCTGTCCACGGTCGCACGCATCCAGAAGAAGACCGTTCCGGAATCGCTCAATCACTTCCAGCAGGTCAATGCCGCGACGATCGCCGGCGTGGTCGCGCCGGGCGTGACCACCGGCGATGCGATCACGGCGCTGCGGGACCTCGCCAAGCGGACGCTGCCGGCCGGCTACACGATCGATTTCGGCGGCGCATCTCGGCAATACGTGCAGGAGAGCGGTGGCTTCGTCACCACCTTCGCGTTCGCGCTGATCGTGATCTTCCTGTCGCTGGCAGCGCTGTTCAACAGCTTCCGCGATCCCGTCGTGATCCTGCTCTCGGTGCCGATGTCGCTTGCCGGCGCGCTGATCTTCATCAGCCTCGGGATCGGCGGAGCGAGCATCAACATCTACACCCAGGTCGGCCTGACGACACTGATGGGACTGATCAGCAAGCACGGCATCCTGATGCTGGAAGTGGCCAACGAGGAGCAGATCGCCGGCAAGTCCAAGCGCGATGCCATCGTCGCGGCCGCGACGCTGCGGCTGCGGCCGATCCTGATGACCACCGCCGCGATGGTGCTCGGCGTGATTCCGCTGATCATCGCCTCGGGCGCCGGCGCGTCCGCGCGCTACAATCTCGGGCTGGTGATCGGGACCGGACTGGCGATTGGAACCCTGTTCACGCTCTACGTCGTGCCCGCGGCCTACGTCCTGATGGCCAAGACGCATGAGGCAGAGATTGGGGAGGGCGCACCGGCGTCTGCGGCGCATCCGGCCTGATCTGGGCCGGCTGGCCGCGCGCTGCTGCCGCGGAGATACAAAAACGCCACAAGATGGCGTAAGACAGCCGGACGAGATGGGATCAAACCGAACCGGCCGGAAAACGTGTGATCAGCCAGGCATTTAGATTCTGCACCGCACCGATGATGGAGTGGAGTGACACGCATTGCCGCGTGTTCCATCGGCTGCTGACGAAGCGGGCGCGGCTCTACACCGAGATGGTGACGACCGGCGCGGTGATCCACGGCGACCGCCAGCGGCTGCTCGGCTTCGATCCGTCGGAGCATGCGGTCGCGCTGCAGCTCGGAGGCTCCGATCCGCGCGACCTCGCGACCAGCGCCAGGATCGGCGAAGACTTCGGCTATGACGAGATCAACATCAACGTCGGCTGCCCGTCCGATCGGGTGAAGGAGGGCCGGTTCGGCGCCTGCCTGATGGCGGAGCCGCAGCTCGTCGCCGAGGGCGTGGCGGCGATGAAGGCCGCGGTGAAAGTGCCGGTGACGGTGAAGTGCCGGATCGGCATCGACGATCAGGACTCCGAGGGGGCGCTCGACGCGCTCGCCCGCGCGGTGGTCGCCGCCGGCGCCGATGCGCTGATCGTGCACGCCCGCAAGGCGTGGCTGAACGGCCTGTCGCCGAAAGAGAACCGCGATATCCCGCCGCTCGATTATGATCGCGTCTATCGGCTGAAGCAGGCGATGCCGAACGTGTCGATCATCATCAACGGCGGCATCAAGAGCATCGCCGAGGCGAAGCAGCATCTCGCCCATGTCGACGGCGTGATGCTCGGCCGCACCGCCTATCAGGAGCCGTGGCGGCTGCTCGAGGTCGATCCGGAGCTGTTCGGCGAAGCCAAGCCTTATGCAACCATGAAGGACGCGCTCGAAGCGCTGATCCCGTATATCGAGCGCCAGCTCGCGCAGGGCCTGCGGCTGCACGCGATCACCCGGCACCTCATCGGCTCGTATCAAGGCGTGCCCGGCGCGCGCGCGTTCCGGCGCTATCTGTCGGAGTTCGGCGTCCGGCCGGAGGCAGATGCCGGCGTGCTGCTGAAAGCGATGGTCGCGGTCACGGAGAGGGCGCCGGCCGAGGCCGCCTGACCGCTGCTACGGATAGCCGTGCAGCCGGAGCTGATCGGCGCGCACCTCCCAGCTTTCCAGCCTGTCGAGGAAGCTCATGCCGAGCAGGTTGGTCTTCATCTGGCCGCGCGGCACCACCAGCGCCGGCACCGAGCGTTCCACCAGCTTGCCGATCGCGATGCTGTCGAGAGACAGCCGCGCGGCCCGGGTGCGACCGCCGACGGTGTCGAGATCGACGTTGTAGTCCAGGATTTCCAGCGGCAGCCCGGCCGCCTTTGCGGTCTCGTAGGTGAGCACCACGGAGGTCGCGCCGGTGTCGATCACCATCGGCGCGCTGACGCCGTTCACTTTCGCGCGCACGGCGAACTCACCGCCGGTGCCACGGGGAATCCGCACCACGCGGTCGTGCGCCGCTGCCGCCGTCGCGGCCGCAACGCGCTTGCGCAGCATCGTGGAGACCGCGTCGCCGGCATCGGAGATCCGCTTCGGATCGCCATAGGCCACCACCGCGCCGGCGGTGCCCAGCAGCACGACCAGGACGAGCAGCAGCCGGCTCACGGGGCACCTGTCAGCGTGCGCGGGCCGCGCGCGGTTTGGGAGGTTCGAGCCCGGCTTCGGACATGCGCTGCGGCAGCACCGCCATGATGGCGAGCCGCTCGTCGCGGTCGATCCGATGCCAGCGGGCGATTTCCGGCATGGTGCGGCCGCAGCCGAAGCACAGACTGGTTTGCGGATCGATCAGGCAGACCGCGATGCAAGGCGTTTCGATGCTCATACCTGATGGTGACGGACATTGGACGGTTTCCGCAAGGCCCCATCGCTATAAACCGGTGCCGGCATTCATGATCGGCTTGCCGCGCGCCCGCTTGCGCTCGTCGGTCTCGACGAGGCTGGGCTGCAGCGGCGCTTCGTCGGCCATCGGCGCCAGCGCCGACATCACGCGTTCCGGCGGGAAGGTGACGATCACTTCGGTGCCGATCCGCAGCTTCGACTTCAGCGTGAAGGTGCCGCCGTGCATGTCGACGAGGCTCTTGGCGATCGGCAGGCCGAGGCCGGCACCCTGTTCGGCCGACTTGATCGAATTGGAGCCCTGGCCGAAGGAGGCCAGCACGATCGGAATTTCCTCTTCCGGAATTCCCGAGCCGGTGTCCTTGACGCTGAGATACTGGCCGCCCGACGCGGTCCAGCCGACCTTCAGCCAGATCTCGCCGCCCTGCGGCGTGAACTTGATCGAGTTCGACAGCAGGTTCAGCACCACCTGACGCACCGCGCGCTCGTCGCCCCACAGCCGCGGCATGTCCTGTTCGAACACTTCGTGGATGGTGATGCCGCGGCTGCTGGCGCGCAGCTTGAGCAAATGGTGGCAGTCACTCACCACGTGCACCAGCGAAATCGCTTCCTCGTTGAGTTCGTAGCGGCCGGCCTCGATCCGCGACAGATCGAGGATCTCGTTGATCAGGTTGAGCAGGTGGACGCCGGAATTGTGAATGTCGCCGGAGTAATCCTTGTACACCGGCACGGCGTGCCCGCCGAAGATCTCGCTCTTCATCACCTCGGAGAAGCCGAGGATGGCGTTGAGCGGCGTGCGCAGCTCGTGGCTCATCTGCGCGAGGAAACGCGACTTCGCCACGTTGGCGGCTTCGGCGCGGTGGCGCGCTTCGTCGGAGATCGCCTTGGACTGCTCGAGTTCGCCGATCAGCGCGTCCTTTTCGGCGCGCGCTTCCAGCGTCGCCAGCGTGGTCGAATGCAGCCGATGCGACAGCAGGGCGAAGCACGCTTCCGCGGCGACGGTCAGTGCTGCCAGCACGTAGCCGTCGAGGGTGGCGCCGAGCGCGAAATTGAGCGCGATCGCGCAGGTCACCGGGATGGTCGCCGCCAGCGCCGCGATCGGCAGGCTGGCCGCCAGCATGCTGGAGACGGCCACGACCAGCAGCATCAGGAACATCAGCAGCGTGTTGGAGACCGTGGTCAGCCCGAGCGGATGGACCAGGATGGACGTCCAGCCGAGCCCGTAGAACAGATCGAGGATCACGAAGCGGCGGTGCCAGGACCGTGTGGTCTGCGGCGATACCGGTTCGTGCATGAAGCGCTTACAGCCGCTGATCACGACGGCATGGATGCACAGCATCGCGACCGTCCAGACCGCCGCGGTGATCGGGTCGATCCAGAAGCCGAACAGCGCGCCGGTGACGATCACCAGCAGCATGATGACGAAGGAGGCCGACAGCCGTGTCTGGGCGTATTGGCGGATCAGTTCGTGATCGAAGGCGGGACGCGTGCCGCTGGTTGAAGTCAGCCGGTCGCGCGCCTCGCGTACGCGCTGAGCGGCAGCGCGCCGGTTGCGAGCCGGGGCGACCACCGGGTCCTCAGCCGGAAGCTGGAAAACTTCAGGCTTTTCGGCGGACTCACTCATCACCAACACGATTCCAGCGCAAAAAACGCGCGCAGTTACATCAGCCTATATCTGGCGTGAAATCCTTAAGAGTAGCCTTAGAGGGAAAGATATTCCGGTTAACGAGGCGCTAACGATCGCGGTTACCAAAGTGTGAACACCGCGATCGTCGGTGCCGTGTGGCCTGTGCGTCAGCGTTCCAGCCGCGCCAAAAGGCTGGACGTGTCCCAGCGGCGTCCGCCGAGTTTTTCGACCTCGGCATAGAAGGCATCGACCAGCGCAGTCACCGGCAGGCTGGCGCCGTTGCGGCGGGACTCGGCGAGGCAGATCGACAGGTCCTTGCGCATCCATTCGACAGCGAAGCCGAAATCGTATTTGCCGTCGTTCATGGTCTTGTGGCGATTTTCCATCTGCCAGGACTGCGCCGCGCCCTTGGAGATGGTGTCGATCACCTGATTGACGTCGAGGCCGGCCTTCTTGGCGAAGTGGATGCCTTCCGACAGGCCCTGCACCAGACCGGCGATGCAGATCTGGTTGACCATCTTGGTGAGCTGGCCCGAGCCCGCAGGCCCGAGCAGCTTGCACATCCGTGCGTAGGACGCGATCACCGGCTCGGCCTTGGCGTAGTCCTCGGCGCTGCCGCCGCACATCACCGTCAGCACGCCGTTCTCGGCGCCGGCCTGGCCGCCCGACACCGGCGCATCGATGAAGCCGAAGCCAGCCTTGGTGGCGGCGGCATCGAGTTCGCGCGCGACCTCGGCGGAGGCGGTGGTGTGATCGACGAACAGCGCGCCCGATTTCATCGCCGCGAAGGCGCCGTCCGGGCCGAGCGTCACCGAACGCAGGTCGTTGTCGTTGCCGACGCAGGCCATCACGAAGTCCTGGCCTTTCGCGGCCTCGGCCGGCGTCGCGGCGGTCTTGCCGCCGAACTGATCGGCCCAGCTCTTCGCCTTGGCGGCGGTGCGGTTATAGACGGTGACCTCGTGGCCTCCCTTCTTGACGAGATGTCCGGCCATCGGAAAACCCATCACGCCGAGACCGAGGAAAGCGACTTTGGCCATGTCTGTACCCTTCGTTGCGCGGCTTGAGCGGCCGGATGAATAAGTGAGGGGGCGGGCGCGGCCCGATGCAGGCCGGCGGCAGGGGCTGCAGCATAGGCCGCGAGGCAGGGCCGGCAAGAGGCAGCGGCCGAATTGTCGCCGCGAAAGGCCGCCGTGCTACGTTGCTTCGCACTGCAATAGCGGAGGCGCATTTCGAAGCGAGGCGATCGCGCGGCCGAAATGGGGCGAGCCGAATTCCGGCCTTGAACCGCGCGGTGCCATGTGATCGTTGAAGGCCGACGGCGGAGGAGATTTGCATTGAGCGTCACCCAGCAACAGATTCGCGATAGCCTGGCCAAAGTGGCGACGCCCCGCGGCGTGCCCTTGACGCAAACGGGCGCGCTCTCCGAGATCGCCGTCACCGACGGCAAGGTGTACTTCTCGATCAATGTCGACGCCGCCGAGGCGCGCGCCTGGGAAAGCGTGCGGGCCGCCGCTGAAGCCGCTGCAAAGTCGGTTCCCGGCGTCGCCAGCGTGCTGGTGGCGCTGACGGCCGAACGCAAGCCCGGCGCTGCCGCGCCGCAGCCTCGTGGCGGCGTTGCGCCGGCCTCCGCGCATCGTCCGGCGCCGACTGGCGGTGCGCAGTCGCCGATGTCCAAGCAGGCCGAGATTCCGGGCGTTCGCGCGGTGATCGCCGTGGCGTCCGGCAAAGGCGGCGTCGGCAAGTCGACCACCGCGCTCAATCTCGCGCTGGGGCTGCGTGACCAGGGTCTGCGCGTCGGTTTGCTCGATGCGGATATCTATGGCCCGTCGGTGCCGCGCCTCACCGGCATCCAGCAGATGCCGGAGCTCGACGACAGCCGCAAGATGATCCCGATCAAGCGCTTCGGCCTGTCGGTGATGTCGATCGGCTTCCTGGTCGACGAGGAAGCGCCGATGATCTGGCGCGGCCCGATGGTGATGTCGGCGATCACCCAGATGCTGCGCGATGTCGATTGGGGCCAGCTCGACGTGCTGGTGGTCGACATGCCGCCCGGCACCGGCGATGCGCAGCTCACGCTGGCGCAGAATGTGCCGCTGAAAGGGGCGGTGATCGTTTCGACGCCACAGGACCTCGCACTGATCGACGCGCGGCGCGGTCTGGCGATGTTCACCAAGGTCGATGTGCCGGTGCTCGGCATCATCGAGAACATGAGCTACTTCATGTGCCCGAGCTGCGGTACGCGGTCGGACATTTTCGGCCACGGCGGCGCGTTGCACGAGGCCGAGCGGCTCGGCGTGCCGTTCCTCGGCGAGGTCCCGCTGCACATGGAGATTCGCGCCAGCTCCGACGCCGGCAAGCCGGTGGTCGAGAGCGAGCCGAATGGCCCGCACGCGGCGATCTATCGGACCATCGCCGGCAAAGTGCGGGATCGGTTGAAGGCGGCCGCTGCAATCTGACGCAGGGCAGGGCGCTGCCGAAAACGCGCGCAGGGGCCGTGCCAGGCGCTGTCTTCGACTTTGGTTGAATCTCGGATATCCGGCCTGCACCGGCGTTTCCGACGCAAACCATTCATGATAGAGACGCACCACCAATCGGCTACGCGCGGATCGTTCCTATCCGTCAACGCAAGCCGGGAATCCGGGAAACGCCGGCAACCAAGGAGATGCCTTATGAAGCGTCGTGACTTTCTGAAAGTATCAGCAACCGGCGCCGCGGTCGCGGCGGTGGCTTCGCCGGCGGTCGCGCAGTCGTCGCCCGAAGTGAAGTGGCGGTTGACCTCGAGCTTCCCGAAGTCGCTCGACACCATCTATGGCGGCGCGGAGTATCTCTCCAAGCAGGTCGCCGAGATGACCGACAATAAGTTTCAGATCCAGGTGTTCGCCGCGGGCGAAGTCGTCCCGGGCCTGCAGGCGCTCGACGCCACCTCGAACGGCACGGTCGAGATGTGCCACACCGTGTCTTACTACTACGTCGGCAAGGATCCGACCTTCGCGGTGTTCGCCTCGGTCCCGTTCGGCCTCAACGCCCGTCAGCAGAATTCCTGGCTGTATCAGGGCGGCGGCAACGAGCTCGCCAACGAGTTCTACAAGAAGCACGGCGTGATCGGCTTCCCGAGCGGCAACACCGGCACCCAGATGGGCGGCTGGTTCCGCAAGGAGATCAAGACTGTCGCCGACATGAGCGGCCTGAAGATGCGCATCGGCGGCATTGCCGGCCAGGTGCTGCAGAAGGTCGGCGTGGTGCCGCAGCAGATCGCCGGCGGCGACATCTACCCGGCGCTGGAAAAGGGCACCATCGACGCCGCCGAGTGGGTCGGCCCGTATGACGACGAGAAGCTCGGCTTCCAGAAGGTCGCGAAGTACTACTACTATCCGGGCTTCTGGGAAGGCGGTCCGACCGTGCACGCCTTCGCCAACCTCGACAAGTTCAACGCGCTGCCGAAGAGCTACCAGTCGATCCTCGCCAACGCGGCGGAAGCGACCAACACCTGGATGGCGGCGCGCTACGACATGCAGAACCCGACCGCGCTGAAGCGGCTGGTGGCGAGCGGCACGCAGCTGCGTCCGTTCTCGAACGAAATCCTCGACGCCTGCCTCAAGGCCACCAACGAGCTGTGGGGCGAAATCTCGGCGAAGAACCCGGACTTCAAGAAGGCGATCGAAGCGATGCAGGCCTATCGCTCCGACCAGTATCTGTGGTGGCAGGTCGCCGAATACCCCTACGACAGCTTCATGATCCGCTCGCGCACCCGCGGCTGATCAAGCGTTGCTACCAACAATCAGCCCGGCCTCCGCGAGGAGGCCGGGCTTTTTGTTGTCTTCAAACAGCAGTTCATCCCGTCATGGCCGGGCTTGTCCCGGCCATCCACGCCTTTGCTACGTCACCGCCAGCAAGGCGTGGATGCCCGGCACAAGGCCGGGCATGACGAGCTGATAATTGCGTGGCCTCTCAACTCGTCATTGCGAGCGAATCGAAGCAATACAGAGGCGCCGTGCACCGCGGTGGATTGCTTAGTCGCGGAGCCTGTACTCGGACGGCGCGGAGCGCCGATCCGGTGCTCCTCGCAATGACGGCGAGGCGAGACTGGGACGCGAGCCTCAGAACTTCGGCGGCCCAAAGTCGAGCGGCGGGGCGTCCATTTGGGGCAGATCGATCTGCACCTTCGACGGATCAACCGTGCTGGCCGCGCCCTTGTAGTGCATCACCATGGCCGGGAAGGTGATCACGAGGCCGACCATGATCAGCTGGATGATCACGAACGGCACCGATCCCCAATAGATCTGCCCGGTGGTGACCGGCTCCATCCGCTTGCCGCTGACCCGGTCGATATAGGATTCCTTCGGCGCTCCCGATCGCAGATAGAACAGCGCGAAGCCGAACGGCGGATGCATGAACGAGGTCTGCATGTTGACGCCGAGCATGACGCCGAACCAGATCAGGTCGATGCCGAGCTTCTCAGCCGCCGGCCCGAGCAGCGGGATGACGATGAAGGCGAGCTCGAAGAAGTCGAGGAAGAACGCCAGCACGAACACGAAGGCGTTGACGAAGATCAGGAAGCCGAGCTGGCCACCGGGCAGCGACACCAGCAGCTCTTCGACCCAGCGATGGCCGTCGACGCCGTAGAAGGTCAGCGAGAACACACGGGCGCCGACCAGGATCATCACCACGAAGGCCGATAGCTTGGCGGTTGCTTCGGTCGCCTGCCGGGTGAGGTCGAAGGTCAGCCGGCCCTTCATCAGCGCGAGGATCACCGCGCCGGCCGCGCCCATCGCGCCGCCTTCGGTCGGGGTTGCGACGCCGATGAAGATGGTGCCGAGCACCAGGAAGATCAGGCCGAGCGGCGGCACCATCACGAACACCACCTGCTCGGCGAGCTTGGAGAGCAGGTTGAGACGCGTCAGCTTGTTGAGGACCGCGATGACGAAGGACATCGCGACCGTCACCGACATCGTCAGCACGACATAGTCGGCGCCGCCTTTGACCTCGGTGAAGCTCATCGCCACGAGGCCGACGGCGGTCGACAGCGCGACCACGACGTACAGCGACATCGTCACGGTCCGGATCACCCCGATGAACGGCCGGAACAGCACCGCCAGCAGGATGACGAACCAGAAGCCCTGCATCACCAGCTTGGACAGCCCGATCTTGGCGAAGGCCGCCATGCTCCAGTCGAACAGGTCGAGATGCACGGCGAACAGATAGGCCGCGCCAGCCGCCGAGATCGCGGCCAGCGGCAGGATCAGCGGATGGCGGGCGGTCTCGGGCTCGCGCAGCGTCTGCGCTTCGAGCGGCAGACCGGGGGCGGCCTGCGGGGCGAAGATCGTCACCAGGAAAATGTAGCTGGCGTAGAGCAGCGACAGCACGATGCCGGGAATGAACGCGCCTTCGTACATGTCGCCGACCGA
>NZ_JBMDXE010000193.1:0-38456 GCF_048594845.1 Rhodopseudomonas sp. | reverse complement strand
CCGAGAACCTGTCTATAAGGGGTTGTCTGTCATCAATGGGCAGCCGTCCGTCGAGGCAGGCGGCAAAGACACCCCAGTGACGAGATATCAGTTCGACGATGATGTCGGCCATTTCCGTATACGATGTGAAAATGATCACCTTTTGGCCGGAAGCAAAAATCTCTTCGATGAGTTCGCGCAGGCGTTCAAGCTTTGAAAACTCGCCAGCCGCGGCATGCCCGCCAGCGATTGCGGGGTGCGCACAGAACATCCGCAGCTTAGTCAGTGCCACAAGGCTCGCAGCCTTGCCGTGCGCGTCGAAGATTTCGATGCGCATGCGTTCGTAAGCCTCTGCCTCATCCTGCGAAAGTTCGATTGCCTGTGGAATGTCAATGCGCTCGGGCAAGTCGTTGGCAACGTCCCTGACGCGGCGGCGCAGGATGATGGGTGAAACAAGCCCCTCAAGTGCAGCAGCCGCCTCCACGGATTCATCGAACGTCCTGGTAAACTCGCCGAGTGATCCGAGCAGCCCGGGAATTGCAAAGTCGATGAGCGACCACAGGTCAGACAGGCGGTTTTCCAAGGGCGTTCCCGTTACGGCTATTGCGGTCAGACGGCGAAGGGCTTTTGCCGCCCGTGTTCTTACTGCATCGGGATTTCGAATGTGCTGTGCTTCGTCGAGGACGACGACCGGCCATTCAACCATGCCGAACATGCCGCCGTCCCGAACCACCGCATCATAGGAGGTTACGACCACGTCGTGGCGTGTCAGTTCTGCGTGACGGCCCGTGCGCCGCGGACCGTGATGCTTGAGCACGCTTAGGTCGGGCGCGAATTTTGCAAACTCCCGCTTCCAGTTTTCAAGGAGCGAGCCGGGAGCGACAATGAGGGCTGGAGTCGTGGTCTGCTGCTCGCCGGGGTCGCGCAACAGGCTTATGATCTGAAGCGTCTTGCCCAGTCCCATTTCGTCAGCGAGGATCCCGCCCATATGCTGTGACGCCATGAATTTGAGCCACCGCCAGCCATCGTCTTGGTATCCGTAAAGGGAGGCGTGGACCCCGCGAGGAGCATCGCCGCGCGGAGGCACAAATAGTAATGGCGGAAGCTCGGCGTCCCGTGTGCGATCTTCGACCGCCGTTCCTTCCTGGGATGCGCGCCGAAGCTTCAGGAAGATGCCAAGCGAGCGCAGCGGACCGAGAGTTGCACCGCTTACACGCAGTACGTCAGTTACCTCCAAAAGACTTTCGTTGTCGATCGCGTACCAAGTGTCTCCGGACACGACGTGATCAGCATCAGCGAGCCTCTCCGGCAACGCGATATCCCTGCCACGCGATTTGCCCGCCAGCCGGATGCAGAGCGTGCCTACTGACGGATCGTGCTCGACGACGAGCCGCAACATTATCGGATACGCGCTGAATTTCAGGCTAGAGGCTGCACCGGTTTTTCCTGGGGGAACGTCGGGCCAGACCGATTGTCCGTCTTCAATGCACCGCAAAACATCGAGCGCGGCGGGTGTAACGGCCAGACCGTCACGCTGTATGCGCAACGTGTTATTTTCCAGAATCCAATTTGCCGGTGTCGTCATCGGGCGATGCTAGCCTGGGCCCGAATTTTGGGCAGCAACAAAACGCAGGCCACGGACAAAACCTGCTGTGGCGCTATGAACCGCCGAGACTGAGAAGGCGGACATCACCGATGAAGCTTTCTAGTGTAAGCAAATGGGGGCGAACGGCGTCAGGGTAGGACTCATGCAGGCCTTCCGGCACAACGAGATGAACGCCCGCATCACGCATTTCCCTGAACTGCCCCTCCGACACGCCTTCCTGAAGCGTAAGAAGGTGCTTGGTGGAAATACGGTCAGCCTCATTGAGCACCTGACGCCATCGGTCCCTGCACGTAGTCTTTGCCGCGAGCATGCGCAGCTTGGCAGCAGGGAAGGAGGGATCCTCGTACGCCGCTGCCGAGGGAAATATGAAGTCAGGTCGCTTGCCGCCCTCGATGATCGGGCGGTGCGCGAATTCAACGCTGACCCGCATGCCCTCCTCGACAAGAATTTCACGGGCATGCAATTCAAGGGAATTGCCGGAACGGGATTTCCTCCCCTGCAGGATGGTTTGTGCAAGCCCCACAAAACTGTCGATGTTTTCGAAGCCGCGCCTTATCCGCGGCAGAAAGACTGCTTCCTCGACGCCGAGAAACATTTCAAACTCACAGGCCCTGCGACGAAGAAGCCGGACGTCCGGGTTCATGCCAGTCGCGGGCCGCAATTCAATCGTTTTTCGAATGAGCTCTTCACCCTTGGGAAAACGGGTAAGCCATGCGGGTGGTATGTCCGCAGGTGAGAGACGGCAATTGCTGTGGGATGGCTCGATTGTGAAGAGATCCCGCTCCGGGGCGCCGCCCGGTTGCCACACCAGATAACTTTTTGGTTCGACGGGTCCGAAACGTTCTTCAAACAAATCCTCCTCGGTCCCGTCACGGCAAATCCAGACGTGACATTCGCTAGCGGCATCCTTGTCGTCTACAACAAATGCGAAAATGGTGAGTGCTCCGGTGCTGTCCGGATCCAGAAGTGCCGATTGTTTTCCGCCAAACCCCGTAAGGCGGGTCTCATTACGGGTGCCCGAACCGTGAAGCTTCTTGTTGTACCATACCGCACGAACCTCGCGATGATCGAGATGGGAGTCGATGTACAGGTCGAAGCGGCAATCCGGGTTTTCGACCTCTGGCCGGTTCAGTGACGGAAGTATCCGGAAAAGGAAGTCACGCGGAATATACGGCCCGGCTTGGTGCGCGTCGTTGGCAAGCGTATCGTTGGCGGACAGCCGCTTGACGAACCAGAGGTGACCCGGCGTACCGTACTCGTCCATCCAGTCAGTGACATCGGCAAGCGCCATCAGGCCGTCTCCTTCAGCGGGACGGAAAGTGATCCCAGCCACCTCGCAACGCTCTCGGCCATCGCTTCCGCGCCACCTTTCTCGCGCAGGCTGCATTCCCAGATGGTGAGGTGACGCCACCCGGCGTCATCAAGCATATGTCTGACCTTCGCATCGCGTGCCTGATTGCCTGAAATCTTGGTTGACCAGAATTCCGGTCGTGTCCGGGGAAGCCGGAAATACTTGCATGAATGACCATGCCAGAAGCATCCATTCACGAATACCGCGGCCCTGTACTTCGGGAAGACCATGTCGGGCTTTCCCGGAACGTCGCGGGCGTGAATCCGGTAGCGGAATCCCTTCGCGTGAAGTGCGCGTCTGAGCACAAGTTCAGGCTTTGTGTCCTTGCTCCTGATGCCGGCCATCATCCGGCTTCGGGTGGCGCTGTCCACTACATCAGGCACGCCGTACCTTTCGTGTTTCCGCCTCCAGCGTGTCATGATGGCGGACGAGCCACGGCTCCATGTGTCTAGCGACAGCCTTGACGACAGGTACGACAACTGAATTGCCGAATTGTTTGTAGGCCTGCGTATCGGATACGGGAATCTTGAATTCGCATCCACCAAGTTCATCGAAACCCATCAGGCGGGCGCACTCGCGCGGCGTCAGCCTGCGCGGTGCAGAACCCTTCTGGCGGATGAGTATCTCTGATCCATCCTTGTAGTAACGTGCAGAGAGCGTACGCGCGACGTCGGTCGGGCCAAAGAGTCCGAAGCCGAAACCATTGCCCTTCTCCCGGTGCTTTGCGGCATAGTTTTGAAGGTAGGTCCAGAGGTGGTTCGACAACGTGTATTTGGGCGATACCGTGGCTTGGCGCCCGGCGGTATAGGGCTTGTCGGGCTTTTCGCTGCCGTTTTCGGGATGGAGAATTGTCTCGAGCCTTGGTCCCGAAAGTGCATCGGGAATGACCAGGTTGTCGAATGAAAAGTCGTTCCGCTCGCGAAAGCCCACGATGAAGATGCGCTCGCGGTGCTGTGGCACCCAAGGCTTGGCATCGATCACTTTCCAGCTGATGTGATATCCGAGCTTTCGTGTAAGAACGTCATGGATGACACGGAAAGTCCGTCCCTGATCGTGATTGACTAGGTTTTTTACGTTTTCGAGTAGAAAGGCCCGCGGACGGTGATGTTCAATAATGCGCTCAACATCGAAGAAAAGCGTGCCCTGCGTCTCGCATGCAAAACCATGCGGACGCTTGAGTGCGTTCTTCTTTGATACCCCGGCAATGGAGAAAGGCTGACAGGGAAATCCAGCGATCAGCACGTCATGCATGGGGATATCGGCGGCTTCAACCGCCTTGATATCCCCGGCAATTTCATGATCGTCGTTCGGAAAATTTGCGCGGTAAGTTTGCTGGCTGTAGCGATCCCATTCGCAAGTGAATACGCACTTGCCTCCAATTTCCTCAAACCCCTTCCTGAGGCCGCCAATCCCGGCGAACAAGTCAATGAAGGTGAATGAGGATGCCTTGTCGTCCTTACTGGCTGTCGAGGATTTAATCGTACGCAGAAGTTCAAGAACCGCCTTCCTTGGCTGAACCTCGCCGTTGTCCCAGCGATAAATTTGCCGTTCCGTATATCCGAGGTGGGTTGCTGCTTCGGGTACGGAAAGACCGGCCTGCTGCCGGAGGGTGGAGAAATCGGTCACGGAATCCTCTGGGTCATTTTCTGACATTTTGTCAGATTCGTACCCTAAGAACAACCGGTGAACAAACTGTTGATTTCCGCCAGTAGCGCTTATTCACAGAAACGGACGCAGACCCGCTCGGCTTTCTTCCAAGTAATTGAAAGGTTGCTTGGAATCGATGGGATGCCGGGAGAGCGAAATCGCGCGCGCATGGTCCGGCGGCAAAACGCAGGCGAAGGGGGACTCGGGCGAGCACAGAGGCTCGTTTGAGTGGCGCTGGACCGGCCATCACGGTCCTCCATGGTTCGGTGCCGGTGGAGCGGAAAAGCTCCAAGTTTGGCGAGTGGGTTCATGAGGGGCGGCGGCGAGCCCTTCGTGTCGATGGGTGCAGGGAGAGCGAAATCTCCCGCGCGTGGTTCAGGGGCAAGACCCCTGACCATGGGGGCGTCGGGGGAGCTTGGAGGCTCCTCCCGACTGGTGATGAAACGGCCAGACGTTTCGCCATGACGCGACCGGCTCGATGCCGGTAGTCGCGTCATTCGCCGGGGGGATGCAACGGGGGCGCGCCAGCGGGCCCCTTTGCCAAGATGCGTGCTGTGTTACAGCACGCATCTTGCGCTTCGCACTTAGCGGCTGATCTCAAGGAGCATCCAACGCTTTGAAGAGCACGTTCAGACGAAAGATGTGCCACGACCCTTGCTGACGGGTAAACAACGATTCCGCGATCTCGTTTAGTTGGCTCGGTTCGAACCGTTCATCCAGGCGCACATTCTTGAAGACGGGATGAAGGCCAGTGGCGAGGACGAAGACGATTCGGTGTAGCCCGACCTCGGTGTGTTCACTGAGCAGGTGTCGCGGATCGCCGATGACTGTCTCAGGATCGAAAGGCGTCCAACATGTGCCCGGTAGCAAAGGCATGCAGCAAGTCTTGTCGTCGAGTGGGACCGGCCACCAGACACCCTGTGACCACTGTAATACACCCACATGCCCGCGAAGCGGGCTTTCGATCTTAAATGTGAAGCGCTTATGCAGCTTCACTTCATACTGTGCAGGCATGTACGGTACGGGGTCCGCGACAATCTTCGCCTTCGACCTATCGCGCGAGCGTATTACGTGGTCTTCCGGGTGGACAATGCACAGCTCCACGTTCGTGAACTGCCCATGTTCTTCGATGAATTTCTCCCATGGAGAATTATGCTCGATCGAAGATTGAACTGAAGTGAGCAGCTCATCCACATAAGCAGCCGTTTCAGGGAAGCGCCTCTCTAACCATTCTGCGATCTGACGGGCGCGCTGTGGCGCGATCTTGCCACGACTAAAGTTCTTTTCGTAATTCGTGCCCGTCGTAATCTTCGGACTGGCTTCTGCAAAAACCTGCTTCCAGGTTAGGCCCTTGGGCTTGAGGAGATCGCGGATTGCCCCGTACAGGACGGTAATCTCGCTCCCGGTGGCGGTCTCCCAATCAAACTGCATCTTTTTAGATCCGTACCCGCGTAGCACCCGCGCGATACCCTAGCTTCTTTTGCCATAACAGAGTCGCTCGCCCGGAGGGCGACCGAGAAACGTTAGTAAAGTTGAAAAAATAGGACAAGTGTCCTATCATTGTCGCTCGGCTGACTTCCTGCGTGGGACGAAGCCGCGCGGCATACGGCCACTAGGAGGACCGTATGACGGACAAAAACAACCCAACCCCGGCAGAACCTGCAAGCCAGCCACTGGCGCTGGCATTCGATCCGCAGGAGTTCTGCCACTTCCTCGATGACTGCGATTGGACCGAACCGCAGAAGCGCGCGTTCATCGAAGAACTTTGGAAGATCGTGGTCGGCTTTGTCGATCTCGGTTTCGATCTCAATCCGGTTCAACAGGCAATAGGATCTAGGGAGACTCTGGAAGAGGATTCCGCAGGCATGCTAGGCTTGGACAATCTTGAACATTTTGAACCTCGGGTCGCGGTGCGTCAGCAGCACAATGCGGCAAGGACGGACTCTTGAAACATCTCAAAGAACAATTTCTCAGTACTACGAAAGCGATCATCTACTGCCGCGTCTCTGACGAAGAACAGGTGAAGAAGGGTCACGGCCTGAAGTCTCAGGAAGCGACCTGTCGCGAGTTCGCAAAGTATCGCGGCTATGAAGTGGTCGAGGTTTTTCACGAGAACCTGTCCGGCAAATATTCCGAGCGCCCCGTCATGTCGGAGCTGCTCGCATACTTGCGCAGGCACAAACGATCAGGCGGGCTCGTCATCATCGTAGACGACTTAAGCCGCCTTGCCCGCGGACATCGTGCGCATTGGATGTTGCGCGATCAGATCAAGGAAGCTGGGGGCGTTTTGGAGAGCCCGAACGCGCGCTTCGGTGATGACGCCGACCCGCACTCATTGAAGGCATGCTGGTTACCATGGCTCAGCATCAGCGTGAGAAAGGCGCTGAACAAACGCGCAGCCGCATGCGTGGGCGTGTTCTTAACGGGTACTGGCCTTTCTACCTTTGCAGAGGCTATCGGCATGAGCATCGGCCCGGCGAAGGCAAGGTTCTCATTCGTGACGAACCGGAAGCATCGATCATTCAGGAAGCGCTTGAAGGATTTGCAAGTGGCCGTTTTCAGACGCGCGCTGAAGTTCGCCGCTTCATGGAAACTCATTCTAGCTTTAAGGGCCTGACCAATCAGTTGGTGCAGTTGTTTCTGACGCGCCCGATCTACGCTGGCTACGTTGAGAAGCCCGAGTGGGATATTCCGTTGCGCAAAGGAAAACACGAGGGCTTGATCTCCTTTGAGACCTTCCAGCGCAATCAAGAACGCCTCCGCGAAAAGCCGAAGGCTCCTGCGCGCAAGGACATCCGCGAGGATTTCCCGCTGCGCGGCATGGTCTCTTGTGCGGAGTGCGGCAAGCCGCTCACCTCATGCTGGTCCACGAGTAAGACCGGCGTGAAGCATGCGTATTACATGTTCTTCGAGAAGACCTGCGAACAGAATCGAAAATCGATCAAACGCGATGTGATCGAAGGCGAATTCGCCCGTGTTCTTGCGCGCGTCAGCCCGAGCCAGTCTTTGGTGGAGGCCGCTTACGGGATGTTCAAAAAGGCTTGGGAGCAACGGCTGGCGCAAGGCCATGCGTTGGCAGCGACCTGCAAGCGTGAAGCGGAGCAGATTGAGCGGCAGGTGCAGAAGTTGCTCGACCGCGTCGTCGAAGCCGGATCGACTTCCGTCATCCAAGCCTACGAGAAGCGCATCGGAAGACTGGAGCGTCAGGCACTCGTTTTGCGCGAAAAATCTGAGACCGGCGCCCAACCTAAGCGGCCATTCGATGAACTGTTCGAACTCGCAGTGCAGTTCTTGGCAAACCCTTCAAAACTCTGGGCTTCCGGCAAAATGGAGCATCGAAATATGGTCTTGAGACTGACTTTTTCTGAGCGCTTGCAGTACAGCGCGAAAATGGGATTTCGAACCCCAAAAACGACCTTTCCGTTCAATATCTTAAGCGATTTGCGGGCGTCGTTTGAGCAAATGGCGGAAGGGGTGGGATTCGAACCCACGGTACCCTTGCGGGCACGCCGGTTTTCAAGACCGGTGCCTTAAACCACTCGACCACCCTTCCAGCTTGGATGCTTTGGCACTTAGCAGACGCTGCCGTGGGGCGGAAGGGGCTTTGGCTATGGCGGGCGCTGGTGGCCTTGGACCAGCCCGGCGGTGCGCCGCGAGCCGATGGAGTCGATCGCTCTGGCCGGCTCGATGCGACTGCGATCGGATCGTCCGCAGGTGAACGTGCGCCGATGAAATTGTATTGACTTGGTTTGCGGTGCGGGCGTAGGGGTCCGCTTGGTCGCGCGCCTGCCGCGCGGCCGTTCATCCATCCAACGAAGAGCACATGGGCCCTAGCAGCTTTGGCCGCCTTTTCCCGGCGTCAGTTCGGGCGAATGCGACCGCAACACATCGGACCGCGACCGGATTGGTGCGCGTGAGCAAGGTGCGCTGCTAGCCGCCTGATCTCACCGTCCCGCCGCGTCTGCGGCCGTGGAGGTGAGTGATGTCGATCAAAATCAAAACCGCATGGTGGCCGGCACGCGCCGGTCTTGCCGCGCGCCGGGGCGAAGCCCGGGCTGCGGCCAACGACAATCTGCGCGGCGGCGTTCGTCGCCCGCGGCGTCCCGCGCTCGAACTGCACTGGCATCTGTCTCCGACCGGTCGCCTGGTCGGCAGCTGGTCCGCCGTGCCGTCGAGCGACGACGCAGCGAGCGCCGAAGCCGGCAGCGCCGGCAGTCGCGCCTATCATCCGCCTTCGCGCGCTGCGTGATTGGCAGCGTCCGGTCTGAGGCCGGGCAGGAGCACAGCACGATGGACCATCAACCCAGATTGCCCGCTGCCGCCATCCGGCGTGCGGCGGGCTTGCTGAAATCAGTAACAGCTAAGGCCGCGATGATCGCGAGCCGCACCGGCGAGGGCGCCTGACGCTGCTCTCCGGTCCGGCCGCGCATGGCCGGCTCAGGAGAGCCTCATGACCAAGCACATTCCTCTCGAAGCGGCGGCTTGCACGGGCGTGAGCCCCAGCGCAGTGCTGGACAGCGCGCATCTTGGCGAGATCCGCGGCGCATTCGGTACAATTGCGGCCGATGACCGTGCGCCGCGCCGTACGCTAAAGGCGCGTCTGCAGACGCTGCTGGCGATCGCCGGACCCGGCCTGATCGTCATGGTCGGCGACAACGACGCCGGCGCATTCGGCACCTACACCCAGGCCGGCCAGAACTACGGCACCACGCTGCTGTGGACGCTGCTGCTGCTGATCCCGGTGCTGTACGTCAATCAGGAGATGGTGGTGCGGCTCGGTGCGGTCACCGGCGTCGGCCATGCGCGGCTGATCTTTGCCCGGTTCGGCAGGTTCTGGGGCGCCTTCAGCGTCGCCGATCTGTTTCTGCTCAATGCGCTGACACTGGTCACGGAGTTCATCGGTATCAGCCTTGCGCTGCGTTATCTCGGCCTGCCGCAGTTCTGGGGCGTGATCGCCGCGGCGCTGATCATCACGCTGGCGGTTTCGACCGGCGACTTCCGCAGGTTCGAACGCTTCGCGCTGATGCTCGTCGGCGGCAGCCTGCTGCTGATCCCGATCGCCCTGATACTGCATCCGCCGCTGCCGCAGCTGGCGCACGATTTCTTCGTGCCGAAGATGCCGGAAGGCGCGCCGCTCAGCGACGTGATGCTGCTGATCATCGCCATCGTCGGCACGACGATCGCGCCGTGGCAGCTGTTCTTCCAGCAGAGCTATCTGATCGACAAGCGGATCACGCCGCGCTTCATCCGCTACGAGCGCTGGGACCTGTGCATCGGCATTGCGCTGGTGATCATCGGCGCGGTGGCGATGATCGGCTTCTCGGCCGCGGCCTTTGCCGGACGGCCGGAGTTCGGCGCCTATACCGACGCGCTCGGCACCGCGCGCGGCATCGAGCAGGCTGCCGGGCGGCTGCCGGCGGTGCTGTTCGCATTGGCGCTGCTCGATGCCAGCATCATTGGCGCAGCCGCGGTGTCGCTGGCGACGGCCTATGCGATCGGCGATGTGTTCGCCGTCGCGCATTCGCTGCATCGCAAGCCCAGCGAGGCGAAGGGCTTCTACGCCGTCTACGCGGGGTTGATCGCCTTCGCGGCTGCGCTGGTGGTGACGCCGGGTATGCCGCTCGGTTCGCTGACCAATGCGGTGCAGACGCTGGCAGGTGTCCTGCTGCCGAGCGCGACGGTGTTCCTGCTGCTGCTGTGCAACGACAAGGCCGTGCTCGGCCCATGGGCCAACGGCCCGGCGCGCAACCTCTTCACGGGCGCGATCGTCGCTGTGCTGGTTCTGCTGTCGGTGATCCTGACCGCGTCCGTGCTGTATCCGGACATCGGCGAGGAGTGGATCGTCGGCATCCTCGTTGGCGGTGCGGCCGGCGCGCTGCTGCTGTCGCTGATCGTCAAGCTGGTGTCGCGGTTGAGGGGCGAGGAGGGGCTGGCCGCGCGCGAGGCAGCGGTTTCCTACGGCGATCCGGCCGAGTGGCGGATGCCGCCGATTGCGGCGCTGCCGGTCGCCCGTCTGTCCGGGCTTAGCCGGACATGGATGCTGGTACTTCGCGGTTACCTGGTGCTGGCCGCAGGGCTGGTGCTCTACCGCATCGTCGAGCTGGTCGCGTCCGGGCTGTGACGCCGAAGTTGGTTCCGAGTCGGGACCCGGAGGACACATGATCGCGCTTCCCTGCACGGGGAGTGCGGTCATCTGTGTCTCGCGAGCCTCCGCGAGGCGGAATGTCGTTCAGAAACTGTGATATTTCAGCATCGGTTGAGGAGTTAATCCAGCTTCGCAGGCTTTCCTGCGCTGCGGGATGTCCGGTTTTGGTCGGTCCCGACTGCGGTCCACCACTAGGTTCGGCGGACAGATCTGGCGCACCCAGACGAACTGACGGAGTCCTCCAAGTATGTCCAATGCTTCCGAGCGGGCCACCGACACCGACTATCCGGCTGATCGGGCCCCGGTCGCCCCCACCACCGACACCGAAGAGATGCGCCACGCGCTGATTCAAATCGATGGTGCACAAGCCTCTTCCGGCGAAGCGGAAGGCTTCGAGAGCGTCGGCAGCGTAGTCGAGCTGGAGGTCGTGGCATTCGGGTTCTGCCGCTCGCGGACGCAGACGGCGGGAGACGTTGCGGAAACGGATTTCGCGCGGTTGCAGGTCGCGCTGCGTAGCAATGGCCGCAGCGGGACTGGCAGTGACAGCGATCATGAGCCGCGGCGGCCGCCTCCGGCGACGCCGGTCGATCTCGGCAGCGGCCACGAGCGGCTGATTATCCGCTGTCCCAACGGGGCGCTGATGGCGACGCTGGAGTCGATGCTCGGGGTGAAGCCGCGCGGCAAGCTGGCGTTCGCGCCGTCCGCGCGGATCGATCATCGCGGCGCGCAGGCGCTGCGCGATTTCGCCTTGTTGCTCTCCCGGCATGTCGATCCGGCGCAGCCGCGATTGCCGCCGCTAATGTTGCGCGAATTCGAACATGCTTTGCTGGTGTCGCTGCTCAGCGTGTCCCGTCACAATTTCAGCGATCAGCTCGATCGCGACGCCCCGGACACCGCGCCGGACTACGTCCGCGTCGCCGAGGAGTTCATCGCGTCCTCCTGGAACAGGGCCATCACCATCAACGACCTCGCCGCCGTGACCAGCGTCGGCGTCCGCAGCCTGTTCAAGGCCTTTCAGAAGCACCGTGGCTACTCGCCGATGGCGTTCGCCAAGTCGGTTCGGCTCAACAAGGCGCGCGAGCTGCTGCTGCAGGGCGAGCCGTCGCGGTCGGTCACCTCCGTGGCGTTCGCCTGCGGCTTCAGCAATCTCGGCCACTTTGCCCATGACTATCGCCAGAAGCACGGCGAATTGCCCTCCGAGACGCTGGCGCGCGCCCGCTGACCCGCTGGGCGAGAACACCGGCCGCCTAGCCGAGATGCGCATAGGCAGGCGCGCCCGCGTCAGCTAACCATGTCGGCCGTGAAGCGGTGGAGGCGCCCGCGGGCGCGAGCGGCAGGCCGGCATCCTTGAGCGTAGCAACGGGCATCGGTCATTCAACGAATCTCGTCGGCGTGCCGATGGGATATCTCACCGACGCCGCTTTCAACGATCAGCCGGTGCCGTTGCATATCGCCGGCGTGCGCGAGATGAATCCCAGCCTGTTCGAGATGCTCGCTCAGGCGGATGATCTCGCCGACGCGGGAGAGGCGTTCTCCTGCTACATGAAGGCGCTGTTCGGCATCGATCCGGAGCAGCGTGTTCGCGCCGGCGTCGGCCGTCGTCCTTTCCGCTCCTCGTTTCTCGATCTGATCAAGGGCTGGGGCTTCGACAGCAACGGGCCGGAAGGCGCCGTGCTGAAGGGCTGGGTGGAAAGCCGGTTCGGCATCTTTCCGACCTTTCACAAGCAGCCGATCGATCGGGCCGCGAGTGCGGCCTGGGCGGCGTACGTCGAAGAGAAAATGTCGAGCCGCTTCCACAACAACGCGATCACTGTCCAGCTCGATCTTCTGTTCGAGTTCTGCCAGTGGGCGCTGGCGCATTTCGCGGCGGCCGGCAGCAGCCACGTCACGCTCTATCGTGGCGTCAACGCCTTCGACGAGCATCAAATCGTCGAGCGGATCGATCGCCGTCACGTGGTGATGCGGCTCAACAATCTCACCTCGTTCTCATCGGACCGCAGCGTGGCCGATTGCTTCGGCGACACCATCCTCACGGTACGCGTGCCGGTGCAGAAAATCCTGTTCTTCAACCGGCTGCTCGCCGCGCATCCGCTCAAGGGCGAGGGCGAGTATCTGGTGATCGGCGGGGCCTATCGCGTCACCGCGAGTTACTTCTGAGGCATGCAATGATACGGCCTGACATCGAAGACCGCGCGCTGGCGGCGTATCTCGGCTTCGCGATCGGAGACGCACTCGGCGCCACGGTGGAGTTCATGACGCCGGGAGAGATCGCCGAGCGTCACGGCGTGCACAAGGAGATCATCGGCGGCGGCTGGTTGCGGCTGAAGCCGGGGCAGGTGACCGACGACACCGACATGGCGCTGGCGCTCGGTCGCTCGCTGATCCGCTCCGGCGGGTTCGATGTCCACGACGTCTGCGAGGAGTTCGCCGCCTGGCTGAGGACCGGCCCCGTCGACGTCGGCAGCACCTGTCGCCGCGGTATCCGCCGCTACATCACCACCGGAACCGTCGAAGGACCTTATTTCGAAGGCGACGCGGGTAACGGCGCGGCAATGCGGATTCTGCCGCTGGCGCTGGCGACGCTCGGCCGCCCCGCCGAGGCCGAAGCGTGGACGGTGGCGCAGGGGCACATCACGCATCATCATCCGCTCTCGGACAGCGCCGCGCTGACGCTGGTGCAGATGCTACAGGCGCTGATCGCCGGCGACGGCCGCGAGCGTGCCCGTGCTATTGCAAACGCGCTGGTCGACACCCATCGCAGTTTCAGGTTCGAGCCGTATCGCGGGCAGTCCTCGGCCTATGTCGTCGATACGATGCAGACCGTGCTGCACTACTATTTCAGCACGGAGAGTTTGTCCGATTGCGTTATCGCCACTGTAAATCAGGGCGGTGACGCCGACACCACCGGCGCGCTTGCGGCAATGCTCGCCGGGGCCACTCACGGACTCGCCGCGCTGCCGAAGCGCTGGCTCGATCGGCTCGACCGCGGCGTTGCTGCCGCGATCCGCGATCAAGTGCCACGTCTGCTCGCCCTGGCGTGAGATGCATGATCGGCCGCGACTCCTCCCCACTTGGCAACGCGTAAGGCTTCCGCTTCCCATCACAGGCCCTTGCTGCAGCGCGGCCAGATGGGTGTTCCGGCCATCACTGTCATGCAGATTGCCGCACCGTGGTGCGCACTCTTGCCACCTCGCAATCGGTGGGAGCGCGACCCATACTGTTATCATCACCGCACCGTCTCAGGCAGTTATCGGTGATGAGATCGCACTGTCGCGCTCCCGCCATTTCGCTCGACATGGGAGGAGACCATGCAGCAACGCTCGTCGTGCAATCCGAAGTCTCTGCATCAGCGCTTGGTCGAAGAGGCGTCCGCCTTGCGAGGTCTGGCGGAGGTCGCGCCGCAGGACGAGCGCGATCGCCTGATCGAGCGCGCCCGGCAGCTCGACAGCGAGGCGAACATGGAAGGCTGGTTGTCGTCCGCGGAGCTCAAGCCTCCGACGTGAGCGAGTTCACCGCTTCATTC
The DNA here is from genome assembly GCF_048594845.1 of Rhodopseudomonas sp. Taxonomy (GTDB): domain Bacteria; phylum Pseudomonadota; class Alphaproteobacteria; order Rhizobiales; family Xanthobacteraceae; genus Rhodopseudomonas. Next base: position 24,205 of record NZ_JBMDXE010000193.1, on the reverse strand, counting down.
GCAGGAACTTCACGCCGACCTCGTCGCCATTGATCCAGGCAAGTTCGCAGCGACGATAAGCGAGGCCGGTCGACGAAAGTAGGAGAAAGAACTCTTTCTCCTTGAGCTTATCGATCGAAGACGGCACCAGCCGGGCGCCTGCCACCGAGGCGTCGAGCATTTTGCAGCTCAGGCGCCAGGTGCCGTCGATCGACATGATCCACGCATCGATGCCGCGATCGAATCCGACCCGGCGGAATTTACGCTTTTCGGGAATCGTCATGCAGAGTGCACCATTGGCGAAACCGCGACGTATGGCCCGTGAACGGCCGTTGCTGCTTCAATCGCTGATGCGCGTGAGGATGGCGCGGAGCGTCAGGCTCGGCGTCTCGCGTGCGGCGCCCTCGATCGCGACATAGCCGTCTTTGGCAACGCCATCGAAGCTGACTTCGACCGGATCGATGCCGAAGATCGAGACGCGTTCCGGATCGTTGGCATACGCGTGGCGGATGCCGCGCAAGCTACCGGATACCGAGAGTCCGGACTGGGTGTATGAGCCGATATAGGCGAAGCTGGAGTCACCGCCTCGGATCTGACCGTCATTCAGCATGACGACGCCGTGCGCTTTCTTCCGCGCCGTCTCAAATTCTGCTGCGTAAAATCCCTTCAAAGGATCAATCATTGCAATATCCCCGCACCACTTAATACGGACGGTCTAACACCTTCGGTTTACGTCTTTGCTAAGACCGAGGGGGCGGCCGTCGTCGGCGCGGTTTACCTCAAAGAAACACATGGACCCGCGAGGCGGCCCGCGATGCGGGGCGAAGGGTGCGTAGTAATTTACCGCTCTGGGGCGGCGGCCACGGTCAGTCGTGGTGATGTCCGTCGTGATGATGCTCGTCGGGATTGGTCGGGATCGTCACCAGCCGGCCGTAGCGCACGCCGCGTTCGGCAAAGATGTGATCGGCGAAATGCTGCAACTCATTGGCCTTGCCGTCGACGATCGTGACCTCGAGACACTGATCGTGGTCGAGGTGCACATGCATCGTCGCGCGCGACAGATCGTGGTGACTGTGAAAGTTCTGCGTCAGCTTGCGGGGCAGGTCGCGCTTGGAATGATCGTAAGTGTAGACCATCGCGCCGACGCAATGATCGTCGGTCGAATGTGCGGCGGTCTGCTGGATGCCGATCCGCGCCAGATCGCGGATGGCTTCGGAGCGGTTCTGATAGCCGCGGGCGGCGATGATGGCGTCGAGTTTTTCCATCAGATCATCGTCCAAAGTGATGGTCACGCGATGCATCGCTAGCCTCATGTGAGTATGCAGTTTTATTGACATCATCATACTGCCCGTGTCACGCTGACGGCGCGGGCGATCTGCCGGGGCCGTCCGCGATAGCAGATTGGGACGGGCGCGTCTTGCAGCGAAGCAGGACGCGAGGGTGACGGCTTGTCTTGGGGCGATTTCCGGCATTGGGCGCGGGGCGGTGCGGCCTGCGCGTTGATCAGTTTCCCCTGGATGGGGGTGGCTCAGGCGCAGCAGCAGGCGCCGTTTCAGACGCTTCCCGAGATCGCGGTGGATCCGCCGTCCGTCCACCATCGGCCGGCCTTGCTGCAAGCGGGGCAGCGGTCCGGTTCACGCCAGGCGCGACACGTGCGGGCGGCTTCTGCGCCAGTCGCCGCACCTGCGGTTTCCGCGCCGGGGCCTGCGCCGTCATCGCCGGTGCCGCTGAGCGCGCCGCAAAATCAGGCGGCGAGCGCGCGGGTGATCAGCGGCGCGCAGGTCAACGCCTTGCCGTTTTCCCGTGTTGGCGAAGCACTCGAGGCGGTACCCGGGCTGGTCGTCACCCAGCACTCCGGCGAGGGCAAGGCCAACCAGTACTTCCTGCGCGGCTTCAACCTCGACCACGGCACCGACCTGGCGATCACCGTCGACGGCATGCCGGTCAACATGCCGACCCACGGCCACGGCCAGGGTTACGCCGATATCAACTTTATCATCCCCGAGCTGATCAGCACGATGACGCTGCGCAAGGGGCCGTACTTCGCCGACGTCGGCGACTTCGGCTCGGCCGGTGCGGTCGGCATCGAGTATCTGCGGGCGATGCCGAAGAACCTCGCCGAAATCACCGTCGGCAGTTTCGGCTATCGCCGGCTGCTCGGCGCCGGATCGACCAAAGTGGGCGAGGGGACGCTGCTCGCGGCGTTCGAGGGCAACACATATAACGGCCCCTGGGACGTGCCCGACAACGTTCGCAAGCTCAACGGCGTGCTGCGCTACAGCCAGGGAACGCTGACGGACGGCTTCTCGCTGACCGGTATGGCCTACGCCAACCGCTGGACCTCGACCGATCAGGTAGCGCAGCGCGCGATCGACGAAGGCCTGATCGGCCGCTACGGCTCGTTGGACGCGACCGACGGCGGCATCGCCAGCCGCTACAGCCTGTCGGGCCGGTTCGCGCAGTCGAGCGACATCGGCCAGACCGACATCAACGCCTATGTGATCCGCTCGTCGCTGCAGCTCTACAACAACTTCACCTACTATCTCGACGACCCGGTGAATGGCGATCAGTTCAATCAATACGACCGCCGCACGGTGGTCGGGTTGAACGGCACGCAGCGGTTCGACTATCGCTTCGGCGGGTTGCCGGTGGAAACGCGCGTCGGCCTGCAGAGCCGCGCCGACAGCATCAGCCTCGGGCTCAACAAGACGCTGCAACGCGACTGGCTGTCGACGGTGCGGGCCGACGATGTCTCCGAGCAGTCGCTCGGGCTGTGGACCGACACGACCGTGCGCTGGACCGATTGGCTGCGAACCACGGCCGGTATCCGCGAAGATTATTTCAACGGCCGCGTCATCAGTGACACGCCGGCGAACTCGGGGAATGCGTCCGCGTCGATGACGAGCCCAAAATTCGGCATCGTGCTTGGGCCGTGGGTGTCGACCGAGTTCTACGGCAATGCCGGCACCGGGCTGCACAGCAACGACATTCGCGGTGCCACCATCACGGTCGACCCGAACGACAAGACGACGCCGCTCGACCGCGTGCCGTTGCTGGTGCGCTCGAAGGGCGCCGAGCTCGGCATCCGCAACCGGTCGATCCCCGGACTGACGACATCGCTGGCAGTCTTCGTACTCGATTTCGATTCGGAACTGCTGTTCGTCGGCGATGCCGGCACAACAGAGCCGAGCCGGCCGAGCCGGCGCGTCGGCGTCGAATGGACCAGCCAGTACAAGCCGCTGCCTTGGATCGGCTTCGACCTCGACGTCGCTTATACGCGCGCGCGCTTCACCAACATCGATCCGGTCGGCGACCTGATCCCCGGTGCCCCGGCCTGGGTGGCGAGCGCGGGGTTGACCCTCGGCCGCGAGACCGGCTGGTTCGGCGCGGTGAAGGGGCGTTACTTCGGGCCGCGGCCGCTGATCGAGGACGGCAGCGAAACCTCGCTGGCATCGCTGATCTTCAACGCGCGGCTCGGCTATCGCTTCGACAACGGCATCCGATTGCAGCTCGACGCGCTGAACCTGTTCAACGCCAAGACCAATCAGATCGAGTACTACTACCTGTCCCGGCTACCCGGCGAACCGCTCGGCGGTGTCGGCGATCGCCACGTGCATCCGGCCGAGCCGCTCGCGGTGCGGCTGACCTTGGCCGGGGCGTTCTGACGCCCCGGCGCTCACCTGTCTCGCGGCTCAGAGCACTCGCGACAGCAGGACGTACAGCGTGCCGGATAGCAGGATCGCAGCGGGCAGGGTGAGGACCCAGGCCATCAGCAGGTTGCGGATCGTGGCCATCTGCAGGCCAGATCCGTTCGCCGCCATTGTGCCGGCGACGCCACTCGACAGCACGTGCGTCGTCGACACCGGCAGGCCGAACACGTCGGCGGCGCCGATCGTGGCGGCGGCCACCAGCTCAGCCGAGGCACCCTGCGCGTAAGTGAGGTGCGACTTGCCGATCTTCTCGCCGACGGTGACGACGATGCGCTTCCAGCCGATCATGGTGCCGAGGCCGAGCGCGATCGCCACCGCGATCTTCACCCAGGTCGGGATGAACTTGGTGGCGCTGTCGAGCGAGCCCTTGTAGGCGTTGAGCGTGGCAATCTCGTCCTTCCCGAGATCGTTCTCCTTGTCTTTCATCAGGAAGCGGATCGCTTCCGACGCCAGATACATGTCGTTGCGGGTGTTGCCGACGGCTTCGGCCGGCACCTTGCTGAGCGAGCCGTAGCGTTGCACCTGCTCGCCGATGTCCTTCACTAGCACCGCCAGCGACGGGTAGGTGCCCTCGCTGATCTTGTGCTCGGCGACATACTGCGTCACCGCGGGGCGCGGATTGCCGAGGATGGCGTGGCCGGCACCCTTGGCGGCGATCACGGCCGAGGCGGCCGACGACGTGCGCTCGAACTGCGCGATCTGCGAGTCGGGAAGCGCGCGGTTCAGTGCATAGGCGGTTGGGACCGTGCCAATGAGGATCAGCATGATCAGGCCCATGCCCTTCTGGCCGTCATTGGAGCCGTGGGCGAAGCTGACCCCGGTGCAGGTCAGGATCAGCAGGCCGCGGATCCACCACGGCGGCGCCGCGTCGCCTTCCGGCGCGGTGTACAGCTTCGGATTGCGCACGACGAGCTTCAGCAGAAGCAGCAGGACAGCCGCGCAGACGAAGCCGACCAGCGGCGATAGCAGCAGTGCGTAGCCGATCTCCGTCGCCTTGCTCCAATCGACGCCGGAGGTGCCGTCGCGGCCGCGCAGCAGCGCATTGGCGACGCCGACGCCGATGATCGAGCCGATCAACGTATGCGAGCTCGAGGCCGGCAGGCCGAAGTACCAGGTGCCGAGATTCCACACGATCGCGGCGATCAACAGCGCGAACACCATCGCGAAGCCGGCGCTGGAGCCGACCTGCAGGATCAGCTCCACCGGCAGCAGCGACACGATACCGAACGCCACGGCGCCGGTCGATACCAGCACGCCGAGGAAATTGAAAAAGCCGGACCAGATCACAGCCACTTCGGCGGGGAGCGAGTGGGTGTAGATCACCGTTGCGACCGCGTTGGCGGTGTCGTGAAAGCCGTTGACGAACTCGAAACCGAGCGCGATCAGCAGCGCGACCAGCAGAAGGATGTAGGGCACGTAGGTCGTTATCCGAACGCCGGTGGCCTGGACGTCCACATAAATGCTATAGGCCACATACAGCATCCCGGCCGCGAGGATCCCAACAAACAGGATCATCGTCAGCGGGTTGAATCCTTTGTCCAGGTTCGGCCGCCCGGCAGGTTGAATCGGCCCCTTATTATCGATCGTCTGGTTGATGGTGAAATCGGTCATGGAACGCCTCTCGACTAATCGTGAGGCGATCTTGATCGGTTGTAATAACGGCCGGATGACACCTGCGACAAAATGCGCAGGTTCTCCCGGGTCGGCTGAAGGTCGCCCGGTAACTTGGCGGAGCGGGAGCCGTTAGCGGCGGATCAACTGCGCGGCGGCTTCGCCGGCGGTCTCCATGTAGCTGGCGTCGCGGTTCAGCAGCACGACTGAAAAAGCGCCGTCGATCAGCAACACGATCTGGCGGGCGAGGGCGCGAGCCGTCGGTTCCGGGCGGTCCTGCAAGAACAGTCCGAACAGCCAGTCTTCGGTGCGCTTCTTGTGCGCGCGTCCGGCCTGGATCGCCGGATGGCCGGGAAGGTTCATCAATTCGAACGACGTGCGCAGAAAGCCGCAGCCTTTCCATCGCGGATTGCGCGCGTTGTCGGCGAGATGGCTGAAGATCGCCTTGACCTTGTCGGCGGTGTCGCCTTCGGCTTCAGCGAACCAGCGCTGGAAGATCGCGACGTTGGGCTGGTCTCTCGTCTGCAGATAGGCCGCGATCAGGTCGTCCTTGCTGCGGAAATGATAATAGATCGTCCGCTTGGTCAGGCCGGCCTTGGCCGCCACTGCATCGACGCTGACGGCGCGGATGCCGTCGCGGTGAAACAGCTTTCCGGCTGCCTCGATGATGCGATCGCGCGTGGAGATCGGTGGCTTGCTCATGCCTCGATGTATACCGACCAGTGAATATACACAATCAGGCGGTCGCTCTATCGTTGGGACCATGGACCAGACCGTGCGCGACAACTCCCGTGTTGAGCCCCATCCCGTCGAATTCCGCTGCAGCGATGGCGTCGTGCTCGGCGGCCATCTGTTCCGGACGACGATGCCAGAGCCGATCGGTCTGGCGATCGTCAACCCGGCCACCGGCGTTCTGGCCCGCTATTATCATCGCTACGCCGGCTTTCTCGCCGAGCACGGCTTCGACGTGTTGACCTACGACTATCGCGGCATCGGCCAATCCCGCCCGGCGCGGCTGCGAGGCTGCGGTTATCGCTGGCGCGATTGGGGCGAACGCGATTTCGCAGCGGCGCTGCAGTTTGCCGGTGGCGAAAAGCGCCGCGGTCAGCTCGTCGTCGTGGGCCACAGCATCGGCGGTTTTCTGCCGGGACTTGCCGATAATGCGCAGGGGATCGACCGGATGCTCACCGTCGGCGCGCAATATGCCTGGTGGAGAGATTATGTGGCGACCCGCCGGGCAGGGCTGTTCCTCAAATGGCATGTGGCGATGCCGGCGCTGACCGCGGCCTTCGGCTATTTTCCGGGGCGGCGGCTCGGTTGGCTGGAGGACTTGCCGGCTGGCGTCGCGCATGAATGGAGCTTTCGTGGTCCGCGGTTCGAAAGCAGTCATCCTCGCGCGGAGCGGCGCAGGGTCGTTGCTCGTATGGCGTCGTTTACGGCGCCGATCCTCGCGGTCGCGGTGTCGGATGACGAGTTCGGCACTGCCCCGGCGATCCGCCGCACGCTTCATTATTATAAGGGCGCCGACAGGACCGCGGTGATGCTGCAACCGTCCGACTACGGCCGGCAAAGCATCGGCCATTTCGCGCTGTTTCATGACAGCCACAGCGGGGGCTTCTGGCGCGACTCCCTGCGCTGGCTGCGCGACGGCGAGAATCCCTGGCCGCATCGGGTCATCGACCATCACGTATGAGGGGACTACTTCTTATCAGTGACCGAAAGTGGAGTTCCGTCGCTCGAGTGCCTGCAAGCACCGCGACCATGTCGTCGGCGGCGGCAAAGTCTAGCCGTGGAACTGGCCGAGGTGGTGCGGTCCACCACCTCCCGACATACCGAGCAGCTGTTGTGAGCGTGATGCGGAACCCGCGGTGTCGCTGGCAAACCCGTTGGCAGATCTTCCGGAAAGCGAATCGCGGAGGCAGCGCGAATCGCGGTGCGCGCACCTAGCGGCGGCTGAAGAGCTGAGGATTCGGCTTTGGAGGTGGCGGAGACGGAGGGATTCGAACCCTCGATAGGGCTTTACAACCCTATAACGGTTTAGCAAACCGCCGCCTTCAGCCACTCGGCCACGTCTCCGGCTGGCTCGATATGCCCGACACGGTCGCGAGCCGCAAGCACGATTCCATGCTTGATAACCGAGACTTCCGGATCGAGCGCCGTTCGTCCCCATCTTCGTGCGCGATCAAGGTGTGTCCTCCCTGCCCATTGCCGGAAGGCGGAACTCTCGGCCGGCGAAAACAGACCTAAACGGGGAACTCGCAGGCTCCAGCGATGAGATTCGCCCCCTCGAAAAGGATTCGAATCTTAAATGAGACGATTCCCGAGGGCTCCGGGCTGACGAATTCCCACTGTGTTCGACCGTGGCCAAGATCGGGCGATTTTGTGCATGGCGGCATCGCGCCTCGCGAGTGGCGCAAAAATATCAACTATTTCATCAGCTTGCGCGAGTTCCAGTTGGGCCATGCAGTGTTATTTGTGCAACACCCCCCTAAAAACGGCCGTACTCGGACGCTTGTGGGGCGTTCCTTTGTTGCGTGTGCATCACGCTTAGGTAATTCTCGTGACTGCGACGGAGGGGGGCATCCCGAGGTCGTCCCGTATTAGGTGGTTCGCTTAAGTCCCTCGCGTTCAGCGGGTGTGTCCGAAGGCGCGAAGCGGCTAGGCGGGTTTGATTGGGACAAGGGGACCACCCTGCGGGTGCGTGTGCATCTGCGGAAGTAACCTTCCCTAGAGAGCAAACTTGGAGGTTTACATGAAGATGGTTAAGGGCCTTTTCCTTGGCTCGGCGGCGGCTCTCGTCGCCATGAGCGGGGCGCAGGCGGCTGATCTCCCGTTGAAGGCCAAGGCGGTCGAATACGTGAAGGTCTGCTCGATCTACGGCGCCGGCTTCTACTACATCCCGGGCACCGACACCTGCATCAAGCTCGGCGGCTACCTGCGCGCTGACGCGACTCTCTACGGTTCGAGCAACTACAACGCGCCGGCGTGGAACGGTGCGGCTGGTGCGAAGAGCCGCCTGGCGAACAACACCATCATGTACATGCGCCAGGACATCAACATCGATACGCGCACCGCGACCGAGTACGGCGTGGTTCGCACCTACTTCGATGCGACCTTCAACTGGGGTTCGGGCGGCGCTTCGGGCGGTTCGACCGGTATCGCGAGCGGCTCGCTCGGCGTGTACTATGCCTTCATCCAGTTCGCCGGCTTTACCTTCGGTAAGGCCGTCTCGCAGTTCGACACGCCCTGGACCGGTTATCCGGGCAACAACACCTCGTTCCTGATCGGCGGCTACGACGACGTCACCGGCATCAACCAGGTGTCGTACACCGCGCAGTTCGGCAACGGCGTGTCGGCCGCGATCTCGCTCGAAGATCAGTCGGCCTACCTGCAGTCCGGCCTGTACAACACCTCGTCGATCACGACGCTGGGTTACTCGCAGGGCCTGCTCGGCACCAACTCCTACGCCGGCACCTCGATCCCCGACATCGTCGGTCAGCTGCGTGTCGACCAGGCCTGGGGCCTGTTCCAGTTGTCGGCCGCTGCCCACCAGGTTCGCGCCAGCTACTACAACACCGCTCTCGAGACCTCGGGCCACCCGAGCGACACTTGGGGCTACGCGGTGCAGGGCGCCATCTCGCTCAAGAACCTGCCGACCGGCCCCGGCGACAGCATCAACTTCACGGCGACCTATGCTAACGGCGCAAGCCGTTACGTCATCGGCGGCGTGACCGGCAACTCGTTCGCCATCTTCGGCAACAGCGGCACTGCCTATCAGAGCATCGCGTTCGCGAGCGCTGCTGACGGCGTGTTCGCCGGCACCGACGTGAGCAACGGCACCGGCATCACCAAGTCGACGGCCTGGGGCGTTCGTGGTGCGTTCAACCACAACTGGAACCCCTACTGGTCGACCTCGGTGTTCGGTTCGTACAGCTCGCTCAGCTACGGCAGCACTGGCCGTGCGCTGGTTTGCGCGACCGCTGTCGGCTTCGGCTGCAACCCGGACTTCAACATCGCTCAGGTTGGTACCGTCACCCGCTGGACTCCGGTCAAGAACCTGACCCTGTCGGCCGAAGTGATGTACACCTACCTCGACCAGAGCAACACGGGTGCGCTCGCCATCCCGGCGAACGCGACCATCGCGAAGCCGGCTGCGACCTACGAGCTCAAGGACCAGGGCGTCTGGAGCGGCAACCTCCGCGTTCAGCGCGTGTTCTGATCCAGCTCGTTCCGCAAGGAACGTTCTGCGAAACCCCGGCGGGCAACCGCCGGGGTTTTTCGTTGTGAGCCGGCGTGAAGATCGCGTCCTGACGACGCGGCGCGAGCGGCTGCGTCTGAGTTCGAATCGACCTGTGATGCTGGAAAGAGGCCGAACGCGAAAAGCGGCCGGACGCGTGTCATGAGCGTCCGGCGCGGTTCGCGGCTCTGATGAGCTCGTGTTTGGCTAGCCGCGTTTACTCGACGTTGGCGGCGCCGCGGCGCAGGTCGGCGTCGATCTGCAGCCGGCTGCCGCCGCCGAATCGCGCGCGATAAACCTGCAGGTTCTCCATGATCCGCTGCACGTAGTTGCGGGTTTCAGAGAACGGAATCAGTTCGACCCAGTCGACCGCATCGACCTTCGGGTCTCGCGGGTCGCCATAGCGTTCAATCCATTTCCGGACACTGCCGCGACCGGCATTATAGGCCGCGAAGGTCATGATGTAGGAGCCACGATAGTCGTCGAGCAGGCCGCCGAGTTCGGCGGCGCCGAGCGCGGCATTGTAGACCGAATCGGTCTTGAGGCGCTGCAGATCGTAGGTGCAGCCGTGGCGGCGGCAGACATACTTCGCCGCGTCGGGCGTCACCTGCATCAGGCCGTAAGCCTGCGCCGGCGACACCACGGCCGGATTGAAGCCGCTTTCCTGCCGGGCAATCGCGTAGACGATCGCGCGCTCGACCTCGGGCCCGATCTGTCGGAATTGCGGGATGCCGGACATCGGATAGGCGTAGTGATCGAACGGCAGGCCGCGGTTGAGCGCCGCCTTGCCGACCAGCAGCATCGCGCGCCCGTCGTTGTTACGGGCCGCGAGTTCGGACAGGCCGAGCAGGGCGTCGACGTCGCCATTGTCGCCGACATCGGCAAAGATCGGGATAGCGACGTCGCCTTCGCCGATCGCGTAGAGCAACTGCACCGCGCGCACGACCTCGAGCCGCTCGACGCCGCGGCCCTGGCTGGAGGGCTGGCTGTTGAGATCGAGATGCGGCAGGCCGAGCTTGGCGCGTGCTAATTGTCCGTAGTAGCTGGTCGACTGCGCTGCGGCGGCCGTGTAGGCCGCACGGGCGTCCTGCATCCGGCCGATCGCTTCGGCGGCGCGGCCCTGCCAGTAGCCGGCACGTGCCAGCGCAGTGGGATTGGTGGTGTCGGTGCCGATCCGCGCGAAGTGCTGCGCGGCGGTGGCGGGATCGTTGAGGAAGCGCAGCGCGATCCAGCCGGCGGTGAATTCGTGCTCGGTCTTGTAGACTTCGCGTGTCGGTGTCGCAGCGTTGCGCGCCACCAGATACGCGAGCCGATAGTCGCCGATATCGATCAGCTTGCGCGCCAGCAGCCGCCGTTCGATCCACCATTCGTCGAGATTGTACAGCCGGTTAGGATCGCGCGGGACGGTCAGCATCAGCCGGCCGGCTTCGGCGATCTTCTCGTCTCGGCGCAGCAGCTGGATCCGGGCGAACATGTAGCCCGGATCGTTATGCAGATCCGACGGCACCGCATCGAGTAGCGCCTTGCCCTGCGGAGATTTGTTGTCGACGGCCAGCCGCGCCTTGCCGAGCGCGAACTGCGCCGCGCCGAGCCGCTTGGCGGCGCGCAGGCCGGGCTCGTTGTCATTGCCGTACAGAAACGCGTCCATCCGCGCCTTGTGGTCGCTCGGCGTCAGCAACGCGCCGAACATCTCGATCGCGGTGGTCTCGTTGGCGGCCGACATCGTGTCGTTGCGCCAGGCGTCGCGCACCAGCTGCTCCGCGGTGCGGCGGTCGCCGCGCGCGAGCACGGCGCGTGCGAGCGCCAGCTTGCCCTTGGCCGACAGCGGGGTCTCACCCTCGAAATAAGCCAGCACCGCGGAATCGTCGCGCTTGTCGTCCCACAGCGCCGCCTCGGCGCGGCGGCGGAAGAAGGTCTGCGACGGCCAGCTCGGATTGGCGCGCACGAAGGCACGGTAGCGTTCGACGCTGGCGCCGTTGTACTCGGCGCGCAGAATGACCCATTCGGCGAGCTTGCGGGCCAGCGGATCCGAAATCGTGTCGGCTACCTGCGTCGCATCGGCGGCCTTGCGCTTGCGCACCATGTCGATGACGCTTTCCAGCGCATCTGCATCGGCTTGCGAGGTCTGCGATGTCGTGGCCACTGCCGACCGCGTCGCAGGTTTTCGCGTAACGAGCGGCGGCGTCCCGTGCGGGTGAGACGGGGCTGCGGCCGGCGCCGTCGGCGCGGCGTTGGCAAGCTGGCCGGAGGGCTTAGGCACCGACGCGACCGTTCCGGGCATCGTCTTGGGCACGATGCTGCGCGAGATCGGCCGCGGCTTCGGCAACGGGACGTGCTGCTTCGGCGCCGCCTGACTCTCGATCGGAAGTCCGCTCAAGCCGAGGCTCAGCGCCAGCGTCGCAGTGGAAACGCGCAGCGCTGACGCGAAGGCGGCTACGCGTCGGGTGGATCGGTTATCAGGCAATCTCGCGGGTCCCCGGTGAGCGGGCGATTCGTCCGATTCTGTCAGCATCGGCTGGACAAGTGAAGGCGTTCGGGTGTCCCGGAACGTACGCTGCCTCCGGTTGCAGCCGATCAGAGCGGCGAAAACACGGCAAATCGCTCACTGCTGCGTGACGGAGCGCGCGAACGCGACGAAATGACTCGTCCGGGGCGTGGCTGCTTTAACGGTGGCCGCCGCCCGGCTTTTCAGTCATCGTCGTCCGAAAAGACCAACAGGGGCGACGCCAGGATGACGACGTTTGAAGCCGCGCCAGCGCGCGGGCGTATCTCGCCTGCGGGACTGGCCTTTCTCGCCGTCGCATCGATCGGGTGGGGCTTCAACTTCCCGATCATGAAGCATCTTCTCACCGAATGGCCGCCGCTGACGTCGCGTGGGCTGTCTGGGATCATTGGCGCGGTGGCGCTGGCGCTCATCGCCTGGTCGCGCGGGCAGGCGCTGCGGGTGCCGCGCGTCCTCTGGTCGCGCCTGATGCTGGTTTCGCTGCTCAACATCGGCGGGTGGGTGGCGTTCATGGGAATGGCACTGCTGTGGCTGCGCGCCAGTGACGCAGCGGTGCTTGGCGTTTCAATTCCGCTGTGGGTGGCTTTGGTGGCGTGGCCGGTGCTCGGCGAGCGGCTGTCGGCGACACGCGCGATCGCGCTGCTGATCGCGCTCGGTGGCATCGCTGTGCTGATCGGTGGTGGCGGCATCGATGCCAGCATGGACAAGCTTCCCGGCATTGCCTGTGCGATTGCCGGCGCGATCTGCGTCGCGCTGGGCACCGTCCTGACCAAGCATTTCCCGCTGGCCTTGCCGCCGCTGTCTCTCGCGGCGTGGCAGGTCGGGATCGGCTGTATTCCGGTCGCGCTCGCCGGCCTTGCGCTGGAAGAGGCGCATCTGTCTGCGCTTTCGGCCAGCGGCTGGGCGTCGATGATCTATATGACGCTGGTGCAGTTCTGCGTCTGCTACGTGTGCTGGTTCGCCGCGCTGGAGAGACTGCCCGCGGCGACGGCCTCGATCGGCACGCTACTGGTGCCGGTCGTCGGTGTGTTGGCGGCGGCGGCGATGCTGAACGAAGCACTGGGGCTGCGCGAGCTCGTGGCTCTTGCGGTCACGCTCGGCAGCGTGGCTGTCGCGCTGCGATCGTAACGGGAGACGAAAAACGGCGCCTCGAGAGGCGCCGTTCGTGAAGTCGCGAAAGGACTGCTTACGGGCAGGGGTGCCGCTTGCCGTCGTAGCCGAGATACGTGCCCGAGGCGGGATCGTACGACTTGAAGCGCTGCGAGCAGTAGGCATCGTCGCGATCGCCGCCACCCGGAACGACGGCCACAGTCGGCTCGTCGTAGTAGCCGTAATCGTACGCATAGGGGTCGTTATAGTAGTAGGACGACCCGAAGCCGAACGCGCCCGCATAAGCGCCCGGCCAGTAGCCGCCGCCGCGCCAATGGCGATGGCCGTATCCACGATTCCAACCGCCGCCGTAACCACCGGCGTAGCCGCCGCGATAGCCGGACACGTTGCCGCCACGGAAGCCGGGATTCTGGGCGCCGGCCGCGATGTTCGGGTTACGGAAACCGCCGCCCGCCATGCTCGGGCTACGCGGTCCAGCTCCCATCCCCATGCCGCCCCCCATTCGCGGTCCGCCACCGCCGATCGCCGGGCCACCACCGCCGCGCATGCCGCCACCCATGCTGGCGCCACCGCCACCACCCATGCCGCCACCGCCGCCGCCGATGGAGCCGCCGCCTCCGCCGCCACCACCTCCGCCAGCCGCTGCGCCGCCACCACCGCCCATGCTACCCTGAGCGTGGGCCATGCCGGCGGTTGCCAGCGGCATCGCGATGGCCAGCGTGGCCACTGCGGTCAAAGTCTTCAGGTTGATCATCCTCGGCTCCATCATCGGATCAGGTGGTTGAAACAGTTGTCGCTGCCACAACAAACGGCAGCCGCCGTCGTTCCGGAGCGTTCCAGCAGCGGGATTGACCCGATATAGGCACTGTCGGCGGCGGGAACAGCGACCATGTTCGAAACCGTTCGCAGCGGCTGGACATTCACCGCGGCGAGTGGCAATCAGGGACCTTGTCGCCGCCTATGGATGCGCTCATGAAACTGTTTCTGCTGCGGATTTTTACTTGGTGGTCGGGCTATACGTTCGGCACCCAACTCTGGACCTGGCGTTTTGGGGAACTCGTCGGCACCGACGAGGCCGGAAATCGCTATTTCCGCACCAAAGGCGGCAAGATCGACCCGACGCTCGGCTTCGAACGCCGCTGGGTGCTGTACAACGGCTACGCTGAGGCGACCCGCATTCCGCCGTCCTGGCACGGGTGGCTGCATCACATCGTCGACGTGCCGCCGACGGAAGAGACTTATCACGCCCGCGAGTGGGAAAAGCCCCATCATCCGAATCTGACCGGCACGCCTTATGCGTACCGGCCGTCGGGCTCGACGCTGGCGGCCGGCCGCCGCCCGAAGGCGACCGGCGACTATCAGGCCTGGACGCCCGGGAGCTGAGGCTCTCCACCCCCAACAATTACGGAATCGACGGCGGCTCAGGCCGCCGTTTCTGTTTGGGCCTTCAGCCGCGCCGCGGCCCTGGCGATCGCATCGGTTCGGCTTTGCCGCGAACCCTGCATCCGTGAGCGCAGCAACTCCACGACCTCCTTCGGCGCGGTGTCGGGCGAGCCGGCGTTGAACGGCGGCGCCGGGTTGTATTCCAGCATCAGCTGAATTCCCTCCGCGGTGGCGCGGTCGGCGAGCAATGACGCAAGGGTCAGCGCGAAATCGATTCCCGCCGTGACGCCGCCCCCCGTGATGCGGTTGCGGTCGATGCAGACGCGGCTGCGATCCGGGATGGCGCCGAACGCCGCCAGATCGTCCACCGTGGACCAGTGGGCCGTCGCCCGATAGCCGCGCAGCAGTCCGGCTGCGGCCAGCACCAGCGCGCCCGTGCACACCGACGTGACGTAGCGCGCGCCCGGCGCCTGCTGGCGCAGGAAGGCGAGCATCGCTTCGTCGTTGATCATGTCGTCGGCGCCGGCGCCGCCGGGCACGCAGATCACATCGAGCTGAGGACAATCCGCGAAGCTGATGGTCGGCGGCAGCGACAGCACCGTATCGCTCGACACGGCGCCGAGCGTCTTGCCGACCAGATGCACCTTGGCTCCGGGAATGCGAGAGAACACCTGCAGCGGGCCGGTGAGGTCGAGCTGGGTGACCTTGGGAAACAGCAGCAAGCCGATCTGAAGCGTGGTCATGAGAACCTCCTTTGCCTTGGCGCGACGTGCTTGACGAGGCGATCCTGGCATGCTGGGCTGATGTCAGAAATGACCAATATCCCTCTATTTGGGACATGGCCCGTCACGCTCGCGGAGGTCGCATGATCGGCGTTCTGATCTATCCCGACTTCCAGTTGCTCGACGCCGCCGGACCGATTGCGGCATTCGAGATCGCGGGACGTCACGTCCCGGTGGCGGATCCTATCCGGATGATCGCCACGTCGGCGGGACCAGTGCGTAGTTCCTCGGGCGTCGAGATGCTGGCACGGGGTCTGCGCCACGACCGAATGATGCGTACGCTGATCATCGCCGGCGGAGACGGCGTGCGCGAAGCAGCGCGCTGTCCGCGGACGCTCGCGTTCTTGCGTAGCGCTGCGGCGCGCGGCTGCCGCATCGCCAGCGTCTGTTCGGGCGCATATCTGCTGGCGGAGGCAGGGCTACTCGACGGCCGCCGCGCGACAACGCATTGGGGGCGTACGCGTGACTTCGTGAAGCGTTACCCGCAGGTCCGTCTCGAACCCGACCGCATCTTCGTTCGCGACGGCGACGTCTGGACATCGGCCGGCATCACAGCCGGCATCGACCTCGCACTCGCCATCATCGCCGAGGATTACTCCGACGCCATCGCGCGGGACACTGCGAGACAACTGGTGCTGGCGCAGCGGCGGGCGGGCGGGCAGTCACAATTCTCCTCTCTGGTGGAGTTGCAGGCGCCGTCGGGCCGGTTTGCGTCGTTGCTCGCCTGGGTGCGCGAGCATCTGGCCCAGCAGCTTTCCGTCGAGCGGCTGGCCGAGGAGGCGGGCATGAGCGCGCGGCACTTCACCCGCGCGTTTATCGCCGAGACCGGTACGACACCGGCGAAGGCCGTCGAACGGCTGCGTATCGAGGTGGCGCGGACCCGGGTACAGACGACCAGCGAGCGATCGAGCGTGTCGCGGAGCAGACCGGCTTCGGCGACCCGGAGCGGATGCGCCGCGCCTTCATCAGATCCTTCGGGCAGCCGCCGCAGGCCGTGAGAAGAGCCGCACGCGCGGCGTGATCGCGTAGCGTTTCGTCGAGGCGAATCGCTTTGTGCGAACATCCCAGTCGCGCAGCGGTCAGCATGGACTGAGTTAGTTGCAAGCCGTCGTCATGTAACGGGGCTGATCGAGAGGCACGACCTGACATTACGTCAGCAATGACTACTCGATTACTTGCGAATGTTGTCGGCTCGCCACAGCCGGGCGGAATTTCCGGATTTGTTCAAATCCAGACAGCAGTGTGGCAGAGCTGCGCGAGACAAACGCCGGACTAGTTGTATTTCAAACTCTCTAATTTCAGGGCGGTCACCATGAGAACCTCGATTCTCCGCGCGATCAGTTGCGTCATTATCACTGCCGCTGGTGCTGCGCAGGCCGCCGATCTCGCCGTCAAGGCGCCACCGGTGCCGCCCGTGCCGTGGAGCTGGACGGGATTCTATGTCGGCGCCCATGTCGGCGGCGGTGCGGGCACGACCGGGTTCGACGATCCGTTCGGGCCCTCGATCTACGGCGACAATGTACGAACTCCGAAAGCGCTGGCCGGTCTGCAGGCCGGGTACAACTGGCAGGCGCCCGGTTCGAACGTCGTTCTGGGCGTCGAGGCAGATGTCAGCGCGATCGATTCCAATGGCACGCAGACCTGCCTCGCATTCTCCGGTTACTTCCTGTCTGCCAATTGCCGTGTCCGCCAGGACGTCACCGCCAGCCTGACCGGGCGGCTCGGCGTCGCTGTCGGGGCCGGCGGCCATACGCTGCTCTATGCCAAGGGCGGCGCTGCCCTGCTGCACGATCGTAAGGACATCACGATCAATCCGGTTGGCGAGCCGTTCGTGACGTCGCTGAGCGACACGCGGGTCGGCTGGACCGTCGGCGCCGGCGTCGAACATGCGATCGCGCCGGCCTGGTCGGTCAAGCTGGAATACGACTACGCCGATTTCGGCAAGAGCACGATCGACGTGCCGCCGAGTTTCTTCCAGATCCTGCCGCCGCTGTCGTTCTACGCTGCAATCCCTGCGACTACGACGCGCGTCAGCCAGGACGTCCACCTGTTCAAGCTCGGCCTGAACTATCGGGTGAATGCCGATGCGACAGCGCGCTGGGACAGCGCCGCGCCGATCCGCTTCGCCAAAGCGGCTCCGGCTGCCTGGGCGCCGGGCTGGACGTTCGAAGCCGGCGGACGCTACTGGTACAGCTCCGGGCGGTTCCAGAAGGATCTCGGCGGCACCTTCGAGCAGAGCCAGCAGACCACCCTGAATTCGCGCCTGACCTACGACAGCAAAGCGAATTCGGGCGAGTTTTTCGGGCGCATCGACACGCCGGTCAAATTGTTCGTGAAGGGCTTCATCGGCGGCGGCAAGCTGGTGAGCGGCGGCCAACTGACCGACGAGGACTGGTTCATCCCGACCGGCCTGGTGACGTCGGTGCCGTACTCCAACACGCTGTCGTCGGTGAGCGGCGATCTCACCTATGGCACGATCGATGTCGGCTACAATCTGTTGTCGGGGCCTGGCTACAAGCTCGGCGGATTCGTCGGCTACAATTACTACCGCGAGAACAAGTCGGCCTATGGCTGCATCCAGTTCGCCAATCCGAACGCTGGCTGCGTGCCGGCGGTCCCGTCGTCGGTCCTCGCCATCACCGAGGACGACAAATGGCAGTCGCTGCGCGTTGGCGCCAGCGCGGAGCTGCAGTTGGGGTACGGCTTCAAGGTGACGGGCGACGCCGCCTATCTGCCCTATGTCAGCGTCAAGGGCTTCGATTATCATGTTCTGCGCAATCTGCCGCTGCCCGAGAGCGGGCTGGGCCAGGGCGTGCAGCTCGAGGCGATTCTATCCTACTCGGTGACGCCGAACTTCAATGTCGGCGTCGGTGGCCGCTACTGGGCGATGTGGGCGACGCGTGATGCCTATACCAATTTCGGCGGGGAGCCGTGCCCGTGCCAGCCGCTCCCGATGCGGACCGATCGCTACGGCACATTCGTGCAGGCTTCCTACGCCTTCAACCCGCCGCCCGCACCGGTGTCCGCCAAAGACTGATCGCGCAGCCGGGCGTCGGCAGAGCTGCCGAGACGACAAAGCCCCGGTCTTAGTCCGGGGCTTTTTGCTGCGCGCGTTCGGCGGAAGAACCGGAGCCGAAGAGTTGCGCGGTGAGAGCGGCTCACGCGGCTGACGGCGCCACGATCCGCCTGGCCGCGGAGGCGGTCGCCTCATGCAGCCATTCGGCGTCGTCGTTCACGACGCGCATTGCGTCGGTCAGCTCAGGATAGACCTCGTCGTTGATCGTGACGATGCCGTAGTTGGAGTTCTCGCCGTCCCAGCGGCCTTCGGCCGGTTGATCAGCATGGACGAACCAGTGATAGCCGATCAAAGTCGGATACCTTAGCGCGGCCCCGACGTAGCGGGCGAAGCCCGCGGCGCGATCTGCCTGCGTCTCGACACGTGGGCCGGCCCCTTGCGTATTGGGCAGGCCGGCGTCGTCGCCGCGGAACGAAAACTCACCGATCAGGCAGGGCTTGCCGGTGGCCGCATAGGCTTCGATCACGGGGCCGGGCAGGGCGTCGTAGCAATTGATGCTGATGACGTCGCAGTGCCGGCCCGCGGCCGCAACCACGTGCGGCGGCGGCACATAGGCGAAGCGGCTGCCGAGTACCAGATGATGCGGCGCCGCCGCGCGGATCGCCGCGGCGCTCACGGCGAAATAGCGCTCGGCGAGCAGCCCGGCGAAGGCATCGCAATCGGCGAAGTAGCGGGCACGCGACGGATCGCGCTCCTGCGCGTGATCGTGAGTGAGGAAGTTGCGGCTGAACGGCGGCGGCGCGATCGGCTGGCTAGCGAGTTTGTCCCATGAGGTGACGGCTGTGCGCCACGCCGCATTGAAGGCGGCGACGTCCTTGTAGCGATCGCGGAGCAGTGTCACTGCGACGCGCCGGGAATACGGCGCCGCAACGCTGCCGAGAATAGACGGCAGCAGCTCGTTTTCGCCGCGCCAGTCCGGGCCCCATTGCAGTTCGTTGTCGATGAACCAACCGAGCACGCTGGCGTCGTCGCGGGACGGCCCGCAGACCTCGCCCGCACGCTGCTGCGCGAACAGCTCGAAGGCGGGATCGAACAGGTCCGATTGCGGCCAGCCGCGTCCCTCGCCATAGGCGGTTGCGAGATAGACGACGCCGGCGGCGGAGGCGAGCGGCGTTGCGCCCGCCCGCGCCAGCTCCGGCTCGGACCAGGCGCCGATCGTGTTGAAGCCCCAGCGGCGCAGGCGATCCGCGGCGGCCTGACGCCAGGCATCCTGACTGCCGTATTTGTGCAGGCAGGCCTCGCGATAGGGCCGGCGCTCGGTGCCCTTGATGTTGTCGTGGTCGAACTGCACCGACACCACGCCCTTCGACAGGAAGCGTCCGCCATCGGGATCGACGAACCACCATGCCCCGTTGATCTCGGCGACGCGGAAGAAGCCGGTGGCCTGGGCCTTGCGCGCAGCAAGGCCGCCCCAGCGGGTTCGCGGAATGTCGGTCATCCAATCGGCCCGCGGCGCGAGCATCCCTCAAGGCAGAAGGACGTTCCTTGCGCCGTTCAGCGACGCCGACCTTGATGCGGGTCAATTGCAGGCGGTGGTCTGCTCGATCCAAGCCTCATGTCTCTCGACGTCATGCCCGGGCTTGTCCCGGGTAGCCACGCCATTGGAGCCTGCGACGTGGCAAGGCGTGGATGGCCGGGACGAGCCCGGCCATGACGCGGTGAGGATGTCGGCTAAACTCGTCGGCCAGTTCTATCTGCCGCTCCGTTCAAAGGCTCCTCAGCCACTCGCCGATTTCGGTAACCGCAACGTTGGCCTGCTGCAGCAGCTTGCCCATGGTGAAGAAGCCGTGGAATTGGCCCGGATAGGTGCGGTGCTTCACCGGCACGCCAGCGTCCTCGAGCCGACGGGCGTATTCGTCGCCTTCGTCGCGCAGCGGATCGGCGCCGGCGGTGATGACGAAAGCGGGCGGCAGGCCGGCCAGCGTTTCCACGCGGGCCGGCGAGGCGCGCCAATCCTCGGCGTCGTGGCTGCCGCCGAGATAGTGATCGCGAAACCAGCGGATGACCGAATGCGTCAGCAGCACGCTGGTCTCCGGCTCGCTGTGCGACGGGTGGCTCATGGCGAAGTCGGTGGCCGGATAGATCAGCACCTGACCGGCGAGCATCGGGCCGCCATGATCGCGGGCGTGGATCGCCACCACCGCCGCCAGATTGCCGCCGGCGCTGTCTCCACCGACGCAGATCTGTTCGGCGTCGATGCCCAGCTTGCGGGCGTTGTCGGCGATCCATCGCGTCGCCGCGATCGCATCGTCGACGGCCGCTGGAAATTTGTGCTCCGGGGCAAGCCGATAATCGACCGAGATGACGATGAGCTGGCCTTCGTCGGCGATCGCGCGGCATACCACGTCGTGGGTGTCGAGATTGCCGATCACCCAGCCGCCGCCGTGAAAGAACACCAGCGCCGGCGCCAGCCCGTTGTCCTGACGCAGCGTCTTCGGCGTGTAGCTGCGTGCTGGTATGTCGCCGGCCGGGCCGGGGATGGCGATCGACTGCACCGAGGCGAGTTCGCGCGGCTCGGGATTGCTGACGACACGCGCCGCCAGATAGTAGGCGCGCGCCTCGTCGGCGCTGAGGTCTTCATAGGCCGGGCGCCCGGCGTCCTGAAACGCCTTGTAGACGGCTGCGGCATCGGGATCGAGTTTGGCGGGCATGGTGATTACCTGTTGAGAGAGAACGATCAGCTGGCGACGCGGCCGCCGTCGACGGTGTAGGCCGAGCCCGATACGTAGCTCGCCTCGTCCGACGCAAGAAATGCGACGATGGAGGCGACTTCGTCGGCGCGGCCGAGGCGGCGCATCGGAATGCGTTCGACGACCCGGTCGTTGGGCACCGGCGTCGGGCCAGGGTTACGGCCTTCGACGATCGCGCTCAGCATCCGGCTGTCGATCATGCCGGGACACACGCAATTGACGCGCACACCGCTGTCGCCGCATTCCAGCGCCGCGGTCTTGGTCATGCCGATCACCGCATGCTTGCTGGCGGTGTAGGCGATGATGTCGCTCGAGCCGATCAGCCCGGCGATCGATGCGGTGTTGACGATACTGCCGGCGCGCTGCTGCAGCATCACCGGCAGGACGTGCTTCATGCCGAGAAACACCCCGACGACGTTGACGTCGAGCACCCGGCGGAAGGCCTCGGCCGAGGTGCGTACGATCGGCGTGATGTCACCCTCGATGCCGGCGTTGTTGTAGAAGACGTCGATCCGGCCGCACTGATCGAGGACGCTGCGGACATAGCCTTCGACTTGATCCTCCTGCGTCACGTCCGCCGTGAGAGCGAGGGGGGCTGCCGAGGCGGGCAGGGTGGCGAGCGCGTGGTTCAGGGCCGCGTCGTCGCGGTCGACCGCCACGATGCGGGCGCCGCGTTGGGCGAGCAGGGCGATGGTCGCGCGGCCGATCACGCCCGCCGCGCCGGTGACCAGCGCCACCTTGCCGTCCAGCCGAATTCTATCGGTCATCTTGTGGTTTCTCCCCGGTTCCTTCCGGTTTGCTCCGGAATGGCGAGCGGCCTCGGCGATGTGCACCGGGCCGCTTCTCAGCCGGGATTATTTCAGGTGGAACGGTGGCTGGCCAGACGGCCGGGCAGGGTGGCCGCCCTTCCCCCGCCGTATTCGGCGTGTTAACCGGGACCGATGCAAGCGGCCGAAGCTATAGAATGTCGCGAGCCTGATTCGTCATTTTGAAGCCGCGCGGAATGTCCCGAAGCCTTTGTCTCGTCGGCCTGGCGGCGCTGATCGCCGCCCCGTTGATCGCGTCCGCGCCGCCCGCGCGCGCGCAGATCGGCAACATCTTCTCGGATCCCGCGCCGCGGCCGCCGGGCGCGATCCCGCGTGGCGGGCCGCAGATGGACGACGAGGAAGAGGTCCCGGATCTGCCGCCGCAGGGCCGCGTGCTGCCGGCGCCGACCCGGCCGCCGCAGGGTTCGGCGTTGCCCGGTCCGGTTCAGTCGCAGCCGCTGCCACCGCCGCCCGGCACCAGCATCGTGCCGCAGACGCCGCCGGCGACCGCCAACGTGCCGCCGGGAACGGCGCCTCAGCCCGGCGCACCGGGTCAGCCGAATAACGGCGTCGCCAATGCGCCGCCCGGTGCCAATCCGCTGCCGGGCCTGCCGCCCGGTCAGCGCCAGCCGCGCAGCGCGCCGCCGTCGCCGGCGACGCTGCAGCCCGGCGACGAGATCGTCCCCGAGCCGCCGGCGCAGAAGATCGTCACCAAGAAGGCGAGCTTCACCGGCCTCGACAAGATCACCGGCCGCACGATCAATTTCGACGCCGATATCGGCGAGACCGTGCAGTTCGGTGCGCTGCGGGTGAAGACCGACGCCTGCTACACGCGTCCCTCGACCGAAGCGACCAACACCGACGCCTTCGTCGAGGTCGACGAGATCACCCTGCAGGGCGAGGTGAAGCGGATCTTCTCTGGCTGGATGTTCGCGGCGAGCCCGGGCCTGCACGCCGTCGAGCACCCGATCTACGACATCTGGCTGACCGACTGTAAGAACCCGGAGACGCCCAGCGTCGCCACCGCTCAGCCGGATGCGCCCAAGCCGGCCGCCCAACAGCCGCAGCAACGCCGCCGCCAACCGCCGCCAGCGCAACAGCCACGGCCGACCGCGCCGCCACCCCCGCCGCCGTTCCCGCAGTTCAGGTAACGCTTTCCCTGGGCGCGCTCATTTTGTGCTGAGCGCAGCCTCTGCGTCACTCATTCGCGGAGTTAGTAACAAGCACTCAACGTCATCCTGAGGAGCTAATCGCACTGCGCTTTTAGCGCGGTGCGGTTGGCCTCGAAGGATGGGCCACGCGCACGGCAGTCATCCTTCGAGGCTCGCCGCGCTCGCACCTCGGGATGACGGCGGTCGTGCGTGTCGGAGTAGTAGGCCAGCGGACTGGCTTAGTACTTCGCGATCACATCGAGCGCTTCCGCCCCGGTCACCGGTCGCTCGACCGGCAGTGCGCCAAAATCGGCGACTCCTTCCAAAGCGTCGTCGAGCAGGGAGCGGTAGCGCTGGCGAGGGATTTCGATGGCGCCGAGGCTGCGCAGGTGGTCGGTGACGAACTGCGTATCGAGCAGTTCGTAGCCGCCGGCCAGCAGCCGCGCGACGAGATGCACGAGCGCGACTTTCGAGGCGTCGCGGGCGCGGTGGAACATGCTCTCGCCGAAGAAAGCGCGGCCGAGGCTGACGCCGTAGAGCCCGCCCACGAGATCGCCGTTCTGCCAGACCTCGACGCTGTGGCAATGGCCGATCTCGTGCAGGCCGATATACAGCTCGCGGATGCGGCGATTGATCCAGGTATCCTCGCGGCCCGGCTGCGGCTCGGCGCAGCCATCGATCACCGCCGTGAAGACGCGATCGACCGTGACGGTGAAGGCGTCGGAGCGCACCGTACGGGCAAGGCGTGAGGGCACGCGAAACCCGCCGAGCGGGATGATGCCGCGCAACTCCGGCTCGACCCAGAACAGCGTCGGATCGTCGACGCTCTCGGCCATCGGAAAGATGCCGCACGCATAGGCGCGCAGCAGCATTTCGGGCGTGATCTCGGCGGTGGCGGAGTCGCGGGAGGCCATGGGCGCAGCATAGCAGGACGCAGCCCGTCCTGCGACCTGCTGGTTAGCGAACGATCTGCTCCGGGTGCCAGCCGAGCAGCGCCAGCATGACGAAGAAGCCAACGAAATACGCGACGCCGACATGCCAGCCGAACCGCAGCCACAGGTACACCGACTTGCCTTCCGGAAACATGTTGGTGAGCGCAACGCCCGCGGACGAGCCGAACCACATCATCGAGCCGCCGAAGCCGACCGCATAGGCGAGGAAGCCCCA
>NZ_JBMDXE010000192.1:0-29224 GCF_048594845.1 Rhodopseudomonas sp. | reverse complement strand
ATCCGGGGCACCGGTTATTCGGGGTCCCGGGTCTGCGGAGCAGCACTGCGTGCTGCACCGCGCCCGGGACACGGTTCAATAAGTTTAGATATTCCGCTGATCCTTCACCCGCACCGCCTTGCCCTGCGAGCGCGGGACTTCGCCGGGGGCTTTCACTGCGACCTTGCAGGTAACGCCGATCAGCGACTTGATGTGGTGCGTCACCTCCGCGGCCTTCTTCGCCAGCGCGGCTTCGTCGCGCGGCGCGTCGGGCGCGATCTCGACCTCGACCGTCATGGCGTCGAGCGCCTTGTCGCGCGTCAGCACGATCTGGTAGTGCGGCGCGATGCCGG
Organism: Rhodopseudomonas sp.; assembly: GCF_048594845.1. Classification (GTDB taxonomy): domain Bacteria; phylum Pseudomonadota; class Alphaproteobacteria; order Rhizobiales; family Xanthobacteraceae; genus Rhodopseudomonas. Next base: position 28,892 of record NZ_JBMDXE010000192.1, on the reverse strand, counting down.
GGAATCCGATCAGCACCGACTCGACTTGTGACGGATAAACGTTGACGCCGCGGATGATCAGCATGTCGTCATCGCGGCCGGTGACGCGCATGATGCGGACATGGGTGCGGCCGCAGGCGCAGGGCTCGGTGTTCAGGCTGGTGATGTCGCGGGTGCGATACCGGATCATCGGCAGCGCTTCCTTGGTCAGCGTGGTGATTACCAGTTCGCCGACCGCCCCCATCGGCAGCACCTCGAGCGTGTCCGGATCGATGGTCTCGAACAGGAAGTGATCTTCCCAGCCGTGCAGGCCGTTCTGCGCCACGGCGCATTCGCAGGCCACTCCGGGGCCCATGATCTCCGACAGGCCGTAAACATCGACCGCCTTGATGCCGAGCCGCGCCTCGAGGTCGCGCCGCATCGCGTCGCTCCAAGGCTCGGCGCCGAACAGGCCGACCCGCAGCGGCGCATCGCGCAGATTGATACCCATCTGCTCGGCGACTTCGGCGATGTTGAGCGCGTAGCTCGGCGTGCAGCACAGCGCATTGGCGCCGAAATCGGCGATGAGCTGCACCTGCCGCTCCGTCCCGCCACCGGAGGCCGGCACGACTGTGCAGCCGAGCCGCTCGGCGCCGTAATGCGCCCCGAGCCCGCCGGTGAACAGGCCGTAGCCATAGGCGTTGTGCACGATATCGTCGGGCGACACCCCGGCCCCGACCATGCACCGCGCCATCAAGTCAGCCCAGACGTCGAGATCGTTCCGCGTGTAGCCGACCACGGTCGGCTTGCCGGTGGTGCCCGACGAGGCGTGGATCCGCGGCATCTGATGGCGCGGCACGGCGAACATGCCGAACGGATAGGCGTCGCGCAGATCGGTCTTTTTGGTGAAGGGAAACTTCGCGAGATCGGCGAGCGAGGCAAGGTCGGATGGCTTGACGCCGGCGGCGTCGAAGCTCTGACGATAATGCGGGACGTCGCGATAGGCCCGCTCGACGATCTTGCGCAGGCGCTCGAATTGCAGCGCCGCAAGCTGCGACCGTGGCATCATCTCGATGATGCGGTCGTGCATGTGGACGGTCGGTTCGCGCAAGGCGGGCTGGGCGCTCATCAAGGCTAATCCTTTACGGGGAAATTACGCCGCAGCGACGGGGGCGGTCGCCAACGCGGCGCCTGCCGCCAGGGCGTCCATGTTGAGGTCGAGAAAACCGCGCGGCGACGAAGCGCGCACCACCTGCTCGACCGACTTGCGCTTGCACAGCGCCGTCACTTCCAGCAATGCGCCGAGCGCCACGATGTTGGTGACGCGCTCGCTACCCAGTTCAATGGCGGTGCGGCTGAGCGGCAGCGACAGCGCCTTGCCGGCGCCGTCCGGCAGTTCGGGGCACAGCCGGCTGTCGGCAATCACCAGTGCGCCCATCTTCAACTTCGGCCAGGACGGCTTGATCGCGATCTTGTCGAGCAGCACCAAATAGTCGAACGCCACCGGCAGCGGATAATCGACCTCGCCGCTCGCGACCACCAGGTCGGCGTTGCAGAAGCCGCCGCGCGAGGTCGGCTCGTAGGTCTGCGATTGGGCGACGTGGCGGCCTTCCAGTGCCAGCGCATCGGCGAGCAGCTTGGCGCTGAGCACCAGCCCCTGCCCGCCGGTGCCGCCGAAACGCAGTTCGATCCGGGATTTCGGCATGGGCGCCTCCTGTTACTTGGCGGCGCGCGCGGCCGCTGCCGCGCGCAGCGCCGCGCCGTATTCGGGCCGCGCGTTGCGGGCGAGCACGCCGGTCGGCAGGTCGGTGGAGCGAAACGGCTCGTCGACGCTGTCGCGATAGGCCGAGGGCCGCATCTCGCTTTTCTGCCGCAGCACCATCTCGGACGACGAGCCCATGTCGTTCTTGCGGCCGTAGACCTCGGTGCAGTCCGACAGCACCTCGACGAAGGCGAAGCCGCGATGCTGCAGGCCGTCCTTGATCAGCTCTTTCATCTTCGGCACGTGGCGCGTGACCTCGCGGCCGACGAAGCCGGCGCCGGCGGCGATCGCCAGCGCGCAGGCGTCGAAATTCGGCTCGGTGTTGCCGTGCGGCGTCGTCGTGGTCAGCCGCGTCTCCGACGTGGTCGGCGATACCTGGCCGCCGGTCATGCCGTAGATCTCATTGTTGAGCATCAGGCAGGTCAGCTTGAGATTGCGCCGGCAGGCGTGGATCAGGTGATTGCCGCCAATGGCCAGGCAGTCGCCGTCGCCGGTGATCACCACGACATGTAGGTCCGGCCGCGCCAGCGCCAACCCGGTCGCGTAGGCGAGCGGTCGGCCGTGCGTCGTATGAAACGTGTTGGCGTCGATATAGGCCGAGAGTCTTCCGGCGCAACCGATGCCGGACACGACGGCGAGCTTGTCGCGGTCAACCCTGAGTTCGTGCAGCGCCCATAGCAGTGCGCGTAGCGCCATGCCGTGGCCGCAGCCGGGGCAGAGGAAATGCGGCATCATCTCCTTGCGGAGATAATCGCGGACGTCGAAATGCGGCGCGTCGCGAAACATCTCAGACCTCCGTGGCAAGCTTGCTGGCAGCGGCAGCAATCTGCGCTGGCGTGATCGGGTCGCCGCTGATCAGATGCAGCCCCTCGACGCGACGGTCGCGGAGCTGGCGCTCGATCTCGAGCCGGAGCTGGCCGATGTTGAGCTCCGGCACCAGGATCGCCTTGGCGGTCTTGGTCGCCTCGCGCAGCGCGATCTCCGGGAACGGCCACAGCGTCACCGGGCGGAAAAGTCCGACCCTATGACCATCGGCGCGACAGGCATCGACCGCACGCCGAGCGGCGCGGGCGCTGATGCCGATGGCGACAATCACCACATCGGCGTCCTCGCAGCGCACCGCCTCGTAGCTGTCGATCAGGTCGCGATGCTTCTCCAGCTTGGCGTAGAGCCGGCCGAGATTGCGCGTCACCGTCTCGGGATCCTGCGACGGGAAGCCACTCTCGCTGTGCGTAAGACCAGTGGTGTGGGTGCGATAACCGTCGCCAGGCCGAGGCATCGGCGGCACACCGTCGGCGTCCGCCGCATACGGCTTGTAGCTCTCGCGTGGGCCGCTCGCCCATTTGCGGGTCGCATGCACCGCGACGCGGCCGCCGAGCGACACGGTCTCGGACGATTGCGCGATCACCTGGTCGTACAGCAGGATCACCGGCGTGCGGCAGATCTCGGCGAGGTCGAACGCGCGGATGGTCTCGTCGTAGATCTCGCGCGCCGAGGCCGGCGCCAGCACGATGATCGGGTAGTCACCGTGGCTGCCATAGCGGGTCTGGTAGATGTCGGCCTGCGACGGCCGCGTCGGCATGCCGGTCGACGGGCCGCCGCGCATCACGTTGACGACGACGCAGGGAATTTCCGCGCCGGCGGCGTAGCCGAGATTCTCCTGCTTCAGCGAGAAGCCGGGGCCGGAGGTCGCGGTCAGCGCCTTGACGCCGCCCATCGAGGCGCCGACCACCGCCGCCATCGCGGCGATCTCGTCTTCCATCTGAATGAACACGCCGCCGGCTTTCGGCAGCAGCACCGACAGCCGCTCGGCGATCTCGGACGACGGCGTGATCGGATAGCCGGCGAAGAAGCTGCAGCCGGCGTCGATGGCGCCTTGGGCACAGGCGGCATTGCCAGACATCAGCCTGGCGGCCGGCTTCGTGTGCGAACGATCGGGCGCGTTCATCGCGCGGCCTCCATCACCGCGGCTTCCGTGTCGAGATGGACGCGGATCGCAAAATCCGGACACAGCCACTCGCACAGCCGGCAGCCGGTGCACTTCTCCGGCGCGATCATCTTGGCGATACGATCGGCATCGAGCGTCAAACAGCGCTCGGGGCAAAGCTTGACGCAGATCTCACAGCTCTTGCACCACGCCTCAGTGATCTCCAGCCGCGCCGTATAGGGCGTATGCGTCGGCACCGGCGTCGCCGCGACGTCGCCGGTGGGCGACGAGGTCTTCGCCTCCGCGATCCAGGCGCGGCCGAGTTCGAACGCGGCGGTGTTCACCGCAATGGTCTTCTTCGGCACGAAGCTGGTGACGGTCCGCTCCCACTCCGGCAGCGAGAAGTCGAGCACGGTCGACAGCGCGCCGAGCAGCACGACGTTGGCGGCGCGGTCGTTGCCGAGTTCTTCGGCCATCCGCGTCGCGTCGATCGCGTAGGCTTCGGAGACGTAGGCAGAGACCTGCTCGGCCGTTTCGGTGGAGTAGCGCATCTTGGCGCCGAGCTTGCGGTTCAAGCATGCGAATGGCGGCACGATGCGCTTGGTGTCGCAGATGAACACGCCGGTGTCACGCTTCAGGTGCGGCAGCCAGCGCAGCCCCTCGGCCCACTCTAGTGCGATCAGCACGTCGGCCTCGCCCTTGGCGATCGTCGGCGACCATACTTTCGGCCCGAAGCGGACGTGGCTGAACACGGTGCCGCCGCGCTTGGCCATGCCGTGGACTTCGCTCTGCTTGACCTCGAAACCATGCGCCTGCGCCAGCGACGCCAGCACCTTCGACACCATGATGACGCCCTGCCCGCCGACGCCGACGATCAGCACGTTGAACGGCTCGGCCAGCGCCGCGTTGAAGGCGACCGGCTCGCTGTCCGCATTCACGGCGATGTTGCTCTGCTCGTTCATGACGTCACCGCCGGGCTCGCGATCTTGATGCAGTCGATGGTGCAGACCTGGGCGCACAGCGTGCAGCCGATGCACAGCGCCGGGTCGATCTTGACGCGGTGTCGCCCCTCGAACCATTCGTCGCTCCAGGTCAGCGCCGGGCAGCCGAGGTTCATGCAGGACTGGCAGGCCGTGCACTCGCTGGTCTTCACTTCGAGCGGCGGCCCTTTGATCTTGATCGGATCGAGCACGCAAGGCCGGTTGGAAATCAGCACCGCGACGCCGCGATAGGCGATGGCTTCGCGCAGCGCCTGATGCGTGCCGGCGAGATCGTAGCTGTCGACCGTCTTGACCCATTGCACGCCGCAGGCGCGGATCAGGGCTTCGTAATTGATCTGCGGAGCCGGCTCGCCGCGCAGCGTCTTGCCCGTGCCGGGATGTTCCTGGCCGCCGGTCATCGCGGTGATGTGGTTGTCGAGCAGCATCACGGCGATGTCGGCCTGGTTGTAGACCGCGTCGATCAGCGCCGGGATACCGGCGTGCAGGAAGGTCGAATCGCCGATGGTGGCCACGATCGGCTTGGTCTCGCCCGCCTTGGCCATGCCGACCGCATTCCCGATCGACGAGCCCATCGCCACGCAGGTGTCGATGCCACGCAACGGATCGAGCACGGCCAACGTGTAGCAGCCGATGTCGCCGGCGACGCGCGCGCCAGAGGCACGCACCGCCATGAAGCTTGAGGTGTGCGGACAGCCGGCGCACAGCACCGGCGGCCGCACCACCGGCTCAGGCACCCAGGCGTTCTGCGACGGCGGCGCCGGCAGGATGCCGGCCTGCACCAGCCCCGCCCGCACCACCTCGGGCGAAAACTCGCCGGCGCGGGGGAAGAAGCGCTTGCCCTCGACCTTGACGCCGAGCGCCGCGATCTCCTTCTCGATGATCGGCTCCAGCTCTTCGACGACGAAGACGCGCTCCACCGAACCGCAAAAATCGCGCAGCAATTGCTCCGGCAGCGGCCACGACGCGCCGAGCTTCAGGACGGTCGCGCTCGGCAGCACTTCGCGAACATAAGGATAGCAGGTGCCGGCTGTGACAATGCCAAAGCTCGGATCGCCTTTCTCCCATTGGGTGATGCCGGAGACCGCGAAGTACTCTTTCAGCTTCGCTTCGCGCTCCAGCACCGCGACGTGACGGCCGCGGGCATGCGCCGGGATCATCACGTTCTTGGACGGCTTCTCAAGAAACACCCGCGGCGGCACCTCGCAGCGCAACCCGACCGAGACGGTGCTGCGGGTGTGCGACAGCCGCGTGGTGCTGCGCACGATCACCGGCGTGTCGAACTGCTCGGAAATGTCGAAGGCCAGCTTGGTGCACTCGTAGGCCTCCTGCGCGTCGGACGGCTCCAGGATCGGCAGCGTGCCGAGCAGGCCGTAGATCCGGCTGTCCTGCTCGTTCTGCGACGAGTGGATGCCGGGATCGTCGCAGACGATCAGCACCAGCCCGCCATTGACGCCGATATAGGCGAATGACATCAGCGCATCGGCGGCGACGTTGAGGCCGACATGCTTCATGGCGCACAGCGCGCGGCTACCCGCGAACGAGGCGCCGATCGCGACGTCGAGCGCGACCTTCTCGTTGGTGGACCATTGCGCGTGCAGATCTTCCGCCGGATAGGTGCCGAGATTTTCGAGGATCTCGGTGCTCGGCGTGCCCGGATAGGCAGCAGCGACACGGACGCCGGCTTCCCACGCGGCACGGGCGATTGCCTCGTTGCCGGTCAGCGGGCGCAGCTCCTTCGGCTCGCCCTTCAGCGCCGTCGCGGCTTGCCAAGGTGTATGCATCGAGAGCTCCCCCCAAGCGCACGCCGTCGCGGCGATTAGATTAGCTGTAAAGGGGCTCTGTTTCCCAAATTTACCTTCTGTCGTATTTGCGCTAAGTCAACGGGCGTGTTGATCGTTTGATCATTACGACGACGGACTAATCGTCGTACCGGGATATTTTGTGCAGAGTGAAATCGAGTGCGCCGCAGCGCGACGACTGCTTAGCAGGAATGGATCGCAACACGCTGTGTGGTCCATATCTCTCAGTCCGGGACACTCGGCTCCTCGCTCTGAGCCTATGACTTTGATTTGACAGTGAGGACGGAATGACGACGGTCCCCGACAAACATGTCGAAGCACGCATGGCCCGCATCGAAACAGCCGTGCAGCGGATGCAACTGTTCATCGTGATGGTGGTCGGTATCGCCGCGGTCCTGTGGTGTCTCGATCTGGCGGTTCGTCTCAACCCAGATCCGGAATCGGCCGCCTGGTTTTACGGCGGCCAGGCCTTTGGCGCGCTTATCGGCATGGCCATCGCCTTCGCGGCCGCGAAGCTGATCGGTTATCCGCTTCAGGTTCTACAGCGCGCGTAGTGCGGCCCTCACCTCTCTCCGCGACATTTTTCCCCGCCGCGGCATCTCGGCCGACCCATTTCGGCCGGAAAGCTGCTACATTGCGGCAGCGGGTGGGTGCCGCTGCGGGATAATATGCGTCGAGTTGTCAAGAAAGCTGTGTCCGCTCCGCGCGTTGCGGGGCGCAAGACGGCTGCCAAGCGTTTGCCGCCGGCAATGCTCAAGCCGGCCTCCGATTCGATCGTCCTGATATCGGACAGCACGACAACCGCGGCGTTCAAGACGATCGCCACCACACTCATCGCACGGATCGTATCGCAGCAGGCTGCAGTGCAGCAGCGCGATCCGGTCGGCGTGCATCAGATGCGGATCGCGCTGCGGCGAACCCGCGTGCTCATCACCATCTTTGCCGCGCTCGTCTACGGTCCCGAGACCGAGCGTCTGAAGAGCGAGCTGAAATGGCTGACCGGCCGGCTGGGCCCAGCGCGCGACCTGCATCTGATGGATCTGAAGCTAAAGGAGACGGACGGAGTCGGCTCGACAGCTTTCCGCAAACGGCTCGCAGCCGACCGCGCCAGTGCCTTCGCGACAGCGAGCCGCACTGTCACCGATAAGCGTTTCGACAAGCTGTTGGCCGATTTGTCGCGCTGGATCGAAGCGGCTGACCGGGCGCAGACGGCGCAGGGTGTCCCGGAGAAGGCGAAGACCTTCGCCAAGCGCACCTTGAAGCGCCGCGCCAAGCGCCTGACCGGCAAGCTCGACCGGCTCGAGGAATTGGACGACGAGCAGCGCCACCGTGTCCGGATCGCCGCCAAGAAGCTGTACTACACGGCCGGATTCTTCGAGAGCCTGTTCGCCGGGCGCAAGAGCGGCAAGCGGCTGGCGAAGTTCAGCAAGCGGTTGAAGAAGTTACTCGACGCGCTCGGGCTTCTCAACGACGCGGCCGTGCAGCGCGAACTGGCGACGAACGTTGCAAGCAAATCGCAGCACGCCACCAAAGGTCCCGCGAAAGCAGCCGAGGACGTCGCGGCCGCCGGTGACGCCGCACGAGACGAACAGATGCGGGCAGCGCTGAAAGCCGCCCGCAGGCTTGCGGACACGCCGCTGTTCGGGGAATGACGAAGGCGTATTGGCGTCTTGTTATGACGCCGTGTTGATCCGAACCACGACCCACGTCGCCCGAACACGCTATAATGGATTCGATGGAGCCAGACCCGACCCCGCTCGTCGCCGCCGCGACGTCTTCGCGCTTCGCCGTCACCCGGCGATGGCTGGCCCGCGTCTCCGGCTGGGCCGCGAAGGCGACGTTCCGGATCAAGCGCGGGGCGCCGGAGCTGACCATCGCGGAACTCGGCAAGAGCTGGCCGCTGTCGGAGACGCAGCGCGCGGCGCTGCTGCAGCTCGGCACCAGTAAGCCGGGCGCGGCGTTCATCGACGAAAAGGTCGGCGACATCAACCGCGCCGCCTTTCACCGTTCGGCCTTCGTGCTGAACGCCGCAACGCATCTGCTCTTCGTCGATCTCGGCGCGCAGCTGCTGCTGTCACTGTGGGAACTCAAGGTTGCGCTGGTGATCGGCAATCTGCTGCTGGCGCTGCTGGCGCATTGGCAGATGCGCACGCATTTCCGCGCGCTGCTTGCTGGACCGCGCGCACTGCCGAAGAAGCGGCGCATGTGGGGGCTATTGTCCAACCCGCGGTACAACAAGGCGGTGAAGAAGAACTCAAAGCCCTACGCGCGCAGCGCCTGGAAGGAGAAGACGCTCTACCGCACTGCCTATTTCGGCAACGCCGTGCTGATCTTCCTCGGCTCGCAATTCATCCTCCCGCCGGAGCGGTTGATCTTCCCGTTCGGCTTCCTGATCGGCAAGATCACCGGACTGATCACCACGATCGTGGTGTTTTTCGACGGCTGGCGCGGCATCCGCGCCGGCGACGACGCACGGCTGGCGCGTGAACGCGAAGTGTCGGTGTATCGTAATTTGAAGATTTGACGGGAAAAGGCGCCACCTCCGTCATTGCGAGTGAAGGGAAGCAGTCCAGAGCGCCATGGACGGCGCTGGATTGCTTAGTCGCTTCGCTCCTCGCAATGACGGAGAAGCTGCGCCGCGCAAGTGCACTTCGCTCAATCTTCCTTCTTCGCCCAGCTCAGGAACAGGCCGATGTCGCCGGGGATTCCCTCGGGAAAATCGACGACGCGGGCGGTCAGGGAGAAGCCGTGCGGACGTAGTTCGGACTTCCAGCGCAGATAGATGTCGGCCGCCATGCCGCGCAGTGTCGACGGCCATTCCGGATCCGGGACGTTGATGGCGCGGCCATGATCGGTGCACAGCTCGGCGGGAAAGCGCAGCAGCAGGTAGTCGGCCTCGCCTTTCTTGGCCATCGCACGGGCGTTGTGCATCATGTGCTCCCAGGCCTCGTCGGTGAGATGCGTCGCCAGCATCTGGCTGGCCTGGCGGTGATGCTTTTCCTCGGCGACGCGCTTCGCCTCGCGCCGCAATTCCTCTTCGTGCCGCTCGTGTTCGACGCCGAGCTGCTGGAACGCCGTCGCAGAGATTTCGTCGGATGAGGGATTGTGCGGTGGCGGAGGCGCGGCAACTTGGCCGCGGTGCGACAGCGCCTCGAGCGCGTCGGACGCCACCGGCCGCATACTGCCGTCGTCGTGCACCGGATCGCGCGGATGCGCATGCGCGGGGCCAGCCAGCGTCTTGAGCAGATCGGCCCGACTGACGATGCCGACGACCCGGCCCTCGCGCAGCACCGGCACGCGCTTGATATTCTTCTCATACAACAGGTCCGCGATCTCGGCGATCGGGACACTCTCGTCGACGGTCAGCACCGGCGATACCATGATTTGCGCGGCGGTGCGGTGATCGGATTTCAAGAATTGCAGATAGTCCGGATGCACCTCGTCGCCTTCGGACAGCATCTGCAGCCACCAGTCGCGCCGCGACTCGCGCGCTTTCTCGTTGCGCGGCATCAGGTCGCCTTCGCTGATGATGCCGAGCGGTGCGCCCGCTTCGTCCACCACCGGCACCGCGCTGATGCCGTGCGCCAGCAACGTCTCCGCCACCGTGCGCACCGACGCATTGGGCCGCACAGTTACGATCCGGGTGGTCATCACGTCTGCTGCTTTCATGCTCACGTCCCTCATTGTCGCATACGATCGCCGTCATCCCGCGGTGGCGTCATTCCGATCGCGCCGCAGTCTAGCTTCGGTTTCGATCAGATTGACGAACTCCGGCCGCCGCCCCGCGAGATCGTGAAGATCGGCGATATCGAGCACCAGAAGCACGCTCGGCTTGGTCGCCACCACTGTGGCGGTGCGCGGGCCGCCGAACAGCAGCGACATCTCGCCGAAGAAGCTGCCCGGTCCCAGCACGATCGGCTTCGGCGCAATGTGCACGGCAGCCTCGCCCGAGACGATGAAGTACATGGTGTCGCCGGGATCGCCCTTTCGCATCACCACGGCGCCGGCCTCGACGTCACGCGACTGAAGCAATCGGACGATGTCGGCAACCGCGGCCGCGCCGAGGTCGCGAAACAGCGGAACGCTGATCACCAGCTCCCACGTGCGCAGGAAGTGCCGCCGCTGCAGCTCTTCAGCGAAAGCGGTCGCGATGATGCCGGCATGCAGCGCGAACATCACGATGCCGCCGACCATCACCCAGCCGGCCAGCAACCGCCCCCATATCGTGGTCGGCACCACGTCGCCGTAACCAGTCGTCGTCAGCGTGGCAATCGCCCACCACAGCGTCCGTTCGATACTGCCGAAGGCTTGCGGCTGCGCGGCGCGCTCGAACACATGGGCGAGTGTCGCGGCCGTCAGCGTGACCACGACGAACAGCCCCGCAATGCTGAGCAGCGCGATGCGGCTGCGCACCATCACCCGCCAGAACAGCGTCAGGCCGTTGGCATGGCTGATGTAACGCAGCGTCCACACCAGCGCGAATAGCCGGGCGTCGTGCGGGTCCGGCGCCAGCGCCCAGCCGAACGGCAACGCCACCGCGCAGGCGAAATCGACCAGGCCCTGGCTGGACGCCAGATACTGATGCGACCGCCGCTGAGCCACCGCTGTCCACAGCCGCACGACGAAGATCAGAGCCAGCACCGCCGCAACGGCCAGGATGACGTCGCCGAGCAGATCGTCGAGCCGCGCATCGACGTCCGGTGACGTACCCAGCACCATGGCGGCCACGCCGGCGGTGGTGAGCGCGTTCGACCAAAGCCACGACAGCCGTCGCCAGCGGCGGGAGGGGATCGAATCCATGGGTGTCATCGGGGCGATGCGGCCCGCCGTCGTGGCTTGTTAGAGAAAGTTAAACCGCTTCGCGTCAGGCTGCCTGTTGATCTGGATCACGGCGCCGCAACTGTCCGGAACTGTCTTGGGGGGACGCGGATTGACGAGGTCAGGTCGTCGGACTGCTGCGCCGGAGGACGAATGCCGCGGGGTGGAAACCATATCCCGAGCCTGATCGCACTCACGATGACGCGAGCGACGGAGCTGTGCTACACGTCGCTCTCGGTCGGCTAGAGGTTTTGATTTACCTCAACCTGACCATCTCGGCGCATGTTCTTTGATATTCGACAATGAAGTTTGCGGCGAGCGCCCCCTATACACGCCCGCCGCGCATGGCACGGATGGAAAGACATTGACATGGAGTATCTCTCCGCGATCGGGCCGCTTCTGATCCTCATCTTCTTCGGCGGCGGCCTCGTGATAGTGGCTTACCTGGCGTTCGACGATATGCGCGCGCGCGGGCTCTCCTGGAGCGCGGGCTCGTTTTCCGCAACCATGACCTCGATGACCGGACGGCTGAAGAGCCTGCCGGCCGGTCCGGCGATCGTCGGCGCAGCCGTCGTGATCGGGGCTCTCGTGGTCTATGTGGCGGCCGGCAGCATGGACCACGCGCCCGTCGAGACCACGGCGGTCGAAGACAGCGCACCGGCTGAAGCCGCACCGGCGCCAGCGACCGTCGCTACTGCGCCCACGGCCGAGAAGCCCGCGGCTCCCCCTGCGTCGGCTGCTGCGCCGTCGAGCGCAGCCACCAACGCAATGGCCAGCATGGCGACGCCCGGAGCCGTCCGCACGGTGACCTCGTCGAGCTGCGCCTCCAACGGCTGCCCGGTGTCCTGCAGCGCCGACGAAACGCTGGCCTCAGCCTATTGCATCACCGGCGGAACGGCGCGCCTGACCGATCAGCTTCAGGTCAAGGACGGCGTAACGACGGCGCGCTGCAGCCCCAGCGCCGCCAGCATCTCGGTCGCCTGCGCGCGCAAGTAATTCGTTTCGGTAATCACGACGTCGAGCCCGGCCGCTGCGCCGGGCTTTTCGTTTTGGGAAGCAGCGGCTGACGGTGTCTTCTCCGCCGTTGCGAGGAGCGAAGCGACAAAGCGATCCAGCTCAATGCACCGAGCTCGAATATTTCGCTGCGCCCGCAATAACGCGTGAGGCCTGCGTCGATCATGCGGACAGAGCCGGGTCCCCAAAAGACTTCGCCGTCCCGCTGAGGCGGAACGGCGAAACTTAGGCTCATCAAGACAGCAGTCGCTGTCGGACCACCCTGAACGGCGGGGCTAGTCCTTCTTCTCGATGTTCCAGAACACCGGGGTCGCCGGACCGTCCAGCACGCCGGTGAGTTCGTTGCGCCACACGCTCGGCGATTTGTACTGCCCGAGCGGGATGTACAGCACCTGGTCGTAGACTTCCTTCTGGATCTCCTCGGCGAGCTTCTTCTGCTCCTCCGGCGAGGTCGAGCGAGCGAACTTGTCGCGCAGCTCTTCGACCTTGGGATCGTCCGGCCAGCCGAACCAGCCGCCGTTCTTGCCGCGGCCGCCGGTCGAGACGTTGGCGATCGGGTTGAGAATGTCCGGACCGGCCCAATTGGTGAAGAACATGTTCCAGCCGCCTTCCTTCGGCGGCTTCTGGCTGGCGCGACGCGTCACCACGGTCTGCCAGTCGGTCGCCTGGAAGTCGACCTTGAAGCCGGCCTCGCGCAGCAACTGCGCGGCGACGATCGGCTGGGCCTTCAACGCACCGACGTCGCCCGGCGCCATCAGTGCAATCGGCGTGCCGTCATAGCCGGACTCGGCGAGCAGCTTCTTGGCCTCGGCCATGCCGTTGCCCTTCACAAGCGTCTCGGAGCCGACGTCGGTCGCGAGCGGTGTGCCGCAACCGAACACGGCGCCGCACACCGTGTAGTATTCGGGATTGCCGACCAGCGCGTCGAGCACCGGCTTCTGGCTCATCGCCAGGAACGCGGCGCGACGAATCTTGATGTTGTCGAACGGCGGATACAGGAAGTTCATCCGCCCCAGCGTCTGGAAGCCGAGCGGGCTGAGTGTGTGAATCGTCAGCTCTTTATCCTGCTTCAGCACCGGCAGGATATCGAACGACGGTGCCTCGACGAAGTCGATATCACCGGACTGCAGCGCGTTGATCGCGGTCTGCCCGTCCGCCATGGTGATCCACTCGACGCGGTCGACCTTCACCACCTTGCCACCCGCGGTCCAGCTCGGCGGCTCCTTGCGCGGCACGTAGTCCGTGTTCTTGACGTACACCGCCTTGACGCCCGGTTGGAATTCAGCGGCAACGAACTTGAACGGACCGGAGCCGATCTGCTCGGGGATCGCCTTGTCGGCCGGCGTCTCGGCGATGCGCTTCGGCATCATGAACGGCACCAGCGACGACGGCTTGCCGATCGACTCCAGCACCAGGCCGTAGGGCTCTTTCAGTTTCAGCGTGATGGTCTTCGCATCGGTCGCCTCGAGGCTGGCCGTGAAGTCCATCAGCTTCTGGCCCATGCCGTCCTTCTGACCCCAGCGCTTCAGCGAAGCGACGCAGTCCTCCGCCGTCACCGGCGTGCCGTCATGCCACTTCAATCCGTCGCGGAGCGCGAAGGTGTAGGTCAGCTTGTCGTCGGAGACTTTCCAGTCCGCCATCTGCGGCTGGACTTTGAAGTTGGCGTCCATCGCCAGCAGCGTGTCGTAAACCATATAGCCATGGTCGCGCGTGATGTAGGCGGTGGTCAGACCCGGATCGATCACGCGCAGATCGGAATGCATCACCGCATGAATGGTCTTTGCTTCGGCGAGCGCGGGGAGCGTCAGTGACGCTGCGAGCGCGAGCGCCGGCAGCATAAATTTGGACGCAGCTACTGAACGCAGCCGATGCGACCTTTGCAACATACGATGTTCTCCTGGCGTGAAACTGATCAACAGCAGATGATTGCTTGTGCAGGACGACGAGCGAGACGGCACGTAACAATGCGACGACGCACTGTTATTGCGCGTTGCAGCACTGGGACTACCAAGACTTGCACCAAGCGTGCCAAGCGTCAATCTGTTCGCTGCGTACCGGCATGTCGCACCGACGCCGCGGGGTCGCGCATGTTTCACTTTACAAATGCCCTCACACTCTTTCTCGTAGCAGTGTCCCAACCGTGAGTACGTCATGAATCCAGCCAATCTGCCGTTTGATTCCGAGGTGATGCTTGAAGGACTGCGCGCCTGGGTTGAGTGCGAGAGTCCGACCTGGGATTCCTCCGCAGTCGAGCGCATGCTCGACCTTGCTGCGCGGGACATGGCGATGATGGGCGCATCGATCGAACGCATCGCGGGACGGCAGGGCTTCGCCGGCTGCGTCCGCGCTCGCTTTCCGCATCCCAAGCAGGGCGAACCGGGAATCCTGATCGCCGGACATCTCGACACCGTGCATCCGGTCGGCACGCTCGAGAAACTGCAGTTCCGCCGCGAAGGCAGCAAGGCGTTCGGTCCCGGCATCTTCGACATGAAGGGCGGCAACTACCTGACGCTGGAAGCAATCCGCCAGCTCGCGCGAGCGTCGTTCACCACGCCGCTGCCTATCACCGTGCTGTTCACGCCCGACGAGGAAGTCGGAACGCCATCGACCAGGGACATCATCGAGGCCGAAGCTGCGCGTAACAAATACGTGCTGGTGCCGGAGCCAGGACGCCCGGACAATGGCGTCGTTACGGGACGCTACGCGATCGCGCGTTTCAACCTCACCGCCACCGGCAAGCCCAGCCATGCGGGCGCGACGTTGTCGTCGGGCCGCTCCGCGATCCGCGAGATGGCGCGGCAGATCCTGGCGATCGACGCGATGACCGGCGAGGATTGCACCTTCAGCGTCGGAATCGTGCACGGCGGCCAATGGGTGAATTGCGTCGCCACCACCTGCACCGGCGAAGCACTCAGCATGGCGAAGCGCCAGGCCGATCTCGATCGCGGCGTCGAGCGGATGCTGGCGCTGTCCGGCACCAGCAACGACGTCACCTTCGAGGTCCGGCGCGGCGTAACGCGGCCGGTGTGGGAGCCCGACGCAGGCACCATGGCGCTGTATGAAAAAGCTTCCGCGATCGCTGCACAGTTGGGCATGAAGCTGCCGCACGGAAGTGCGGGCGGCGGTTCCGACGGCAATTTCACCGGCGCGATGGGCATCCCTACGCTCGACGGCCTCGGCGTTCGTGGTGCCGATGCGCATACGCTGAACGAGCACATCGAGGTCGACAGCCTCGCCGAACGCGGACGACTGATGGCCGGACTGCTCGCGACGCTCGCGTAAGGTCGTGCACGCGGCCTGCCCTCAGCGAGCCGCGTTCCATGGCATGGGAATTGCTCATTCTTCAGCAGACCGCATCGTTCTGCACTGACAGAAGGCGATAATGACGACCCGCATCCCGCAGATAAATTTCGCTAATCGACAGTCTGCTTCAACGATGGAGCGTCGATGCTCGGCTATCTGATCCGCCGCATCCTTGCGGCCATTCCGGTGATGGGCGTGGTCGCGCTCGTCGTTTTCCTGCTGCTGCGACTGACACCCGGTGATCCCGCCGCGATCCTCGCCGGCGACAACGCTTCCCCCGAACAGCTTGCGCGCATCCGCGCCTCGCTCGGTCTCAACGAACCCCTCTACACGCAATTCTTCAGCTGGATCGGAAAGCTGCTGCACGGCGACCTCGGCGTCTCGCTGATCTCACAGGTGCCGGTGCTGCAGATGATCGGCCAGCGCATCGAGCCGACCATCAGCGTGGCGATCTCCACGCTGCTGCTGTCGATCATCATCGCGGTGCCGCTCGGCGTGATCGCAGCCTGGAAGCACGGCACCTGGATCGACCGCTTCGTGATGGCTTTGTCGGTGATCGGCTTCTCGGTCCCGGTGTTCGTGATCGGCTACGTGCTGATCCAGATCTTCGCGATCGACATGCGTTGGTTTCCGGTCCAGGGCTTCCGCTCGCTGTCGCGCGGCTTCGGTCCATTCTTCGAACGTCTCGTGCTGCCGACGCTGACGCTGTCCTTCATCTACGTCGCGCTGATCGCGCGCATGACGCGCGCCGCGATGCTCGACGTGCTCGGCGAAGACTACGTGCGGACCGCCCGCGCGAAAGGCATCACCGAGAGCCGCGTGCTGCTGCGCCATGCGCTGCGCAACGCCGCCGTGCCGGTGATCACCGTGATCGGCACCGGCTTCGCGCTTCTGATCTCGGGCGTCGTCGTCACCGAAAGCGTGTTCAACCTGCCCGGCATCGGCCGCCTCACCGTCGATGCGGTGCTGGCGCGCGACTATCCGGTGATCCAGGGCATGATCCTACTCACATCCGGCATCTATGTGGCCGTCAATTTGCTGATCGACGTGGCATACACGCTGCTCGATCCGCGGATCAGGTATTAGGGGCACCGCGATGGCCATCGACAGCCTCCCCGAATCCTCAATGCCGGTCACGCGGCCATTCGGCCAGAAGTTCGGCTTCCTCTACTCCAGCCCGATCATCGCGGCAGCGTCGATCTGCCTTGCGCTGGTGGTCGCCTCGGCGATCTTCGCGCCCTGGCTCGCGCCTCACGATCCGCTGCTGCTGGCACCGGCGCAGCGGCTGAAGCCGGCGAGCGCCGAGTTTCTGCTCGGCACCGATGCGTACGGCCGCGACGTGCTGTCCCGCATCCTCTACGGCGGCCGCGTGTCGCTGCTGATCGGCCTCGGTGCCGCCGTGGTCAGCATCGCGATCGGCCTTTTCGTCGGCCTGCTCTCGGGCTTCTTCAAATGGCTCGACGCGATCATCATGCGGCTGATGGATGGCCTGATGGCGATCCCCAGCATCCTCTTGGCAATCGCCGTGGTGTCACTGTCGGGCGCCAGCCTCACCACAGTGCTGATCGCCATCACCATTCCGGAAATCCCGCGCGTCGCGCGGCTGGTGCGCTCGGTCGTGCTGACCGCGCGGGAAGAGCCCTATGTCGAAGCCGCGATCTCGGTCGGCTCCAGCCTGCCGAAGATCATGATGAGGCATCTGCTGCCGAACACGATCGCGCCGCTGATCGTGCAGGGCACCTACATCTGCGCTTCGGCGATCCTCACCGAAGCGATCCTGTCGTTCCTCGGCGCCGGCATCAGCCCGGAGACGCCGACGTGGGGCAACATCATGGCCGAGGGCCGCACGCTGTTCCAGATCAAGCCGTCGCTGATCTTCTGGCCCGGCGTGCTGCTGTCGATCGCGATCCTCAGCGTCAATTTGATCGGCGACGCCGCCCGCGACGCGCTCGATCCGCGGATGAAGCAGCGGGAGGGCTCGCGATGAGACACCTCGCCTCCCGTGTCCCGGACGCGGTGCGGCACGTAGTGCCGCCCCGCAGATCCGGGACCCCGGTTAGACAGCAAACTCACCGGGACCCCGGATCAGCAGCGCACCACGCCGCAAGAGCGGCGCGCTGCACTGCATCCGGGGCACAGGCTCCTTCCAACCGGGCGACAGAGACATGACCGACAACGTCCTGGAGATCGACAACCTGATCGTGCGGCTCGGCAAGAGCGGCGACGGCGACAAGGTGATCGACGGCATTTCGCTGAACGTGCGGCAGGGCGAGACGATGTGCCTGGTCGGCGAAAGCGGCTCGGGCAAGTCGGTGACGTCGCTCGCCACCATGGGTCTGCTGCCGAAGGGCGCACTGCATGTCGCGAGCGGCCAGATCCGGCTGGCCGGCGAGAATGTCGTCGTCGCCAGCGAGCGGCGGTTGCGTCAGCTGCGCGCCAGCCAGATGGCGATGATTTTCCAGGAGCCGATGACGGCGCTCAATCCGGTGGTGCACGTCGGCAAGCTGATTGATGAGTTTCTGCGCTTCCACACCGATCTCGGCGCGCGCGAGCGGCGGAAGCGCATCCTCGCCATGATGGAGCAGGTCCGCCTGCCCGACGTCGAGCGCATCTTCGCGTCCTATCCGCACCGCCTGTCCGGTGGTCAACGTCAGCGCATCATGATCGCGATGGCGCTGGTGCTCGAACCCAAGCTGCTGATTGCCGACGAGCCGACCACCGCGCTCGACGTCACCACGCAGAAGCAGATCCTGACGCTGATCCGCGAGTTGCAGCAGGCGCACGGCACCGCGGTGCTGTTCATCACCCACGACATGGGCGTCGTCGCCGAGATCGCCGACCGCGTCGCCGTGATGCGCACCGGCCGACTGGTCGAAACCGGCCCGCTCGACACCGTGCTGCGGCGGCCGGAGATGGACTACACCCGCAAGCTGCTGTCGGCAGTGCCGAGCCTGGTGCCGCGCGCACCGCGCGAGACGCAGGCGTTGTCGGTCGTGCTCGAAGCCAACGAGCTCGGCAAGGTGTATCAGGAGCGCTCCTTCCTCGGTGGCCGCCGCGAAGTCGTCGCCGCCAAGGACGTGACGCTGACGCTGCACAAGGGCCGTACGCTCGGCATCGTCGGCGAGAGTGGCTCCGGCAAGTCGACGGTGGCACGCTGCATCGTGCGGCTGATCGATCCGACTTCGGGCGGCATCCGGCTTGCCGGGCGCGAAATCTCCGATCTGTCGCGCCGGCTGCTGCGGCCGCACCGCAAGAAGATCCAGATCATCTTCCAGGACCCGTATCGCTCGCTCAATCCGCGAGTCAGCGTTGGCGAGAGCATCGCGGAGGGGCCGATCAATTACGGCATGCCGCATGCGCAGGCGATGGCCAAGGCGCGGCAGCTGCTCGAACTGGTGCATCTGCCGGCCGATGCGATCTCGCGCTTCCCGCATCAGTTCTCCGGCGGTCAGCGCCAGCGTATCGCCATCGCCCGCGCATTGGCGCTCGACCCGGACGTGCTGGTCGCGGACGAGGCGGTGTCGGCGCTGGACGTCTCGGTTCAGGCCCAGGTGCTCGAGCTGCTCGACGAGATCCAGACCCGACTCGGCATCGCACTGCTCTTCATCACCCACGATCTGCGCGTCGCCGCGCAGATCTGCGACGATGTCGCGGTGATGCAGAAGGGCCGTGTCGTCGAACAGGGGCCGGCCGCCGAGGTGCTGACCAATCCGAAGCAGGCCTACACACGCCAGCTCCTCGAAGCCGCCCCCGGCCGCGACTGGGACTTTGCGAACTTCCGTCCGGTGAGTGAGGCTGCGCAAGCACTGGCGAACTAAGCGATCACCCCTCCCCGTCATTCCGGCGCGCGCAGAGTGCGAGCCCGGTATCCATAACCACCGCCAGGGAATATGGATTCCGGGCCTGCGCCCCAAGGGACGCATCCCGGAATGGCGAACGTAAATTCAGCAAGAGAACAACGACCATGACCCGCATCGCCGTCGGCGGCTTTCTGCATGAGACCAACACCTTTGCGCCCACCAAGGCGACCTGGGAGGCGTTCGTTCACGGCGGCGGCTGGCCGGCGATGACGACGGGCGCCGACGTGCTCAAGGTGATGCGCGGCATCAATGTCGGCCTCGCCGGATTCAATGACGAAGCCGCGACGTACGGGTGGGAGCTGGTCCCGACGATCGCTTGCGGCGCCAGCCCGTCGGCGCACGTCACCGAAGACGCCTTCGAGCGCGTCGTTAAAGTCATGGTCGACGGCATCAAGGCCGCAGGCGAGCTGGATGCCGTGTGTCTCGACCTGCACGGCGCGATGGTGACGGAACATCTCGACGATGGCGAAGGCGAGATTCTCGCCCGCGTGCGCGGCGTGATCGGTCCGGATCTGCCGCTGGTGGTCAGCCTCGACCTGCACGCCAACGTCACGCCGCGCATGGTCGAACATGCCGACGCGCTGATCGCTTACCGCACCTACCCGCATGTCGACATGGCCGACACCGGTCGCGCCGCGGCCAGGCATTTGGCGTTGCTGCTGAGGAGCGGCCAGAAGCTAGCGAAGGCGTTCCGGCAGTTGCCGTTCCTGATCCCGATCTCTTGGCAATGCACCTTCGACGAGCCGACCAAGGGCATCTACGACAAGCTTGCGGCGCTGGAGGGCGACGCCGTGCCGACGCTGTCGTTCGCACCGGGCTTTCCGGCCGCCGACTTCCCCGACTGCGGCGCCTCTGTGTTCGCTTATGGCCGCACTCAGGCCGATGCCGATGCTGCGGCCGACAAGGTCGCGGCTCTGGTGATCGGCCATGAGAACGATTTCGACGGGCCGATCTATTCGCCCGACGACGGCGTCAAGTTGGCGATGCAGCTGGCGGAGGGCGCCAGCAAGCCGGTGATCATCGCCGACACCCAGGACAATCCCGGCGCCGGCGGCGACTCCGACACCACCGGCATGCTGCGTGCGCTGGTGCGGGCCAATGCGCAGCGCGCCGCAATCGGCGTGATCTACGATCCGGCCTCTGCCAAAGCCGCACACGATGCCGGTGTCGGCGCCACGGTGCGGCTGGCGGTCGGCGGCAAGTCCGGCATCGCCGGCGACGCGCCGTATGAAGAGAGCTTCGTGGTCGAGCAGCTGTCGGACGGACGGTTCGTCGCCGGCGGACCGTATTATGGCGGACGCGAGATGGAGATGGGACCGTCGGCCTGCCTGCGGATCGGCGACGTCCGCGTGGTGGTGTCATCACACAAGGCGCAGCTCGCCGATCAGGCGATGTATCGCTACGTCGGGATCGAGCCGACCGCGCAGGCGGTCCTGGTGGTGAAGAGCTCGGTGCATTTCCGCGCCGACTTCCAGCCGATCGCCGAGAAGTTGCTGATCTGCGCAGCGCCCGGTGCGATGCCGGCCGACCCAGCGGCGCTGCCCTGGACCCGGCTTCGCCCCGGTGTGCGGATCAAGCCGAATGGGTCGCCATTCAAGGGCTGACTCAGAAAGCCGCGCCGCCATCACGTCGAGCCGCGCCTTCTGGCAGAATACCGCGCCTGCTGTACGCGGCGCGCTCACCCGCAAGAGTTGACGTCACGCACGGCTGACGTCTCACGTCTCGAAGTGCTCAATAATAACTACGTGCCTGCCATGATGTCGCAGACATTCATGTACGCGAATACCATTTTGCTAGTTAGTTCCCTTCTGCGCAGACAGTGTTGGAACGGATCAGGTTCCATTTCATTTGCCTACCATTCATGCGCGCCACGGCGACGCAAAAGGGGATCGCAAATGTCCGTCACCAACAGCGAAACGCTCCGCACCACCAACGCAAGGCAGGGCCATGCACGGTCAAGCCTTGCCAATCCGGTCAGCGGCACCCGAACAGATATCGCCACCAAAGTCGGGCGGCTCGCGACCTATTCGCTGGGCTTTGCCGCAAGCGACGAGACGACGCGGCCACTGCTACTGATCCACAGCGTGAACGCCGCCGGCTCGGCGTTCGAGATCAAGACGCTGTACGATCACTACGCCAAGTATCGCCCGGTGCACGCCGTCGATTTGCCCGGCTTCGGCCAGTCCGACCGCGACGACCGGGAATACACAGCGCGGATCATGACCGACGCGGTGCATGCGGCAATCGCTCGGGTGCAGGAGCTGCATGGGCCGCAGCCAATCGACGTGATGGGGCTGTCGCTGTCGTGCGAATTCGTCGCGCGCGCTGCGGCCGAGCGGCCGGAGGCGTTTCACACCCTTGGCCTGATCAGCCCGACCGGCTTCGAAGGCAAGGCTCGCGACGAACGCGTGCCCAGCACGCGCGGTCAGGGTTGGCTGCTCAGCACGTTGCGCTTCAAGCTGTGGGACGAAGGCTTCTTCAAATTGCTCACCGCGCGGCCGGTGATCCGGAAATTCCTGGAAAAGACCTGGGGCTCAAAGAAGATCGACGAGTCGATGCTGGATTATGACTACCATACTACCCACCAGCCCGGCGCTCGCTATGCTCCGTACTATTTCGTGGCCGGCTACATGTTCAGCAAGGACATCCTCAGCATCTACGAATCGCTGCGGCTGCCGGTGTGGATGGCGTACGGCACCCGCGGCGACTTCGTCGATTACCGGCATAAGAGCCGCGTCGCCGGGCGGTCGAACTGGACCATCCAGCAATTCGACGCCGGCGCGCTGATGCACTTCGAAGTGCTCGACCAAGTGGTACGGTCATACGACCAATTTCTCAGTGTGTCAGAGCGGACTGACGCACCTGTCGTAACAGCCTGACAATCACGGGAGCGCCGCACGAGGATGTGAAGCGGCGCTCCCTGTGATCATTACATGTGTTTTGTTTTCGTATTGCAAACGGCGACATGAGCGCGGTTAACTGACAATGCAAATCATGTGATACGACTCTCCATGCGGAGGTGTTTAACGCGAATGAACTACACAAGCCTCCTCACCGGCACTGCCGGCACCGAACCGGCGCCGACGCATCCGCTCACGCACCATGAGATTCTGACGCTCGTGCAGCCGTTCACGCGCCGCGACTTTCACGTCGATCTCGGTGCCAGCGATCGCATCAACCGGCGGCTGATCTTCAAGCCGATCACGCATGATGAAGAGGGTGTCGGCGGGATCGATGCCCATGAAGTGCTGCGGCTCGACAACCCCCGTCCTGGCTACAGCATCCTCACGCGGACGCTGACGCTCGGCGGCGGCCTTTCGGCAACCCTCGAGACGCAGGGCGAAGACTCCGGCGTGTTGCTGGCCCGGATCGAAACGATACGGCCTCAACAGCAATTCCGCACCGTCGACGGCACCATTGTGGCGCTGAGCTATCGGCTGACGCCACGTCCCGGCGAAAAGGGCTACGATCCGGCCGCGGTCGATCGCGAACTGTTGCGCGGCGAGGCGCGGATCGCGGGCTTCACGATCGTGCTGCGCGGCCCGCAGGTGCGCGGCTATCCTGCCGAGATCGACATCACGCCGGATGTCGCCGGCGTCAAACTGCCCGAGGACCTACTGGCGGTGATGGGCTGGGCGTGGTCGCCGATACGCAGCAGCAAAGCAGGCTACAGCGGCAAGCTGAAGGCGCGAGGCAGCGGCGCCGAACTGAGCCGCGCCATCGAGGCGCGGTTCGAACAGACCATTGCGCATCTCACCCGGACACTATCGCAGCCGCCGGCGGCCTATCATGCCACGCTGGCTCGCAAGCGCTGGGGCGTGGCGCTGCGTCGCGCGCTGCCGCTGCTGTTCTTCGCCAGCCTGATCGTCGGCGCGGCCGCGCTGACCCTGGTCGACATCCCGCAGGACTCGATCATCAACCTGCTGCTGATGGGCGCGCCGCCGCTGCTGATGATCGGCGCGTTCGGGATGCGCGACATTCCATCGATGGAGATTCCCCCGCTGCCGCGCCGAATGACTCACACCGCTTGGCACCCACAGACCGAGCCGGCGAGCCAGCCGACTCTCGACGTTCAGACGACGTAAGCGAGGATCCTATCGATGCACGGCAATCCGATGAACATCCCCCCTGTGTCGATCGCCGCCGCCAAGGCCGCGCTGATCGAGCAATATGCCGAGCCGACGCTGCGGCGCCGCGCCTCGATGCTGTGGGGCACGCGGGGTGTCGGCAAGTCCTCTGTCGTGCGCCAGGTCGCCGAGCACTACAAGGTGCCGCTGGTTGACCTGCGGCTCACCACCATCGAGCCGGTCGATATCCGCGGCGCGATCTATGCGGACGAAAATCTCGCCAAGACGGTGTGGTTTCCGCCGGAGTTTCTGCCGTCACCCGATCAACCCGAGGGGCTGCTGTTTCTCGACGAGCTCACCGCCGCCGATCAGCGGCTGCAGATCTCGGCCTATTCGCTGATCCTCGACCGCCGCGTCGGCAACTATCAGCTGCCGGATGGCTGGCTGGTGGTGGCCGCCGGCAATGCCAGCTTCCATGGCGCGATCAGCCACGACATGGGCACCGCGCTGGCCGACCGAATGTTTCACTTCAACGTCCAGACCGCGATCGACGCCTTCCTCGCCCACGCGATGGCGCGCGACTTCGCGCCGGAAGTGATGGCCTATCTCAAGGTGCGACCCGACAAGCTCGACGATACCCAGGCGCAGCTCGCCGGCGATCATCTGATCGGCGCCAGTCCGCGCGGCTGGGAAGACATCTCCCATGTGCTGAAGTCCGGCCTGTCCGACTCCGCCAAGCGGCTGTTCGTGCAGGGCCGGATCGGTGCCGCCAATGCGGCTGAGTTCTTCGGCGTGCTACGCGAGATACAGGCCGGCACCGACGTGGTCAAGCTGCTCGCGGCGAAACCGGGACCCGAGACCGCGGCATTGCTACCGAAGACGCTCGATGCGCTGTACGGCATG
Source organism: Rhodopseudomonas sp. (assembly GCF_048594845.1). Classification (GTDB taxonomy): domain Bacteria; phylum Pseudomonadota; class Alphaproteobacteria; order Rhizobiales; family Xanthobacteraceae; genus Rhodopseudomonas. Next base: position 4,480 of record NZ_JBMDXE010000192.1, on the reverse strand, counting down.
TTGTACGGACTGCTCGCCGCCTGCACCGACAAGGCCACGCTGGCGCGGGCGCTGGAGATCGTCGAGCAACTGCCCGATATCCGTGGCGCCGTGCCGCTGCCGATCCGCGAGGCGCAGACGCTGGCGATGGAGCTGTTGATGCAGCGCGGGCTGGAGAACGGACTGGAGGCGGCGATCTTCGACAGCCCGGCCTATGCGCGTTACGGCGAACGCCGACAATTGGAAACGCAGGATGCCTGAAGCTGCGGCGCTGTTCAGCCATCGCGGGACGCGCGCGATCCAGCGCATGGTGGAGTTCGCGCCCTCGACTGGCGGTCTCGCGCTGTGGGTGCGGCATCAGGACCTGCCCGCCGACGGCAATGAGCCCGCCTCGCCCGCGGTGACCGATGGCACCACCGTGTATTACGGCCCGGCCTTCGACAAGCTGCCGCTCGCCGAGCAGGCCGGGCTGGTCGCCCACGAGGTGCTGCACATCGCCCTGCGCCACCCGCAGCGCTATGTCGAGCTGCAGCGCGTGATCGGCGATGTCGATCTCGAACTCTACACCATCTGCGCCGACGCCATCGTCAACTCCACACTTGCGCATCTGAGCTGGCTGAAGCTGCCGGCCAGATCGGTGATGCTGGAGCAACTCCTCGCCCAGGCACTGAAGCGCGAACAGCCGCCCGAAGCAGCGCTGCTGGAATGGGACGTCGAAAAGCTATACCGCGCGATCGACGATCGCCGCGAGACCAGCAGCACCGGCAAGCAGAAATCCAACGATGCCTCGCGCTCCGGCTCGGACTCCGACGACGCCGGCAGCGGCGGCCGCAATCAGTCGCAGTCCCAATCTGAATCCGCGAAGGAGAGCGCCGAGCAGCGCGCCGACGGCGCGCGCTCCGCGAAGGTGCGCGAACTCAGTGCCGGCGGCGCACGCGACCTGATCCCCAACGCGGAGTCTCAATCCGCGCCGGAAGCCGAGGCCGAGCACGCCCGCGACTGGAGCGAGCGCATCCTGCGGGGCCACGCCGGTGATGGCGCGTTCTCGATGCTGCGCACGCTGATCGCCGACCTGCCGCGCACCCGCACGCCATGGGCGCAGGTGCTGCGCGTACAGCTCGCGCGCGGACTGGCGCGCAAGCCGGCGCTGACCTGGTCGCGGCCGGCGCGGTCCTATATCGCCAATCAGGGGCGCGCCGGCCGTCATCGCATGCCGTTCGAGCCAGGCTTTCAGGCCACCAAGAACGAGCCGCGGCTGGCGCTGATCATCGACGTCTCCGGCTCTATCGACGACCGGCTGATCGAGCGTTTCGCCAACGAGATCGAGACCATTCTGCGGCGGCAGGAAGCCGGGCTGGTGCTGATCATCGGCGACGAGCGCGTCCGCCAGGTCGAATTCTTCGAGCCCGGCCGCCGCTTCGTGCTGAGCGAGATCACATTCAGCGGCGGCGGCGGCACCGACTTCACGCCGCTACTCGCCGAAGCCGACCGGCATCGGCCCGACATCGCGGTGGTGCTGACCGATCTCGAAGGCCCGGCGGATTTCAAACCGCGCTGGCCGGTGATCTGGGCCGTGCCGGAGACGCACACGCATGCGACGCAGCCGTTCGGCCGGCTGCTGACATTGAACTAAACGAATTGAACTAAACGAATTGCACTAAGCAGATTGCGGCGATGCACATCGTCAGGAGACCGCCATGCTACAGGTCATCGGAATTCCGGATGCGTGCGACAATCTCGCGCCGATCCCGATGGAGTGCGACGCGGCGTTTCTGCCGATCAAGGGCGAGCTGCCGCGCGAACTGAACGGCACGCTCTATCGCAACGGCGCCAACCCGCAATTCGCCTCGAAGAACGCGCACTGGTTCTTCGGCGACGGCATGCTGCACGCGTTTCATCTCGAGAACGGCCGCGCCAGCTATCGCAATCGCTGGGTGCGCACGCCGAAATGGCTGGCGGAGCACGATGCCGGCCGCCCGCTGTACGGCGAGTTCAACATGAAGCTACCCAACGCGCCGCGCTCGGCGCCGGACGACGGCAACGTCGCCAACACCAACATCGTATATCACGCCGGCAAGCTGCTGGCGCTCGAAGAAGCGCATCTGCCGATGGAGATCGAGCCCGGCACGCTGGCGACGCGCGGTTATCACGATTATGGCGGCGCCCTGAAGGGGCCGTTCACGGCGCATCCGAAGATCGACCCGGTGACCGGCGAGATGCTATTCTTCGGCTACAACGCGGCAGGACCACTCAAGCGCACGATGTCGTTCGGCGCAATCAACGCTTCGGGACATGTGACGCGACTGGAGTATTTCAAGGCGCCTTACGCCGCGATGGTGCACGATTTCATCGTCACCGGGAACTACGTTCTGTTTCCGATCCTGCCGCTGACCGGCAGCATCTGGCGGGCGATGCGCGGTAAGCCGCCTTACGCCTGGGACCCCGGCAAAGGCGCCTATGTGGGCGTGATGAAGCGCGGCGGCTCGACCCGCGACATCCGCTGGTTCCGCGGCGACGCCTGCTTCGTCTTCCACGTGATGAATGCGTGGGAGGACGGCAGCAAAATCGTGGCCGATGTGATGCAGTCAGAGGTCGCGCCGCTGTTTCCGCATCCGGACGGCCGCCGCACCGATCCCGACAAGGGCCGCGCCCGGCTGTGCCGCTGGACCTTCGATCTCGCGAGCAACACCAGCGGCTTTTCGCGCAGCTACCTCGACGACATCAGCGGCGAATTCCCGCGCATCGACGAACGCCGCGCCGGCCTACCGAATCGTTACGGCTGGTACGCCTGCGCCAGCCCCGAAACGCCGATGCTGGGCATGCTGACTGGTCTCGTGCACGTCGATGGCAATGGCCAACGCCGCGCGCGCTATCTGCTACCGACAGGCGACACGATCGGCGAGCCGGTGTTCGTGCCGCGCACATCCGATGCGGCTGAAGCCGACGGCTGGCTGCTGACGGTGATCTGGCGCGGCTGCGAGAACCGCAGCGACCTCGCGGTGTTCAACGCGTCCGATATCGAAAGCGGCCCGATCGCGCTGGTACAACTCGGCCACCGCGTGCCGGATGGCTTTCACGGCAATTGGGTGGCTGGCTGATCGCGTTGCGCGATCTAAGCTTCAGGACACCGCAGGACCGAACCGCAGGATGGTGAATTCAGTGTCGTCGTAGGCACGGCGCTCCAGCTCGACGAAACCATCCGGCGCGACGAAGCCGGCGTCCTTGGCCTCCTCGACGATGACCAGCGCATCGGGCAGCAACCAGCCGCCGTCGCGGAGTGACGCCAGCGCCTTTTCGGCCAGTTGCATGCGGTACGGCGGATCGGCAAACACCACGCCGAACGGCTCGACCGGATGCGCCGGGCCAAGATTGGCGGCATCGCGGCGATATACCTTGCTGACGCCGCCGAGCCCAAGCGCCTCGACATTGGCGCGCAGCAGCGCCCGCGCCTCGGCACCGTTATCGACGAACAGCACGAACTTGGCGCCGCGCGACGACGCCTCGATACCGAGCGCGCCGGTGCCGGCGAACAGATCCAGCACCCGCGCATCGCTGATCGGGTCCTCGTACGCATGCATCAGGATGTTGAAAAGCGACTCGCGCAGCCGATCCGCCGTCGGCCGAATCTCCCGCGACGACGGCGCCACGAGATTGCGCCCGCGCAGCCGCCCCCCGATCACGCGCATCGGAAGACTCGCTTTGCGGAGCCAACCCCAAGCACAGCGCACTCCCCTCCCCCTTGCGGGGAGGGGTCGGGGGTGGGGGTCCGCGAGTCCAGACCTCGTGGCTTACCCGCCACCCCGAACCTCCCCCGCAAGGGGGGAGGGAGCGCTAGCGCCGTGCCTGCCATCAGCATGAACCCCAACTACTCGTCGCGCGGGGCGATATCGCGCTTGCCGTGATAGCGACGCGCCGGACCTCGCGACGGGTCGCGGGGCGCGCCGGTGCCGGTGCGCTCGACCTTGATCTTGCGGCCCTTGCGATCCTCGACAGCACCGCGCTTGGTCGGCGGCTTCTTCTTCGGCGCCGGCGCGGCCTCCTCGCCCGCGGCGACCGCGCGCGCGGGCCGCTTCGGCTTGATCTCGCTAGGCGACGGACCGACGAAATCGCAGCCGGCGAGCTCGATGATCTTCTCGCCCAGCTGTTCGCGCAGCACCCGCGTCTTCACTTCCTCGACCTCGCCTTCGCCGAGCTCGAGCAGCTGGAACGGGCCGTAGGAGACGCGGATCAGCCGGTTCACTTCGAGCCCGAGATGCGCCAGCACGTTGCGCACTTCGCGGTTTTTGCCTTCGGTCAGCGACAGCATGATCCAGCAATTGCGACCCGTGCGCCGCTCCAGGTTCGCATCGATCGAGCCGTAGCGGATGCCCTCGATCTCGACGCCGTGGATCAGCTCCTCCAGCTGCGTCTGGCTGACGTCGCCGAAGACGCGGGCGCGGTAGCTGCGCTGGACGCCGGTCGCGGGGAGCTCCAGCTGGCGTTTCAGCTCGCCGTCGGTGGT